>CAMLUN010000073.1 GCA_946487795.1 uncultured Lactobacillus sp. | reverse complement strand
TTTTTAAGAAGTTATTAAGATTTCAAACTAAATAAAAAGTATCATTAATATGTTAAAAGAGCAAGTAATTTTAACATTTATCGTTATTATAAAAACAACGATTATTTATTCTTATCAATCGAAAGATATATTTCTAAATAACTTCTATTAATAAACACTATATCACTAGTTGTTTAATTAAAATTATTTTGTTTAACCCCAGAGCTTGATATTAGGATATAATGAAAAACAGTTTGAGAAAGATTGGGGAAGAAGTATGGTAGCTAAACTACAAGATGTGGCTAAATTAGCTGGTGTTTCCGTAACAACTGTGTCACGGGTAATTAACAATTATGGTTCCTTAAGTGAAAAGACCATTAAGAAAGTTCATCAAGCAATGAACCAGTTAAACTATCAGCCGAATGCTCTTGCACGGGCAATGCAAGGAAAACCGTCAAAATTTATTGGCTTGATTTTCCCTAATCTTACGAACCCGTTCTTTGCTGAATTAGTTAATGAGTTGGAGCACCAGCTTTTCCTAAAAGGGTACAAGACGATTATTGCTTCTTCGGCTGAAAATCGCGAAATTGAACATGAGTACTTAAACATGCTTTTTGCTAATCAGGTAGACGGAATTATTTCAGGTTCCCATAACCTGGGAATTGAGGAATATCAGCAACTGACTGCGCCAATCGTTTCCTTTGACCGTTATCTTTCTGATAATATTCCAATTGTTGCAGCCGATAGTTATCGTGGTGGTAAATTAGCCGCTCGTTTTATGATCCAACATCAGGTGAACCGGTTGGCAGTAATTGTTGACGAGGATACCTCCGTTTCGCCAACGTTAAATCGGCTGCAGGGGGTAGTTGACTATCTGAATGATCAGGGCCACAATTTCGTAACCTTAACTAAAGAAGAAATTGACCAGACAGACTTTGCCAAACAATTTGATGGTGTAATTGCATCGAATGATGTTCAAGCACTAAGGATCATTTCGCAGTATCGACAAAAGGGGTACCAAGTTAATCGTGACTTTTTTGTCACTGGATATGATGGCTCACAATTGATTTGTCAAATTGCCCCACAATTACCGACTGTGGTTCAGCCAATCCATGCCCTTGCTGAGAATTTGATTTCGACATTATTTGAACGGATAGCTAACCCGAGAAAGAAGATTGAATCAGTAACATTACCGGTAAAATTTAGGGAATAATCAGTTCACTGTTCTAATGAATAAATTAGAGTTTTTATACATATAAGGCCCCTAACATTCATTTTTCTTGAATGCTAGGGGCCTTGTAATATTAAATTAATCGTTACTGGTGTTGTTGCTTTGCATGAACCGTTCAATTAATTCGGCTTCTTCATCAGTTGCGTTACTGTTACCAGATTTGATATCGTGAATCCGTTCAACAGATAAGTGACTACCAAAAGCAACCTGATTATCGTTCATGTCGTGCTCACGTTCAAATTTGATCAATTCCTGGGCAATTTCGTTCAAATTATCCATGAAATAAATTTCCCCCCTTAGTGCTATTTAGCAAAGCTAATATAAGATTAACTAGTCCTATTGTAGAACATTCTTTGATTCGATGCCAAAATTAAGTTTATCATAGATTGCGAGAATGAAATGGAATAAATATTTAAGTTTTGGTGATGTGGGCGGACAATGGTATGATTTTGTGTGATAATCAATATAAGTTAAGTCTATTGAGAAGAAATGGAGAATTAAAATTATGAGTTGGAACTGGCTAGGCTGGTTAATGTGGATTCTTGGAATTGGCTTTTTAGGTTTTGTAATCCATTATATTCGGGTAAAGCAGCTAATGTTAATTGCTAAAACGAAGAAACGGTTTGATGGTAAATTGTTTACCCAGTATGTGGTAATGAGTTTGGTGGCTATTTTATGGTTAGGAAGCTTGGTATACCTTCGCTTTATTCAACCGGTTAACTACAATGATCGTCAACAGGTACAGCTATCCACAAAGTACCAACCATTACAATTACATGATCAAGGGAACGATTATTATTATGTTCTTGCTAAGCATAGTACATCAGGGAAGCGACCGATCGTGTCATACACTTATTGGGCTGATAATTCTAAGTACATGGTTAGTTCCCGATTTAGTTCAATTAGTGATGGAGCGCAGCTTATTCCTGTTGAAGCAACGAGCTTACCATGGAATAAGGAAAAACTGCAGAAAATTGATAACGAATCAGGACATGCATTTGCTGCGGTGATGACGGGCCATTACCGTAATACACCGTTAAATGGTCTTAGCTTACGAGCAAATCATATTGCGTCTAGTTATACTCTGCTTCGGGTGCCACAGGAAAACATGGTAGCTGAACACTAATTAATTATAAGGATTTAATATTGGGATTGAGATTGTATCTCGGTCTCTTTCTTTTTGAGGAGTTCAATAAAAAGTTGTGGGATTAGAAAAAGAACGGATGAAAAAAGAAAGAACGGTTAAACTGAAGTGGGTAGCATTGGCAAGCTTGTTGAACAATACTGGGGCTGCCTTTATCTGGCCGTTAACAACGATGTATGTTAACAAATATTTAGGACAAACGTTAACAACTGCGGGAGTAGTGATGCTCCTGATATCAATTGCAATGATGGCTGGTAATTACATTGGGGGATGGTTGTTTGACCATTGGAGTTCTTATCGAACGGCTTTGCTAGGCGTGACATGTTCGACCATTCC
>CAMLUN010000072.1 GCA_946487795.1 uncultured Lactobacillus sp. | reverse complement strand
TAGTTGCGTCTCGAGCAAAGTCATATACCGAATTAAAGGTAACTGGTAAAAATGCCCAGCACTCTAAACTTCATGATAATAAGCAAGTTGATCAAGCGTTAATTAAGTTTCTTTGGCAACGAAGAAAGTAAAATTAAACACCATAAAACAAATCTCCTTAGCCGGGTCAAAGCCTAGCTAAGGAGATTTTACTATTTTACTTATCTTTTTTCTTTGATTGGGTGTTCTTCTTTGGTTTAATGTAGATTACTTTAAACTTATTTACATAAGCATTTTGTAAGTCTAACGGAATAAAGGAGAAACTGTCAACTCTAATTGGCTGACCAACCTTTAAGTCATATTGCCGTTCAAGAAAGAATCCCGTAAGAGTTGTTACTTCTGAGTTTTCAAATTGATCAATCTTAGTATTGAAGTACCGTTCAAAATCATCAAGCGGCATTTTACCGGAAACTTCATAAGTAGGGTTTCCCTTGCTATCCGGTTCCTTCTTTTCAATCATATCTGATGTGGCGTGGTCAATTTCCTCACCAACGGTCCCAAAGAGTTCTTCATAGATATCCTTATCGGTAATAATCCCTGATGTACCACCATATTCGTCTTGAACAACAACAATTGGAACTTGCTTCTTAATCATTTCTTGGAGAACCTTAGTAATTGGTTCGTTTTCATAAACGATTGGAATCTTTCGCATGATCGTCCGAATTGATTGTTGAGGATTAATTTGGTTTTGCCGCATAATATCATAGGCAAAGATATAACCAAGAATATGATCCTTATCGTTATTAGCGACAACCGGGAATCGGGTAAACTTCTTTTCAAAGTATAACTGGGCTGCATCAGCAATTGAAGCAGTAATGTCAATCACCGCTAATTGGGTCCGGTCAATCATAATATCTTCAGCAACTTTATCGTTCATTTCAAATGCCCGTTGCATAAAGATAACGTCTTCTTTATCCATTTCACCAGCTTTTTCTGACTGCTGTGAAAGGGTCATAATTTCGTTTTGTGAATAGGTATCTTCTTCAGGCTGAACGTTGTAACCGAGAAGCTTGGTAACCCAGGCAGCTACAACAGCAAACAACCAAACGAATGGGTAGAAGATCGTATGGAAGAATTGGATAGGGTGAACAATTGCCATTAAGATTGGTACCGGCTTATCGATCGCCATGTTCTTTGGTACCAAATCAGTAAAGACGGCGTGGAAGAAAGTAAAAATCAGCACACCGCAAATTGGCGAAATAACATCCCGAATGTTTGCTGGAACTACCGTGATCTTTAGCAATAAATTGGTAATAAATTGATCACCAATCCACCCTAAAATCAGGGAAGTCATGGTAACACCGACCTGAGCAGTAGAGAGATACTCGTTTAGGTTGTTAACCATGTGTTCAGCACGTTTAACCTTTTTAGTCTGCTTTAACTCTTTTAATTCACTAGGACGGACTTTAACAACTGAATACTCCAAAAGAGTAAACAATGCCGCCAGTAAAAGAATTAAGATAATTACAATCAGTTGAAACCAATATGAATTCATTAATCCATTCATTTTATAAATATCACCTATACTTTTATTGATATATAATTCAAATACTATTTTAACAGTCTTTTAACCAAGCGCCAACATTGTTTTAACTTATTTCTCGGGGTGCTCGCTAATTTCATCAAGGGCCTGACGCTGCTTCTTTTGATCAACGTGGGTGTAAAGATCAGTTGCGGAAGTTCCCTTTTGACCAAGCTGTTGAGCAACCAGCACTTGATCCTTAGTAACATTATACATTTCAGAAGCAAGGGTGTGACGAAGCTTATGTGGCGTCAACGGGTGACCAAAGGCAGTTGAATACTTCTTCACCATTTTCTCAATCGCGTTTGCCGTCATTCGCCGTGTTTCCCCATGATAGAGGGTTAGGAAGAGGGCGGTATCCTTTTTTAGAGCATGGTAACGTTTAGCACGAATTTCTAAATATGCTTTGATATATTGCACTGCCCAGGGTGCAATTGGCACGGAATCCTTTTGCCCACCTTTACGAACAACGTCAAGCAAGCTTTGTTTCAAGTTTAAATCAGCCAGATTAACATTAGCCGCTTCTGAAACACGAACCCCAGTGCCAAGAATTAGCGTAATAATTGCAATATCCCGTTCTTTATTAACTTTATATGCTGGCAAGGCACGCTTATCACACATTTGAGGATATTGATTACTGATAAAATCAATAAAATCGAATTTCATTTCTCCACGATACATATGAGACGCTAGAGTATGCGCACGATAGTTTAATGTCTTGGTATCGTTTAATGAATCGATCTTGAGCATCACATTTCGATAAAAATATGGTTCGCCATCATTAACATCAGCTGTCACTGTTAAATACTTAAATAATGAGCGTAAGGCATTAATTGAGCGATTAATAGAAGTGGGGGAGTTTAAATGCCCCTGTGCATTAGTGGTATGGCTAAGATGATCGATATATAGCATAATGTCATTTCGCCGCAGTTTAGCAAGCTCATCAGTTTGAATCTCGGTATTGTTATTTGCCTCAGAAAGGCCACTGGCTCGAAGCCAGTTAAAGAAGCGCCGAATCTCCGTTAAATACTGGTAAGTAGTGGTAACTGCATGGTTAGTTCCTAAATAGTAATCATTTACATAATCAGGAAGCTGTGCGAGCTCCTGTTGAATTAAACTTAGGTATTTATCTGATTCCATTATTTTACATTCCACCTGATATATACTTTATCTACTATTATATATAAAAAGAGCCATCCCCGGGAGGAATGACTCTTAGATTAATCGGGAAAACAGGATTCGAACCTGCGACCCCCTGGTCCCAAACCAGGTGCTC
>CAMLUN010000071.1 GCA_946487795.1 uncultured Lactobacillus sp. | reverse complement strand
AGAGCATCTCCCTCGTAAAGAGAAGGTCGGAGGTTCGACTCCTCTAGTTAGCATTTGAATCATTATAAAAGCTTTCAACAGCGAGTCTTATAAACGTTGTTGAAAGCTTTTTTGATCTTAATTAAGAGCTGGCGGAGACTAAAGTAATAACTAAAAAATCCGAAGTGCTATGAACTAGCATCTCGGATCTTTTAATGATGGTTAACGAGCTAAGGATAGTGAATTCAACCAGCTATCAATTGCTGATTGTGAATTAAGGACGTTACCTTTATTCAATTCAACATTATAGTTATTTTCCTTAATGGTTCGTTCAATATTAGATTGTGCTCGATCGTAACCGGTACTGCTTGATGTTCCAAAGGTTGCCAAGTGTTTGCCGTTAAGATCAAGACTGTCGATGGTGGTAGCGATTAAGCGTGGTGGAATTCCCCACCAGATTGGGTGACCAATTACCACATTGTCATAATTATCAAGTGATGGCAAGTCATCTTTGATTGGAACTCGACCATCGTGCTCTTGCTTTTGCTCAACAGTTGCACGGGTTGTTTCATCATGCCAATTAAGATCTTCATCGGTATATGGATTCTCTGGATGAATCTCAGCAATATCGGCATTAAGTTTTTTAGCCACTTTTTCTGCCACTTTCTTTGTGGTTCCTGTGGCGGAGAAATAAAGGATAAGTGTATTAGCCATATTAAAAACCTCCTTAAAACTCCCTTACTTTTCATAAGTATTATAGTCGATAGATTGTTAACCGGCAAATAATTCGTCATTACGAGAAAGTTAATTGATAAATTGAAATCTCTGCTTGCTACTTACGATATTTTCCTGTATAATAAATTTCGTTGTTGAGATAGCAATAACATATTATTCCGGCATAGCTCAGTTGGTAGAGCACCTGACTGTTAATCAGGTTGTCGTCAGTTCGAGTCTGACTGCCGGAGTTGATAGCGAAACTGGAAAGATTATTTCTTTCCAGTTTTTTTATGCAGTGAAAATGAGAACAACTTTATAAAGTTAGTCATTGAATAACAGCTAACTTAAAATTATTAACTAAATGGTAGTGAAACCGTTAATAACCTGATTCTTAAATTTAAATAATTGTACTATAAATGGCTATTTATCGCGGTTTATTCTCATTAAAAATTTATTTTTGAATTGACGCTTTCAAATTAGACGCCTATAATAATTATATTCTGAATTTTTAATGTGAAAGTTTTTAAAAAATAATTAACCTTCACATCTTATTTTATCTCCTGAAGATATTATTTGGAGGAATTGTATGAGTAAAGAGAAAAACTTGGATACAGCCTTCTTTGGACAACCAAGAGGGCTATCTACTCTGTTCTTCACTGAAATGTGGGAACGGTTTAGTTACTACGGGATGCGTGCCATCCTGCTATTCTACATGTACTATGCCGTAACTAAGGGTGGTTTGGGCATGGACCAAGCCACGGCTGCTTCGATTATGGCGATCTATGGTTCATTGGTTTACCTGTCAAGTGTTGTTGGTGGGTGGCTTTCTGACCGTGTATGGGGCTCTCGAAAGACTGTCTTCATTGGTGGTGTGCTGATTATGTTTGGGCACATTGCCTTGTCATTGCCAGCTGGCGTTGCTGCATTGTATGTTTCAATTGCTTTGATTGTTGTTGGTACTGGTTTATTAAAGCCCAACGTTTCTGAAATGGTTGGTGGCTTGTACAGTCCGGATGACGAACGGCGTGATTCTGGTTTTAGTATGTTTGTTTTCGGGATTAACTTGGGTGCTGCTGTTGCTCCATGGGCTGTTCCGTGGGCTGCTAATGGTTTTGGCTTCCACTTGTTCGGCAATGAAATGAACTTCCATGCTGGTTTCTCACTAGCCGCAATCGGAATGTTCTTCGGATTACTGCAATATACCCTTGATGGTCGGAAGTACCTTTCTAAGGATAGCCTTTATCCTAATGACCCAATTGAAAAAGATGATTTACGGCCAATTATTATCTGGACACTTGTTGGTGTTGCAGTCTTAGTAGTTGTTCTTGGATTGTTAGCCGCTATGGGTCAGCTTAATATTACGAACATTATTAACATCATTACGTTTATTGCAATTGCACTGCCAATTTACTACTTCATTATGATGTTAAATTCCAAGAAGGTTACTAAGCCTGAAAAGTCACGGGTTATTGCCTATATTCCGCTTTTCATTGCAGCCGCAATCTTCTGGGCAATTGAAGAATCTGGTTCAGTTGTTTTAGCATTATTTGCTGAACAACGGACAGTTCTTCACATTGGTAGCTGGCACTTTGCAGCTGCCAACTTCCAGACTTTGAACCCATTATTCATTATGATCCTGACACCAGTATTCGTTGCTCTATGGGATCACTGGAAGGGTCAACCAAGTGCTCCTGGTAAGTTCTCTGCAGGGCTTGTCTTTGCTGGATTATCATACATCTTAATGGCTTTCCCAGGAATGATGTACGGAACAGCAGGTCGTGTTAGTCCATTCTGGTTAGTTGGTTCATGGTTTATCGTTGAAATTGGTGAAATGTTAATCTCACCAATTGGTTTGTCAGTAACGACTAAACTTGCACCAAAGGCCTTTAAGTCTCAAATGATGAGTATGTGGTTCTTGGCTGATTCAGCTGGTCAAGCTGTGAATGCCCAAATCGTTAAGTACTACTCATCCGCAACTGAAGTACCTTACTTCATGATTGTCGGAATCGTAAGTATCGTCTTTGGTATCATTCTGATGTTCTTTGTTAAGAAGATTCACAGTTTGATGGATGGTGTAAATTAACCTGCTTGTAAATTGCAATTATTTAAGATGAAACAACCTAAGATTAGTTCAGAACGAAAAAACAATCGTTCTGAACTTTTTTGTTACTCTAAAGATAGAGCTAAGGTCGAACATGCTCCCAGGGACCGCGCTGTTCGTATTTGAACTTAGTAAAAGTATTTATGTTACATTCCCTTTTTGATTTTTCTCAAAAAAGTCCTTGCAATTTTAAGCGAAATTCGATATTATAATAAACGTTGATTGTTACTACTTAACTATCACGTTGTTATGGA
>CAMLUN010000070.1 GCA_946487795.1 uncultured Lactobacillus sp. | reverse complement strand
TTTTTCTATAAGCGGGTAACGAGAATCGAACTCGCGACGCAACCTTGGGAAGGTTAAGTTTTACCACTAAACTATACCCGCATAAACTAAGTAATAGCAATTACTTAGTAAGTATATCGCTAATCCAACTATTTGTCAGCCTTTTTTGATGATTTTTTTGTTGCCTTTGAATCAGCAGATGACTTGGAAGACTTTTCGTCATCATCTTCGTCTTCATCGTCAGCTTTTTCAGTACGTGGAACAGCCTTAATCATCTTGGCTTCACTTTGCCGAATAACAGCACGACTGTTTAATTCATTAACACCATTCTTATCGCTAGGATCAAAGTCCTGAATCGAAATCATAATAGAATTGTTGTAGACTTTTTCAACGATTCCGGTAAAGTCATGATCCATCGGGCCAAATTTCTTTGCCTTAACAAGATCACCAATTTCAAAATCAGCCACAGGCTATCACCCCTTCATTTTTCTAGTAAACACAATAATGTACAATACACTTTTTCCAGCATTTTTTCAAGTAAAGTGTCTCTCTTAAAACCCATAAATTCTTATCAGTGATAAAATCAGATCCTGAAAGGAGTTTCCCGATGCTAAATCTTCTAATTTTATTTGCAATTGTTATTTTATTCATTTCTTCCACTGCTGGTCTCCATGCCAAAATGGAGAAGCACGTTAGTAATTGGCTAATCATTACCCGTTGTTTTTTCTTTATTCTCCTAACCTGCCAGATAATTCAACTATTCCTTACTTGGAAGACTAGCCTTCTTGCTAATCTTATTTGGCTTGTCATTTCTATTGTTCTCTTTATTCTTACCGCGAATGCCTTCCGTAAAAAAATTGTAACGTTTGGCAATCCTCGTCATTCACGACTGGTTTTTGCGGGGATGATTATTAACCTTGGTCTAGCATTGATCACGATTTTCTTTTAAGAATCTAATTAGTTTTTCAGCAGCCCGTGCCCGTGTTAAGTACGGATAGCTTTCATTAAATGTCATCTGGGCTAATGTTTTAGTTGAATCACGTGGAATGAGAATTCGACTAAATCCTTCGCCATTAATTCCACGTTCAGTGCTTGCAATTTGTCCCTTTAATGTGCCATCAACCACTTTAATAATTTTTCCTTGATGAGCACACGCAATACTGGTCTGCATGATAAACGTGCGGTTCTTTCCTTGAACAAGACGAATAATGTGCTGTGCATACTGATGGGGCGTGGGATAATCTGTAAGATCACGTGCTGTCCTCACTCCAAGAATTTCGGGCCTAGCTGTAAGCAGTAGCCCTGAATCATCTGCAATAACTAATCTATCAGGAAGAAGTTTACTAATAAAGAGTGCTTTATTACTCGCATTTTTTTCATATGACCGGTTCCCCTCTGGAGGGAATTTTATTTTAGGGAGCAAGTCCGTATATGGAATTACTTCATTATTACAAACACGAAAGCTCCGTTGAAGTTCTTCAATTTTATCGTGATTATGACTAGCAACAACAAACTGCAATTGAATCTCCTCCTAATAACGAAGCGGTGCAATTACTTTGTTAATCCATTCCATTGCCGCCTTACTATGAATATTTGTAAATGGGGCCCGTTCAATCAGATGATCATCAACATTAAATAATCGCAATTGCCCCTTAACTTTAATTGGCTTAATCCAATACGATCCATTTTTCGCAAACGGAGCGATCTTCCAAGCATAATAAGAGCCACCCTGGTCTTGCCGTTGCTCAATGCCAACAATTTTAGCAACACAGAGGGCATATCCAGGCACAAAGCCACGAATCTTTTTGGCAGTGTTGCATATCAACAGGTCTCCCCGATACTTAGTTGACCATGAACGGTATTCTTCAGTTTTTGTCCCATTCATAATATCAGCAGCGTAATCCGACTGAATCGATAAGGCTTTCATACTGACACTCCTTCCTAAAATGGCACCACCAATCCTGAAATAGTAGGATTCATAGTGTAATTTATTTAACCTAAAATATGATTAACAAACAGTAATCCCAGAATGAACACTATCCAGCGGACCACCGTTTTCACATTTTTACGCCGATTGAAACGTTTCTTATAGTCTTCAGCTGACTTAACTAACTCTGGCGAAACTTCCAAATGTTCTTCGGTGTACCCACTGATATCAAGGCTCTGTTGATGATTAAAGTCTTCTCCATTCAGGTGGAAGTGGGCACCATAAACGATGTTATAAATCTTCCACTGCGCACTTCCTTGTTTTCGTCCAAAGACAACATAATCTGTCCACTGTTGCCGTTTAAATGACGAATTAAAATCAGAGAGAACATTCACTTCACTATCAATCCCACTTACTTGGACCTTTGCAATAATTAGGTCAGGTGAAATTTTCTGAGCTGACACAACTTTTCCATGGTTAACCAGCACATCATCAATGATCCCGTTCGATGCCTTGGCAATAATTTTATCATGCATTGTTGACAGGGAAACCCGTCCCAGTTGTGTTTTCAACTGATCCAAATAATTACTGCTGTCAGCAAAGCACCGACGAATCGACTGGCCATAAACAAATTGTGCCCAAGCATATGTTTCGACTAAGCCCTGTGCTAATTGATTATCAACAGCATCATTTTCTAAGCGGATCTTAGCTCTCTTGAGTCCTTGTTTAAAGTCCTTAATCTTCATATTAGGAATTAACATCCATTTGGACAAACCATTAACTTCCGTGATGTCACGAGTTCTCCGATAAAGTCGTACCACCATTTTGCTGACAGAGCTAAGAATATATAACCCACAGAAAAACAGGACGAACAAGAATGCCTTAAAACTATCTCCAGATTTATCATTTCCACTGCTTATAATACTGCTGCTTGATGAGCTTCCACCACCGCTTGATGAACCGCCCCCTCCACCAGTTGACCCCATTGAGGCAAAAGCTCCATGAAAGGTCAGCAATTTAGTAATGATAACCACCAGAGCAATTTTCCAACGTTTAAAAAGTTGGCACGTTTCATTTTTTCCTCGCTTTGTTAATCACGCTATAATATTACTCACGGTATTGTATCATAATCTTAGAGTGATGGCCCAATCATTTTAAAGCCAAAATTTGAAATAATAATCTATCAGCAGATTAACGTAAAAAAGTAAGATTCTCTTCAACTGATAGTCTTCTTTCTGTTCATTATTAAATTTGAAAACTAGCTGTAGTAATACAGAAGTGCCCTCATAGTTGCACTATATCCAGTAAAGTATACTCTTACCTAGTAATATCAAAATAAAGCTGAGGAGCAGATTGAAAAACACCTTAAATATATAAAAAAGAGCCTTGAATATACAAAAGATGTACATTCAAGGCTTCAATCGTTAATATAACAATGATTGTAGACTATACAAAGTGCCCCAAACAGGCAG
>CAMLUN010000069.1 GCA_946487795.1 uncultured Lactobacillus sp. | reverse complement strand
CTTTTTATAGTCCTAGGTCATTATCATTATTACGATTTTTACTTGAAGAAGAATTCGTATTTTTAGTTCGTTGCCTTAATTTTTGACGTTGTTCTTGCTTTTCCACTTGCCTAATCATTTTCAGATGTATCTGTATTTGACGTATCCGTTTATTTTCACGTTCTGATTGTGTATTTTTAAGTTCCCATTCAGGAATTTTAGTAACTCTGGTTAAGAGTTCATCTAATTTTGCATCAGAGAAACTGTCCACGTTGAAACTCATTTTTCCTCCCTAATTAATTTCCGATCTAAACCGTACATTAGTAAGATTACGAAGCACATGACAAAAAATTTTGCCCAGCCACCTGGTACTACTGTCACTAATAAGATTGCGAGCATGGCTTCCACGATTAAAAAGTATGATAGCCACTTAAGTTTATGAATACTTTGTTCGAGTTTGGTAACCGCATTTTCGGCCACATCTGCCGATAATTGCGCCGACTCGCTGGCCTTTTGTGCGATATGACGGTCCTTTTTAAAACCATCACTAACTGCCGTTTTGATAACCTCCTGGATAGTATGGCCGGTTAAGGCTTGGAACTCTTGGTACACCGATTTAGTCACATTAGAAGTATCAATCGTGATACCTTGTTGCATCGCTAAAATTAGTTGACGCATTACTGGTACTTGTTGCTGATTAATTGTCTTGGTATAAGTTTGTAAATATCGACCAATCTGATTCAGGTCAGCCAGTTTAGCGATATACTGCTGAGTCTTTTGATCTAAACGATTTTCCCTAAGATTAATGTTAGTTTCTAATCCATCATATTTTTGACTAAGAGCATCAACGCGCTTACCCAAGCCATCACCATAACCAATATCGTGCGCATCTGTGACAGTCTGTGTCACCTTAGAGGTCTGGTCCTGAAGCTGTTTTGTGAGACTTTGCTTTTGCTGTAGCAAGTCGTCGTGCAATTTTTGCACGTCTTTTTTGTCGGCTAAGCTCTTCAAGTCGTCGTGACTGGCTTTGTCTTCTATGAGTTTGTCGAGTTTTAAGTCCATCTCTTTGTTCCTGTTCTTTAATTTTGGTGGCTTGGAGTTGATGTTGATTGAATTTGAATTGTTGCTGTTGACGCTGAGATCGTGCTCGGGCATCTGCGGCCATGGTTTTGATTTTTGCAAGTTGTTCGTTTTGTTCATTATTTGTTCGCTCCTCCTGTTTCTGTGCAAAACATTGTTCTAAGTTACTTTTAGTAAAGCTCTGTCCTAGTCCGCGTGTTGATATCACCTCACCGGTTTATTTTTTCACCCGTTGATAAAAATCCCGAACTTTATATTCTTTTCCATTAATGGTTTGATGATATGTCCAAGCAGTCCCTTTCTTGCGCTCAGTAATCGTAATTCCTTGGGTGCCTAATAGGTGGACAAATTCTCTTAGGGAATCAACCTCATTCTTAACTTGGTTGATTATCTTCTTTAGGCTCTTCTGCCACTGCGAACGCGTCACTATATTATCTATATCTTGTCGTTTCTGTTGTTTAGATATAGGGTTAGTCCAACTATTGCCAGTTACTCGCTGATAGTTAGCTATCATTTCATGATCAAAGTTGGTTCTTAATTTATATATGTTAAAGCGGTTAGTTGGTACTGTACGGCCATTAGGTCTTACGGTATTAAATACAACATGAGCATGTAGCTTACCGCCGTCCCCATCAGCCTGAATGGCGATTACTGATTGTGCATCGGCAAAATGTTGATGAACATAATGTTTGACAAGCATTAAAGCTTGGTTTGCCTGTTCACTCAGGTCAGTAGTATCAAATTCATCGGGTGAAAAAGAGATAATTAATGTTTGTGCTTGGTATTTACGTTTAGGATTATGGGCCTTCTGCAGATTAGCTTTAAATTGTTTTTCCAAATACGCCCCATTTTGTGTGTTTGCGATATGGCCATGTTGGTCATGCAGTAGCTTAATATTGAACCCGCTACACGCTAATACTCGCCGCGATGTCTTTTGATAGCTATGGGGTGGTTCCTGAAATACATATTGCAACCGCCCGTAACTACTACGACACGAGTGCGTTTCGAGAACTGTCATATCTATCATTCGCTTTCTTGAGAAGTCCTACCTTAGTTTGAAACTCGTCAATTTTAGAGTGTAACTCTGCTAAAATCCGATTATTCTGAACAAGTTGGTTAGCTACCCAATTCCATAAATCACTATCGGTTAAATCAGCGTTCTCTTGTTCTGCTTGCCCTTTTGCGGTATTCAAAACATGAGCGATTTGATTTAAATTGGTTCCTGATTTGGTCACCGCATACATAATTCCTTCAAGTTGTTGCTGAATATCAGCGTATTGGTCCCGAACTATCTTTAATTCGCTTAATGACTTGGAATTTGTTAACCCACACAATGCTTCAACTAACGGCAACCTACCCTGATTATTTAATTGCTGAACTAAAATTGTAACTGCATCATAGTTGTCATTGTGACACTCATCAGTTGCTTGCATTAATAATTTCTCATCACGAATCATTTGGCGCATTGCCTTTGAGTTACCAGTAAGCCCCAATTCATGCTTCACTTCATCAAAATCCGCCAACTCATCCTCACTTAAACGAGCCTGAATTAACTTATTCTTTAATGGCTTCATTCTCAATAACCTCCTTAGTTTTGCCTAACAGCAAAAGAAATTTTCAGTCTTCGCGTGCTCGCGACAACGACTGACTAAATTTCCGTAATCGTCGGGTCGTATATTTTTGGTACCCACCAATAATTAATTGGTAGGTACCAAATTCTTCAAATATATTATATCTCTGATCATATACGACTCGCAAGCAATTAAGTTAGTAATACCAAACGAGTTTGTAATACATAACTAATGCTTGGAGGGGCGCCTTGCTAGCTCCCCTTCACCCTGTCGAGCAATCAGATATTACATTCGAAAATGAGTACCTTGAGATTGCATTCAAGGTCATTTCGAGATTCTATATCTGATTTACTTATGTGTTCGACATAAGTAACAACACCGACCAGCTGAACTTGCCAGCTGGACCAGCAATTTCTTTTTGCATCATCAAAAAGAAACAAAAATGACTACCTTATCAATCAACGATAAGGTAGCCAACAGTTGCTTACTTTGACCAAAACAAGCAAATATTACAAAAATAATAAATTTGGTAGGTAACGGCATAAAAAAATAGAATAACTATCTTTCAAGTTATCCTATCTAATCCCAATGTTTATCTTAAATAGACCTGCCAATTTAATGATTACAATCGCTAATTTTTGGTAGGGTTTTTGGTAGGGAACAACCCAGTTTTTGCTTATTTTTGAATTGGTGCAGTCCCGCTAAAAGCCGTTATACCGGGATTCCTTATCCTAGCGCAAAAGCTGAATTATTCGTA
>CAMLUN010000068.1 GCA_946487795.1 uncultured Lactobacillus sp. | reverse complement strand
CTACGTCACTGATGAGCAACTACTTTCTTTCTAACTTAAATTGACATTTCGGGGGATAAAAAATGAGGCTGGAAAAATTTATTTTTTTCAACAGCCTCTTTATTTATACGAACATTGTTAAGATATCGTGGAACTAGCTTCGCGTCGTAACCACAAGGCTCGAGGCTAAGTCCGAACGATAATCAGCCCGTGCCGTGCTAATCACCGTTCTATCCTTAGCCCACCGCCTTGTCGAGGAGGTTAATTCCCACTTACTACTCTCTTAGCTTACTCACGGCCAATCAGCATTTTCACGGCCATGGCAATATTATAAATAAATAACAAAAGGGCTAATAAAAGAGCAAATGTTAGGAGAATTCCAAACAATGCGCCCCCGTGGAAGTTAGCGGGGGTTAATGAAAAGACACTAAAGACTAAAATTGCGCCTATTACATATAACAATGGGAAAATTTGACTCCAAAATGCATAGCGAGCGTTTTTAGCAATAGTTGGTCGATCACTGCTTTTGGCAATTATCCACACGATTAGTGGAAAGATAACTGGTAAAAATAAGATGCTTAAATAGGATAAAGCATTAACGATCCGGTCCGTTAAATTATTATCGTTCACTATATCAGTCCCTTCTTTTTATATTATTATCGCATGAAAACTCAAGGGAGCGCAATTACAATTATCTGTACAAGGCAAATAATACTTAAAAAAGAAAGCCAATCGTGGCTGGTAATCGGGATATTCACGGTAGCTGTTCGTGCTTGTCCTTCTACGAAACCGCGTGATTCCATGGCTTGCGCTAATTGATCCGACCATTGAATAGCAACCAGAATCGCTTTGAAGTAGAGCGTTGGTGACCACCAATGTAAATTAACACCCCGCATTTGTCCGGTCGTATAAATAGTTGTAACGGCTTGTTTCATTTTCGGAATCAGATTAAGAGCGGCGAGCACCCCATAAGCGTATTTGCTAGGAAGGTGACAATTTTGTTCTAATGAGCGAGCAAGCGTTAAGGTATCGGTTGTAAATGTAAAGACCGTTCCAAGGCAGACATAAACGTAAAGTCGACTAAAAAGAACAGTTCCATCAAAGAAACTGTGACTAGGACTGAAGAAGACAATTGTAATAAAAATAGCTAGTGCCGGAAAGAGGGGGACAAAAGCCAACCAGCAAAATTGTCGCCAGTGAAATCGCTGATGAATAAGGATTAGCAAACACATTACAATGACAATCAGATTAATCCACAGCTTAGTTACAAAAGTCAGCTCAAGTGAAAGCAAAATAACAAGTAATAATTTTAAACTAGGATTCATAACTCCCTCCAACATAATTAAGACGTTGATGATTCATTGTAAGATGATAATCAATGAAACCATCAAGTCCGCTTAATTGATGACTAACAATCAACAAAGTTTGTGGTTTTTCTTTTTGGGATGCTTTGATTAGTTGCAGGACAGTCTTTAAAGATGTTGGATCTAAACCAGTAAATGGTTCGTCAAGCAATAAGGTTTCTTGTCCGCGCATTAACATCAGAAGGATTTGCAGCTTTTTCTTTTGACCACCACTCAAAGAATAAACAACTTGATCTTCTCTTCCGTTCAGACCAAGAGCTGCTAATGCTTCGTTGACTTGTTGTTGATTAAAATAGGGGTTCTGGCAAGTTTTAAAGCCTAATGCCAGTTCTTCGCCAACGGTTACATTTAGGAATTGATCGTTGGCATGTTGGAAAATCAATCCCAGATGCTTGTAATATTTCCCAGGTGATATTTTTTGAATGTTTTCCTCCGCATAGTCAATCTTTCCTTCATATTTCAAAAGTCGGGCAATTGCCTTTAGAAGGGTAGATTTACCAATCCCATTTGGTCCGGTTAATAAAGTTATTTTATTTTTAACAATGCCTAAATTGGTTGGTAAAAGTAAGGAATAATTCTCTCGTTTTATTGCTAATTCATCAAATTTGATAATCGTGGGCAAGGTTGACGGAGGAAGGGTAGTGGTAATTTGGGGAGTCGCGCTCGCTGTTAAAAGTTGGCTACTATTTTTACTGGAAAGTTGAGCAAGGTGCCCCTTAGTTAATTGCCAAACCAATGGATGTAGTCGCTCGTAACCATGCAAATCATGGTCAGTAATGATAATTGTTGTGTGATAGTCACTGTTGAGGCGGACTAATTGTTTAAGGATAAGTTGCCGGTTTTCTTCGTCAATATTGGCAAAGGGTTCGTCTAATAAAAGCACGTTCGGTTGCATTGCCGTAGCTGCTGCTAAAGCCACGCGCTGTTGTTGTCCACCGGAAAGCGTGGTGATTAACCGGTTAGCAAGGTCGTCAACTTTACCGAATTGTAAAGCTTCTTTAACGCGTTCTGGAATTTTGTCAGTTGGGACTTGGCAATTTTCCAGAGTGAATTCTAATTCGTGGCGTGGCGTATCAAGAGCAAACTGCATTAACGGATCTTGGAATACCATCCCGATATGGGCATCTGTTGGTACATCGACTGCTCCAGCAACTATTTCACCACCATATTTAGGCAGGAGACCAGCGATTAACTTGAGAATGGTGGATTTACCGCTCCCAGAAACCCCGGTAAGTAAGTGAATCTTTCCAACAGTGAATTTGGCGGTGATATTTTTAAGAATCGGTTGCTGATCAAAATTAAATGAAAGATCATTAAATTGTATATTTTTCATAGTCTTAGTGTTTAATTAAGTGGGCTCGTTGGAGAAGGTTAGTAATCAATTTAACCAGAATTCCAGAGAAGACAAACATTGAAATGAAACGGGCGATGAGCATAATGATTAGCATTTGTCCGCTGAAGTGGTTATAGCCATTGCGGAACCAATCCCAGCCAAAGGTAACAAATGTAAGGGTGAGGGATGAGATGAGGAGGGTTAACCAGTTATACATTTTATAGAACGTAAAAGTAAAACCTAGCTCAGACCCGATACCTTGAACCGCTCCAGAAATTAGGTTGGCTGCTCCCCACTGATCGCCGAGAAGCATTTCAACGGCTGCTCCCAAAAACTCACCAAGGAAAGCCGCTCCCGGTGTCCGAAGCAAAAAGCCGGCAAGCGGTCCAGCCATACACCAGATTCCCATTGTTAAATCGTTAGCCATTGGACCATAACCAATTGGTGTCAGTAGAACAGTTAGCCCGTTATAGACAAAGCTGGCTGCAAAATAAATTACACCAAAAATAATTCCAATCAGGGCAAGCAAAATAATGTCACGCAAATGTAATGAACGTTTAGTCATAATAAAACTCCTTAAGATATAAGGGCAAAAAAACTCCATGACAAAAAATCATGGAGTTAATCATTAAGTTAATATCACTGAATCTCCCTTCGCTGGTATTAACCAGAGCAGGTTCAATGGGTATTATCTCAGCCGTTTGGCACCCCAGATTTATTCTCTATTATCATAGCTAATATTATAACAGAATGCAAATCGTTAATTAGGTTACGTATCTGTCAAGTTTTCATAGGTAGCCTTTAAATATACAGTTTTAGTGGGTTAG
>CAMLUN010000067.1 GCA_946487795.1 uncultured Lactobacillus sp. | reverse complement strand
ACCATAATCGTCAGGGCAAAAAGTATATATTCCATTTCCTAAATCATTAGTAACTTCTTTAGGAATAATCTTAAAACCCTCATTTAGAATTATTGTAGCGATTTCTCTTGTTGTCCCATGAAAGGTCTCTAAACTCAATTCGTCCACCTCAAACTTAGCCCTATTAATATTAAACAAAGTCATTAACAATTGTAGCACATCTAAGCACTTTAGTGAACATGTGTTCGAAAAATAACTAAAATACAATCAAATTCATAACTATCCTAAGATACAAAAGTATTAAATTATCCCAGCAACTTCAGTAATGTCTCCCGATCCAAGGCAGTACTACCAATCTCATCCCCTGATAAGATTGCGTTTGCTAATTCACTCTTCTGCTTCTGCATCGCAATGATCCGTTCTTCAATGGTATCCTTAGCAATCATCTTATAGATTGAAACGTTATGTTGTTGACCAATTCGGTGGGCTCGATCGGTTGCCTGATTTTCAGCCGCAACGTTCCACCACGGGTCAAAGTGGATGACAACATCAGCACTGGTTAGGTTCAGGCCAGTTCCACCAGCTTTCAGTGAGATCAGAAAAATTGCCGGGCCGTCATAAGTATTAAACTCCTTGACGAATGCTTGACGATCACTTTTCTTCGTCTTTCCTTCAATCACAAAATCACTAATTTGTTCCTTTTCAATTCGTTGCCGTAAAATTGCCAAAGCAGATGTGAACTGCGAAAAAAGCAGAATCTTATGCCCGGCTGCAATTTCATCCCGGATAAGTTCCATTGTCTGGTCAACTTTACCCGAGCGACCACGATAATCTGCATTCAATAATTTGGGGCTACAACATAATTGACGTAAACGGGTAATTTCAGCAAGCATCTCAAAACGATTATTTTTAAATTCTTCATCATCCTGACTTTGCAGACGTTTAACCAACCGAGTTGCCCGAGCCTGATATAGTTTAGCCTGCTGACCAATCATTGGTGTATATACCAGATGTTCAGTTTTGTCCGGTAGTTCCTTCAAAACATCCTTTTTCAGCCGCCGTAAAATAAAGGGCTGAATTAACTGCTTCAATTCATCTTCCGCTTTGCGATCATGGTGTTTTATAATCGGGGTTTCATAGTTTTTTCTAAATTGCGAATAATTATTGAGAAAACCAGGCATTAAGAAATCAAAGATACTCCATAATTCACTCAACTGATTCTCAATTGGCGTCCCTGTTAAAGCAAATCGATGATCGGCTGCTACCGACTTAACTGCCTTAGATGCTGCTGTTTGCGGATTTTTAATGTACTGAGCCTCATCAATAATTTCATTATTAAAATGATAATCCTGGTAAAAATCAACATCCCGTTTAAAAGCACCATACGAGGTAATAATGACATCTTTGTCTCGTGAAGAAGTGAATAGTGATCGTCGCTCTGCTTTAGAGCCATCTAAAACTTGAAGCGTTAGACTTGGCGCAAATTTAGCAAACTCATTTTGCCAATTATAAATCACAGCTGCAGGGGTGATCACAATACTCTGGCCATCATGGTAGTTATTGAGGATTAGACTGATAATCTGAATTGTTTTTCCCAATCCCATCTCATCAGCTAGTAAACCACCAAAACCGTACTTAGCTAGCATTGCTAACCACCGAAACCCCGCCTTTTGGTACGGCCTTAATGTTGCCTGCAACATCCCCGGAACTTTAACTGGTGAACTCTTCTTTTCGACCTGTTTAACCAGCTTCTTAAAATCATCATTTGTGCGATAGTCAATTAGCTGACGCTGCTCAAGTAAGGAGTCCAGATACATTGCCCGGTACAACGGTAACTTAACCCTATTCGAGGTTAACTCAGTCATTGGAAGGCCAAGTTTAGTTACTAGTTCTCGTAGTTCTTCTAATTCAGCTGGCTTGATATTAACCATCTTCTTAGTACCAACCTGATAGTAATTCTGCTTAGGCTGATACTGTTTAAGGAGTTGGTTAATTTCATCAATTGACAAGCCATCTGCATCAATTTTTAGGTCGAGTAAGTTGTAACTAGTATCAATATTAACTGAGAAATGAGTAATTGGCTTATTTAATAAGCGCTTAAATGCCGGTGTCCCTTTAACAATTCCGACCTTCTTCAACTCATCAATCCCCCAAGTCAATAAGTCATCCGCATCTTCAACTGGAATTACAAAGGACCTAATTTCTGGAGCGTATTCCGTGAAATACTTTTCTACCGGATCGAGCATTCGCTGAATAAAATGATCGTCAAGTTTACTTGGCTTCATCTGACTCAAGAATTCTTCATGTTCCCCGGTTTTTACACCAAAGCGACAATAAAGTTGCCCTTCATGGTAATCAAACAGGTAAAGTGGCTCTGATAGTTCTGGAACAAACTCTTTAAGATCTTTGTTTCCCTTAACTTTAACCTGAATCTGCTTTGCTAATTGAGGAAGAACACGGTAATAAAACTCCGCCATCGTCGAGGTTCCAAATTCAACTTCATTGTCTTTTTGAAGAAACGGGCTTAAATCCATTGACGGCATCGTGAATACCTGCCAACGGTTAAAGTTGACCTTGTAGTAAGCATTATTTCCGCGAATCAAATTTTGGGCAACAGGAACATAAGCTCGAATACTTCTTTGCGGATCAGTGGACTTGCCATTAGTCTCAAGAATTAATTTGGGTTCTAACTGACTCTCTTCCCGTTCCATCATTAATCGGCCAGAATAGAGCTCACCTCCATCCTGAAAAGCTTGATCAAGTTCATCAGCTATTTCACCCTCAATGAATAGTTGATTTTTAATTCCTGGGCCTAATGAATAACTTGTTTCATTTAATTCGCCAATTGTGGCTAACCTACGCATAAAGTCTAGCCAGATTCTACTGGATTTATCCAGCATTGCGGGATTAATCACCTGATTGAAGTATTTTCCCAGGTTAACCACTTCTCCTCGTTCAATCTGATTAACGAGGCTCGTAATATTCTGAAATTTATACATATGGTCGGGAACACCAACCCGAAAATATAGGACTGGTGGTTCATCAGAAAAGATTCCGTGGTCATCAATAAAGGCCTTAATAACTGTTGATTGCGCATTATTGCCTGATTGACGGTAATAATTTAGAAGTTGGTAAGCGCTATTGCTACTTGCCTCACCTATATTATGATTAAGTAGATACTTTGCAAGTGAAACATAGGTTACTAACTTGGCAATTGCTCGTTCTTGCGTTGAATTAGTCATGGTATAACCGATATTAAATCCAAGGAGATGATCACGAACAAACTTAACTTCAGTACTAAGGTAAGCATTTCCTATGCTTGCATGAAGTGAATACTGCCACTGCCCCTTTTCCAATTGAAGGTAAGGATTGTGATAATCTTCTAATTGCTGGTCTCTCATTTGAAGCTGATCAAGAGTCTGACGAAGTGTCTTCACAAACTTTTGCGGGAATTTTTGTTTTCCCACCAAATCAATCGGATTAATTATTAATTCAGGTTGGTCATAATCTTTACCAAGAAATTCCGCCAGCGTTTGCATCGGCGTATTCCGGCGTTCGTTGCGCTTTGCTTCCGGCTCTACTCGGTATAGTGCTGCTGCCATATGTTTACAGTAATTACCATCCGCGGCATAGGGGCAAGTACAGGTAAGTTTTGTTGCCTGCTCTTCACGATAGTTTCCCGTCACATGATATATATGTGTTCCGATCACATCAGTTGAAAAATCACCATGAGAATCAAGTTTAGTATTCCGCACACGCGCTTGCGAATAGTACTTTCTTCCCCGAATTAATATCCGTGATGAGAAGAGTCGTTGCCACTGTTTCATA
>CAMLUN010000066.1 GCA_946487795.1 uncultured Lactobacillus sp. | reverse complement strand
TCTACCACAAATGGCTTTTCTATTTTTCTAACTTAATTTTACAAACGGCGTTATAATAAAAATTGATATTTAGCGTTTGCACTATCTTTAATTTTTGTTATAATCGAGGTTGTGAATTATATTACATAAGTATTGAGGAGAGTGACTTTAATGTCTGATCAAAAAGCACAAATTGGTGTTGTTGGTTTAGCTGTTATGGGTAAGAACCTTGCACTAAACATCGAAAGTCGTGGCTTCACGGTTGGTGTATACAACCGTCACCGTAACCGTACTGACGATATGATGCGTGACCACAGCGATAAGAAGTTAGTACCTAGCTACACTGTTAAGGAATTCGTAGACTCACTAGAAAAGCCTCGTCGGATTCTTATGATGGTTAAGGCCGGTAAGCCAACTGATGCTCTTATCGACGAATTATTGCCATTACTTGACAAGGGTGATGTTTTAATCGATGGTGGTAACACTAACTTCCACGATACTATGGCTCGTAACGCTAAGTTAGACAAGTCTGGTATCAACTTCATCGGAATGGGTGTTTCCGGTGGTGAATTAGGTGCCCTTCACGGTCCTTCACTTATGCCAGGTGGTCAAAAAGAAGCTTATGACTTAGTTGCTCCAATCCTTACTAAGATTGCTGCTAAGGCTGAAGAAGATGGCAAGCCATGTGTTGCTTACATTGGACCAAATGGTGCTGGTCACTATGTTAAGATGGTTCACAACGGTATCGAATACGGTGATGAAGAATTAATCGACGAAAGTTACAACATCATGCGTAACGTATTAAAGATGCCTGTTGATGACATTGCTAAGACCTTTGCTGAATGGAACAAGGGTGAATTAAGCAGTTACCTTGTTGATATTACTGCTGATATCCTTACTCGTAAGGATGACCTTGGTGACGACAAGAACAAGCCTATTGTTGACATGATCCTTGACCGTGGTGCTAACAAGGGTACTGGTAAGTGGAGTTCAATGACTGCCCTTGATGGTGGTGCTCCTCAATCAGTTATTACAGAAGCTGTTTACGCTCGTTACATTTCAATGATGAAGGACGAACGTGTACAAGCAAGCAAGGAATTGCCTGTTGAAACTGAAGCTATTTCAATCGACGACAAGAAGGAAATGATTGAAAAGGTACGTCAAGCTCTTTACTTCGGTAAGCTTATGAGTTACGCACAAGGTTTCGAACAAATGCGGATCGACTCCGAACGTTACGACTGGAACCTTAAGTATGGTGAATTGGCTCAAATTTGGCGTGCAGGATGCATTATTCGTGCACAATTCTTACAAAACATTACTGATGCCTTCACTAAGAACCCAGACTTGAAGAACTTGCTTCTTGATGATTACTTCAAGGATATTGCTAAGAAGTACCAAAAGGCAACTCGTGACGTTGTTACTCTTGCTGTTAAGGCTGGTATTCCTGTTCCTTCACTTAGTGCTGCTATCAGTTACTACGACTCATACCGTTCAGAAGTGCTTCCTGCTAACTTGCTTCAAGCTCAACGTGATTACTTCGGTGCTCACACTTACGAACGTACTGACCGTCCTGGTAACTTCCACTACAGCTGGTACGAAGAACAATAATCAAATAAATTTTGATTTAACGACTGAGATCTATTCTCGGTCGTTTTTTATTTTAAATTTCTTAACAAGAAAATAGAAACGTGGTTTGATTAGCATAGAGGTGAGTATAATGAATAAAACATTTATGAGCGGCTATTACCAAGGTGTCATCGAAACAGCCCCTACTACTCTTTCGGCTGCTAAAACAGAACAGTTAGCAATTACGATGACAATCCTCCATTTACGTCATGCTGGAATAAACATTACATCAATCCATGATTTTCTTGTCAACGATCTTCATGCAAATGAACGCCTTGTAAATAAGTATATTAATTTAAATGCTGATGGGTTAGAAACTATTCAGGCCCAAGTTATAGCAATCGCTTTCAACCAATAATTATTTTGATATTACTTCCTTTTTCGTAAAACTTTACTAAAATTGCATTGACTTTTTCTATGAAAACGCTTACCATTATTCGTGTAAGATATTATTATATGTTGTTGTAGAAAAGGGGAGTTAACATGAATACAAAAATCGATACTGCAAAAAGTAAACAGCATGTTGCCCGTTCCCGTTTTGCCTATTCAATGGGAGCCTTCGGGCATGATGTCTTTTATGCTTTACTTTCAACGTATTTCATTATGTATGTTACTGGACACTTATTCAATTCTAGTAACAAAGCATTCAACAATCACATGGTTCTATGGGTTACATCAATTATCGCTGTATTACGAATTGTGGAGTTGTTAGTTGACCCATTAATTGGAAACGCAATTGATCGTACTAACACACGTTGGGGTAAATTTAAGCCGTGGGTTGTCGGTGGTGGAATCATTTCAGCAATTATTTTAGCCATCTTATTCACCCCAATGGGCGGTTTAAGTCTTTCTAATCCTTACCTATACCTATTGATCTTTGCTATTTTATATATCATTATGGATATCTTCTATTCATTTAATGATGTTGCCTTTTGGTCAATGATTCCTGCGCTATCATTTGATTCACATGAACGTGATAAAATAGCTACTTTTGCGCGGGTTGGTTCTACTGTTGGAGGAAATATTGTTGGTTTTGTTATTATGCCAATGGTTTTATTCTTCTCAGCAAATCAAAATGGCGGTACCGGTGATGATCGTGGTTGGTTTATTTTTGCTGCAATTGCCGCTGCTGTTGCTGCTATTACTGCTGTTGGTGTCGGGCTTGGTACTCATGAAGAAAAGTCATTGCTTCGTGAAAACAAAGAACAAACTAAACTAAAAGACGTTTATAAAATTCTTGTCAAAAATGACCAATTATTCGCTATAGCTCTCTCATATCTATTCTATACAACAGGAATCACATTAGTTAACAGTATGGAGCTTTACTACTTTACTTATATTTTAGGTGATTCAAAGGCTTTCTCTATTCTAGGTGGATTAAACACTGTTATTGGTGTTATTTCAGTTCTTACTTTCCCTCTCTTTACTGGTAAAATTAGTCGGCGTAAATTATTTTACGGGTCAGTTTCAGTACTTTTCCTTGGCTTATTAATCTTTGCATTTGCTGGTAAATCACTCATTTTAGTTTTAGTTGGTGCAGAATTATTCTTCATTCCACAACCATTAGTATTTTTAGTTGTTTTAATGACTATTACTGATTCTGTTGAATATGGTCAATTAAAATTAGGACACCGTGACGAATCACTTACATTATCAGTTCGTCCACTGCTAGATAAGTTCGCTGGTGCTGTTTCTGGATGGATTATTGGACCAACTACTATTATTGCTGGAATGACTGCTGGTGCCACTGCAGCAACAGTTACTGCTGCAGGTGCTGCTAAGTTTAAGCTAGTAATGTTCCTAGCCCCTGCTATCTTGATCCTCATTAGTGTATTTATCTTTGCAAAAAAGGTTAAACTTGATGAAAAGATGCACGCCAAGATCGTTGCTGAACTTGAAAAGACTTGGGGAGATCACCTTGAAGATGCTGACAGCGACAACCCTCAAACAGTATCTGTTTCTACCCCACAACCTGGCGTTACTGATATTACATCACCAGTTGCCGGTACACTTGTTAACTTAAAAGACGTTAACGATGAAAACTTTGCTTCTGGGAACATGGGTAAAGGATTCGCTATAAAACCATCTGATGGTAAAGTAATTGCTCCATTTAGCGGAACAGTACGAGCAACTTTCTCTACTCGTCACGCAATCGGGCTTGAATCTGACAATGGTATTATGTTACTGATCCACGTTGGTATTGATACTGTTAAGCTTCGTGGTACTGGATTCATTAGTTACTTTGATAAGGATCAACACTTTAACAAAGGTGACGAATTAATGGAATTCTGGGACCCGGCAATCAAGAAAGCTGGCCTTGATGATACTGTCATGGTAACAGTTACTAACAGTAAAGACTTCGATATTAAATTATTGAAAGATGCTGGTGAAAAGGTAACTACTATTGATATCGTCATGGAAGTTACTAAAAAGTAATTAAATATCTTCTCTGTTAAAAAAGAGGCTGGAAAAATAATCCAACCTCTTTACCATTTTAAAGTATAAACTGCCAGAACGCAGTAGCTGGCTGGATTCTGAACGTTGATAAATCAACGTCCAGAACACCTAGCCATCCTTGCGGGGGGGGTGGGACTAAACTCGCAAGCGAGTTTAGTCCCACTCCTTTTTAATCTACATATTTTATTCTAAATCTTGTTAATGTTACGGCATTAATCAACGTTACAGCAGTCATAATAATAACCACAGGCGTAAACGCTGAATAAAACCAGGAAATTCCAAAACCGGCAATTGTTGAAACATTGAACTACTCCCACTTAGCTAAACCTACGGTTTAATGCTTGAAGTGGGAGATT
>CAMLUN010000065.1 GCA_946487795.1 uncultured Lactobacillus sp. | reverse complement strand
CCCCGATAAGCTATATAAAAAAGGAGCCGGAAATTTCCAGCTTCTTTCATCTTTATAGTAAGTGCTGTTGCTCCATTAATTCACCAATCCACGTTCCCTGGAGCTTCTTTAATAGCGGCTTTTCAACAATCTTTGGAATTGGCAAATCCATGTCCTTTAACGGTTTCTTATCGTTCATGTAATACATTGCCCGCATTAGTTCCCGAAGATCATAAATGGAGTTGAAGACTTCTGGGACACCACGGTCAACATCTAATAGAGTGTAAACAGCTTCCATTGCAGTCCGTACGGAGTATTCCGTGGTAAATACGGTATCACGACTAGGTGACTCGGCAAAGTTACCAATGAATGCCAGGTTAGCAGAACCCTCCGGAACAACATCTGGACGGTCGCCCTTAACCCGTGGCATGAAGTAACTAGTGACGAATGGCATATATACCGGAACAGTATTAATTGAACTTTCCTTAGCCAAATCATCAATTAATGCTTCAGGAACCCCAAGATGGTATAGCCATTCCTTGGTAATCTCCTCACCGGTACAATCAACGATCCGTTTCTTAATATAGTTCCCCTTTGTATTAGAGTACAGGCCATAAATCCAAACAATGGTTTCGTTTTCCTTTTGTTTCTTGAAGTGTGGTTGACGGTGAATCGTCCAGGAAAGCATCCAATTAGAGTCCGTAACCGTAATGATCCCACCAGTATTAACTTTGCCATCATGGAGATCCCGTTTAGTTAACCGTTCAATATACGGTTCAACTTGCGGATTCTTAACGGTTGCGGTAGCGGAAATGAACCAACTTCTTCCCGGAAGATTCTTACAAAAGACGTCAGGATGACCAAAATCAGCTGACTGTCGAGCTAGATTTTCCCATAATTTCCAACTGCCACCAAGTGCTTGTGTTGGTCGAGCTGCCTGATGGTGACTTCCGTAGGTAGAACTTTCCGTAATTGAACCATTTGTGACGAAGACTAGATCATCATCCGTTAATTCAATGACTTTATCTTTACCCGCTTGAGTTAATAAGATCCGCTTAGCGTGCTTTTGATGACCCTGAGTATCAACAATAACGTTCTTTACCTGGGTATCATATTCAATCTTGACATGATGATCTTTCAGGTAGGCTAATAGCGGCTTGGTCATTGATTCATATTGGTTATACTTATTAAATTTCAGTGCAGTGAAGTCCGGTAAACCATCAATATGGTGAATAAACCGCATCATGTAACGACGCATTTCGGCTAAGGAGTGCCACCGTTCAAACGCAAACATTGTTGACCAATAAACCCAGAAGTTGCTTTCAAAGAAATCATCAGAGAAGTATTCGCCAATGGTCTCCCTTCCCAGCTTTTCCTCAGGAGTCATAATAAGCTTAGTCAACTCTTTAATTGCCTTCTTACTTAGGCCATATTTACCGTCCGACGGAACTTCATTCCCCCGGTTATAGGTTAAACGACAGTTAGAGCTGTTTGGATCTTCCTTATCCAACCAGTAATATTCATCAAGGTAGGAAGCACCTGGAATTTCAAGTGATGGGATTGAACGGTACATGTCCCACATACACTCGAAGTGGTTCTCCATTTCCCGTCCCCCACGAGTAACAAAACCAATTCCAGGACGATCTTCACCATCAAGTGAACCACCGGCAACTGGTAATTCCTCTAAAATATGAATATTCTCACCCGGCATTTGAGCATCACGAATTAAAAACACGGCTACTGATAAGCCAGCTAACCCACCACCAATAATGTAGGCGTGTTTCTTATCGACGCCAGCAGGCTTCTTTGGCCGAGCAAAGGCCTCATAATTCCCGTTTGAATAATACATTTTGACGACTCCCTTCTCAGTAAACAAGTGCATCATAACTACCTTAATTTTAGTGAAAGCGGTTGAAAGTGTCAATTTTATTAAGCAAAATGAACTTATAAATTAATTCTAAATAATCATTCCAAACGTATGTTCAAACTAGTAAAATAGATATTGAAATCATGAGAAATGGAGTAAATTTATGAAATTTAGAAAACGACTCTATCACCTTTTATTTGCTCTTGTTGGTTTATTAATAGTTACTGGATTTATCCAGCAGCCTAAGCTAACGAGTGCTTCATTAAACCATATTAGTAAAATTGCATACTGGAAGAAAACTAGTCACAGCTATCAAAAAACATTGCCACCAACTCAGGAACAGGCTAGTTCAGTTTTGACTCCGGCTGTTCGCCAACAACTTGGTACTGCAATTACTTGGAATAAAGCTGGTGTATTTATTATTAATAATAACCAAACTAATCTTAACGCTAAGATTGCAAGTGCTCCCTATGCTGTAAATCATCTTGACCGCCAAGGAAGAGCCTGGCAAGGTGATGCCTGGTTAAACAGAACAACTCGTCAATATAAAAATCGAACTGCTACTGGGAATGGTGCTACGAATTGGCGACCAGCTGGTTTTCTTCAGGCTCATAATCTTAAGGGTGGGTACAATCACGCATACGATCGGGGACACCTTCTTGGTTATGCGCTAGTTGGCGGTATTCATGGATTTGATGCATCCGAATCAAATCCATCTAATATTGCCACGCAAACTGCCTGGGCAAATGAAGCACGAAATAAAAATTCAACAGGACAAAACTACTATGAAGGTCTGGTCCGAAAAGCACTAGATCAAAATAAACAAGTTCGCTACCGGGTCACAAATATTTATGACGGTAATAATATTGTTCCGGCTGGTGCTCACATCGAAGCTAAATCTAGCGATGGCTCTTTAGAATATAATGTTTTTGTGCCAAATGTCCAAAGAAATATTACGATTAACTATTCAACTGGCGCAGTAAAGCAAAATTAAAAGGCAGCTTTGTAAATCCTGTTTAAGGGGACTTACAAAAGCTGCCTTAATTAATCTTTTTACTTTTCTTTTCCTTCGTGCACTCGAACACGGTAGATAATACTCATGATGATCAGGAAGATAACACCAACTGATACTGAAACCCGAGTGTCGGGGTTAAAGAACATGAAGAGGAGAATAACCGTTAGAGCGATCAGACTAAAGTAGTTGTAAGCCGGATAAAGCGGCATCTTAAATGGGTGATCCTTAAGTTGTTCAGGATGTTCTTTTCTGAAGTGAAGCTCAGACAAGAGAATGATAAACCATGGTACCATACCCGGAAGAACACTAGAACTATATACAATAACGAAAATATTTTGAGCAGCAGAACTAAAGATTGACATTAATTCATTAACAACAAAGCCAAGGAAGATCCAGAAAGAAATCGTGAGGATTGCGACATTAGGAACAACCCGTTTAGAAAGCTTACTAAAGAACTTTGGTACTTCCCCATCAACAGAAAGCTTGAACAGCATCCGACTAGCACTGTAAATACCAGAGTTAGCACCAGAAAGAGCTGCCGTTAAAACAACAAAGTTAATGATTCCGGCTGCCCCAGTGATCCCAACTTTCGTAAAGGTTTCAACGAATGGTGAACCAACTGACTTCAATTGATTCCATGGGTAAATAGAAACAATTACGAAAATTGCACCGATATAGAAGATTAAAATCCGCCAGATAACAGACTTAACTGATTTTACAATCGCATGCCGCGGTGATTCAGCTTCACCAGCAGTGATCCCTAATAACTCAATTCCCTGGTAAGAACCTGCAATTACTGATAGTGAGAACATAAAGCCCATAAAGCCACCAGTGAAGAAACCACCGTGGGACCACAGATTAGAGATTCCAACTGGATGCCAGTTATTACCCAACCCAAGAACGATAACCAATAAGCCTAGGATGATCATGGCAATAATCGTGACAACCTTAATCATCGCAAACCAGAATTCCAGTCGGCCATATGCTTTTGCTGATGCTAGGTTTGCTAACGTCAAAATAATAATCATTATTAATCCAGAAATCCAGTCTGGAAGGTTTGGCCACCAATAATTTAGGTATTGACTCATTGCGATAATGTCAGAGATCCCAACAATAATAAATTGGAAGACGTTACTCCACTTCGTTAAATATCCAGCAACTGGATGAATATACTTTGAGCCGTAATCCGCAAAGGAACCAGTTCCTGGACTAATATAAATTAATTCTCCAAGAGCCCGCATAACACCATAAAGAACTAAGCCAACAAAGGCATATGCCAGCAGAACGGAAGGACCAGTCCACTTAATAGTGGAAGTAGCCCCCATGAAAAGACCACTACCGATTGTTCCACCAATCGCAATCATTTCCATCTGTCCAGGCGTCATCGTCCGATTTAGTTTTGCTTTATTTTCACTCATGTCTAACTCCTCATTTCCTTCAACTAAAAAAGCTACCCAAAAAGTCCCTCTCAACCAGGTTCAAATCATTTGATAGGCGGTTGAGTAACTTCTGGATAGCTGTTAACTTACAGAATTTATTAAATATTAAAGGTACTCAACCACGGTAGTTGTTGTTGTGGTTGAGGTGGAGGTTAGACGTTGAATAATTGCTTTTTGACTTGACATAATTAATTCCTCCAATTCATTTCTTTCAATGCCATTAGAATACTATTAGAAAATTAAAAATGCAAGTCTTTTTTAATATTTTTTTAT
>CAMLUN010000064.1 GCA_946487795.1 uncultured Lactobacillus sp. | reverse complement strand
TACGGCCCATAGCGGACTCTCACCGCCTAGCTAATACCCATGCCGGGCGCACATGCAAAGGAGGCTGGGAGAAAACAAAAGTTTTCTCCCAGCCTCCACTACTTTTATGAACAATAGTAACGTGGAACTAACTTCGCGTCGCCACAAGGCTCGAGTCTAAGTACAAACGATAATCAGCCCGTGCCGTGCTAATCATCGCCCTAGCTTAGCCAACCGCCTTGTCAAGAAGGCTATTTTCCACTCTCTATTTTTAATCTTGCTTTTTAAAACCAGTCGGATAGCGCTGATTTAATTCCTCAATATTTGCTTTGGCAACCTCTTCAAATGGAATATCGGCCCATTCTGCAATTTGAGATAAATACCATAAGACATCACCCATTTCGTGGATTAGTTCCTTACGATCTAATTTTCGACTACGAAAAGTATAGTTTTTTACTAAATCAACGACTTGTCCTGACTCACCAGCTAATCCTAATGCACAATTTGTTAAAACTTGTTCATTCCCATATAAGGTTCGTTTTGCTGCATTTTGGTATTCATTAAAATCCAACTTAGTTCTTCCCCATTCGCTCTTCAATCCACTGCCAAACATCATCTTTACCCTTTTTCTCTGTAGCTGAAAATAGAATAATCGGTGTTGAACTCTCAACATCAAGGGTCTTTTTGATAAGGCTTAGTTGGCGATTCCATGCACTTCGTTTTACCTTATCAATCTTTGTCCCTACGATTAATGTTGGAATATTATAATATTGTAACCAATTATACATATTTACATCATCAGGGGTGGGTTCATGCCGTGCATCAACTAATTGAATAACTCCGCGTAATTGTTCACGTTGGGTTAAGTATTGTTCGATCATTTTTCCAAATCGTTCTCGCTCTTTTTTCGAGACTTTGGCATACCCATATCCTGGAACATCGACAAAATATACCTTATCCTCAACGTCATAGAAATTTAACGTCTGGGTTTTACCTGGCTGACTAGACGTATGAGCAAAATTGCGCCGGTTGATTAAGGCATTTGTCAACGATGACTTCCCAACATTTGAACGACCAACTAAAGCAATTTCTGGAATATTTGTTTTAGGATATTGTTCATCACTTACGGCACTGATTGTTAAATCTACATTGTGAACTTCCATTTGCTTACCTCATTTCATTAAGAAGCTTTTTCATCCTTTAAAACGTAACGAGGTTCTGTATGTTGCGTTACACATCGTTTATCAATAATTACCTTTTCTACATCTTTACGACTTGGCAAGTCAAACATTACATCCCGCATTACATCTTCAATAATCGAACGGAGACCACGAGCACCTGTATTTCGCTTGATTGCTAGTTGTGCCATTGCTCGTAATGCACCATCAGTAAAGGTCAACTTACTTCCATCAAGGCGAATTAACTCTTGATATTGCTTAACTAATGCATTCTTTGGCTCAGTAAGGATTCGAACAAGGTCATCTTCATCAAGTTTTTCAAGAGCAGTCATCACAGGTAATCGTCCAATAAATTCTGGAATCAAGCCAAACTTAAGAAGGTCTTCTGGGATAACATGTTGCAAAATATTTTTATCCGTAACCTCTTCAGCTTCTCGTGAGTCTGTTCCAAATCCAATTGTCTTATCACCGAGTCGTTCTTTAACAATTGTTTCGATTCCATCAAAGGCTCCCCCAACAATAAAGAGGATATTCTTTGTATCAACTTGGATAAATTCTTGCTGTGGATGCTTACGTCCTCCCTGAGGTGGTACATTAGCAATTGTTCCTTCAAGAATCTTTAAAAGAGCTTGTTGAACCCCTTCTCCAGAAACATCACGCGTAATTGATACATTTTCACTCTTCTTTGCGATTTTATCAATTTCATCAATGTAAATGATTCCTTTTTCAGCACGTTCTACATCAAAGTCAGCAGCCTGAAGTAATTTAAGGATAATATTTTCAACGTCTTCACCAACGTATCCAGCTTCAGTTAAAGTTGTAGCATCTGCAATTGCAAACGGAACATTTAGAATTCGCGCAAGTGATTGGGCAAGATAGGTTTTCCCAGAACCAGTTGGACCAATTACGGCAATGTTGCTCTTTTGAAGTTCTGTATCATTATTATCGCCACTCATCATTGCATTAACCCGCTTGTAGTGGTTATAAACAGCAACTGCTAATGTTTTTTTAGCATCACCTTGACCGATTACATAGTCATCCAGTTCGTTAACAATCTCTCCTGGAGTTGGCACACGGAAAGCTTTTTTAGCTTCATCTTCTGCTAGTTCCTGATCAATAATTTGTTTACAAAGGTCAACACATTCGTTACAAATATAGACGCCAGGACCAGCAACAATTTTTTTCACTTCATCTTGGGACTTTCCACAAAATGAACAGTGAACTGAATCCATACCGGTGGTATCTTCAAACATAAATGAACCTCCTCTAAGACTTATTAAAACATAATAACAAAATTACTGTTTAATTTCGACTAAATTACTCAGTAAATTATTTTCTACTTTATCTTACTAATATTTGATTAAAATAGCGAGGCTGGAAGAAAACTACTGTTTTCTTCCAGCCTCATTGATTAGTAATTATTTAACAAATTACTTGTCAGACTTTTCGTCATCCTTAACTTGCTTTGCTGAATCAGCAACTAAGTCAACAGCCTTACGGATCTTAATATCATGCATTAACATGTCTTTAGATAATGCCTTCTTAACAGCATCTTCTTCCATACCGTATTGCTTTGCAAGGTCAGAAATTTCTTTAGCAATTTCTTCATCAGTAGCATCTAAGTTAGCATCGTCAACAATTGCTTCTAAGACAAGGTTAGTCTTTACACGTTGAGCAGCATCATTAGCAAATTGCTTCTTCAAATCTTCTTCCTTTGTACCAGTAATTTGGAAGTACATTTGAGGACTGATACCTTGTTGTTGCATTCCTGCTAAGTATTGTTGCATTTGACGGTTAGTGTCATCATCCAACATTGCTTGTGGAATATCTTGGATTTCTGCATTAGCAACAGCCTTATTGATAGCAGCATCTTCAATAGCAGCCTTAGCTTGGTTATCCTTTTCTTCTTGAAGTTGCTTCTTAGTCTTTTCCTTTAATTCAGCTAAAGTATCAACATCTTCGTCAACATCCTTAGCGAAATCATCGTCAAGTTCTGGTAATTGCTTTTCCTTGATTTCGTGAATCTTAACCTTGAAAAGTGCATCCTTACCAGCAAGATTCTTAGCGTGGTAATCTTCTGGGAAGGTAACATTTACATCAACATCTTCATCAGCATTGTGACCGATTAATTGATCTTCAAAACCTGGAATAAATGAGCCTGAACCTAATTCTAGTGAGTAGTTTTCAGCTGAACCGCCATCAAATTCTTCACCGTCAACGCTACCCTTGTAATCAATAACGACAGTGTCGCCCTTTTCGGCTGGCTTATCTTCTTTTAATACAAGTTCAGCTTGTTGTTGACGCTTAGTTTCAAGTGCATCATCAACATCAGCATCAGTAACAGTGGTGTCTTGAGCAGGAACTTCCATACCCTTGTATTCACCTAATTTAACTTCTGGCATAACGTCAACTTCAGCAGTTAATACCCATGGTTGACCCTTTTCCATGCTCTTAATATCAATCTTAGGTTGATCTACAGGTTGAATGTTAGTTTCCTTTACTGCTTCGTTATATGCATCAGGTAATACCTTGTTTAAGGCATCTTGATACAATGATTCTTCACCGTACATTTGGTTAAAGATTTGACGAGGGACACGACCCTTCCGGAAGCCCGGAACAGTGATCTTTTTACGAGTCTCAACGAAAGCTTCGTCAATTCCCTTGTTAATAGTGTCGACATCAATTTCAAATGTCAATGTACCTTTGCTGGCATCGCTATCGCGTTCCCATTTTGCTGACATTTTATTTCCTCCAATAACAAATCAATTTGACTAATTAATATTTATAACTAGTCTTTACATACTATATTAGTTTACCGTAGGAGACCAGTAATTGCAACTTATTGACGGCTGATCCCCAAGTTATTTTCAAATATTTTTGTTAAAGAAAAAGACTTGGGTTTCCCCAAGCCTTTCAGCACATCTGTACTCAAAAATTAGTCTAAGATGTCGGATACAACACCGGCACCAACAGTGTGTCCACCTTCACGAATAGTGAACTTAAGACCCTTTTCAAGGGCAACTGGCTTTTGTAATTCAACAGTGAATGTAACGTTATCACCAGGCATAACCATTTCTACACCATCTGGCAATTCGATAGTACCAGTAACATCAGTTGTGTGGAAGTAGAATTGTGGACGGTAGTTTGAGAAGAATGGAGTGTGACGACCCCCTTCTTCCTTGGTCATAACATAAACTTCACCCTTGAACTTCTTGTGAGTTTGGATGGAACCTGGTTCAGCAAGAACTTGACCACGTTCGATTTGGTCGTGTGAAATACCACGAAGCAATACACCAACGTTGTCCCCAGCTTCACCAAGATCAAGAGTCTTGTGGAACATTTCCAAACCAGTAACAGTTGACTTAAGAACGTCTTCAGTTAAACCAACGATTTCAACTTCGTCACCGACCTTAACAGTACCACGGTCAATACGAC
>CAMLUN010000063.1 GCA_946487795.1 uncultured Lactobacillus sp. | reverse complement strand
TATTATGAAACAATTAACTGACCACATTACATTTCGCCATGGCGCAACAATTAATAATCGTCTTGTTCAAGCGCCGATGCTAACCAATAGTGGTGATAACGAAGCCGTTTCCCAAGATACCCTGGATTATTATGGTGCTCGTTCACAATCTGCAGGAATGGTGATTGTTGAGTATACCTCGGTTCGGAAAAACGGGGGACCATCACGTAGCTGGGCAGATAATCGTGAGCAATTAGCGATTTATGATGATCGTTTTAAGCCAGGAATGGCAAAAGTTGCTAAGGCGTTAAAGAAGGATGGTAATAAAGCAATCTTACAACTAGTCCATTCAGGTCGGGAAGCAAATTATGCGCCTAAACTTGGGCGAATAGTTGAAATTCCTAGTCAAATGGACTTCCCATGGATTGATTACCCGCTTCATGAATTGACTAGTGAAGAAGTAGAACAAGTGGTAAAGGACTTTGGAGCAGCGACCAAGCGAGCAATTGACTGTGGTTTTGATGGGGTTGAAATTCATGGCGCTAACCATTATTTAATTCAACAATTCTTCTCAGCATTTTCTAACCACCGGACAGATAAATGGGGTGGTAGTCTCGAAAAGCGAATGAACTTCCCATTAGCAGTTGTTAAAGAAGTGATGGATGTTGTAAAACAGTATGCGCCTAAAGATTTTATTGTTGGTTATCGAATTAGTCCAGAAGAAATTCACCAAACGGTTGGTTATACTTGGCATGGATCAACTCAATTAATTAAAGCAATCACTGATAATTTTGATTTGGACTATATTCATCTTTCGCTTCCTCAATATAATGCTAAGCCACAAGATTCAAGCTCAACTTTTGCTGAACTATTCCGGCCAGCAATTGGTGATAAAGTAAAAGAAATTATTGTTGGTAATGTTATGTCAGAAAAGGATGCCCAAGACGCATTGAAATTAACTGACTTGGTAGCAATGGCACGGGCAACGTTAATCGACCCAGCAATTGGTTTAAAAATTGAAGAAGGACGCGGGGATGAGATTATTCGGAAAATTTCTCCTGAACAGGTAAAAAAGTCACATTTGACGCCAGGATTGATTAATCTCTTTTCTGATCCGCAGATGGAACCACATCTTCCAGGAAGAGAAACGATTTACTCACTTCATCAAACTGGTTCATTAAATAAAGATGTGCTGAAAAATGGCACTAGCTCATCTTTTAACCTCGATCATTTCGAAAAATAATCTAATAAAAGTTAAGGGACTAACCGATAACTTAATTGTAGTTACTAGTTAGTCCTTTTTTGTAAGTTCATTATTGATATTTTGTAATAGTAATTTAGTGAATTGGTCTAAATGAGTATCTGGATTAATGACCCAACCAAGAGAGAAGCGATCGTTAATGATATTACTGAGGTTGATTTTAGGAAGAGTAGTAAACCGTTTGTCTGTAGAATGTCTGGCTTGGCAATCACGGGCTAGGCATACAGCATCTAGTTGATTTATAACGGTATACATTGCCCAACTATCATCTAACCGAGCAATCGTTTCAAGTGGCCCACAAATAAATTGGAGATGTTCAAATAACTGATCATTGTAAGGGTCATTAAATAAAGCAAACTTTTGCTTAACTAAGTCTTGCTTGGTAATCCTCTCTAGCTTTAATAATGGATTCCTGTCACTGGTAATTAAACTGATATGGCCATCATGAACTTTAATAAAATTAAGACCATTTAATTGCTCTTGATGTTTGCTATCAATTGCAATAAAGCAGCGTCTAATTCTTTATGGCGCACTTGCTCGATAATTTCTGAACTTGATATACGCTTAATCACTAGAGTAGCATTTCCGTTATACAGTTTCAGGAATTCCGTTAACATTGGCTTTAGGAATGTATTCGCATAAGCTAATTTAATCGTATGGATACTTTGAATTTTACCTAATCTGCCAGCTTGTTGGATTAAATTCATGTTAGCCGACATCATGCTTTTGATATATGGCAACAACTCTTGCCCTTTAGAAGTCAAAACCGTTCCCTGATGGCTACGCTTAAATAATTGGACTCCCAACTCAGATTCTAATTGAGAGATTGATTGGCTTAATCCCGACTTAGAAATATGAAGGAAATCCGCTGTTTCTTGAAGCGTTTGGTGGTTAGCAAGCTCAGTAACGTATAAAAGTTGCTCATAATTCATGAGGTGACCTCTCTAATCACCCTTATACTTACTCTGAATCGTAAAGTGGCGGTCGATGTGAACATGTGGCTTCTTAGTAACATCGGCACCGTAGTACTTCTTCGCAATTTTAGATAGCGTGCCGTTCTTCTTTAACTTAGCTAATTCATCGTTAAATTGCTTTTGCAGCTTTTGGTCATTCTTGTTAAAGACGATTCCTTCACCTTTACCGTCTTCGTTAGTGGTAAAGTACATCCCCTGCTTGATCTTAAGCCCGCTATTCGGTTGTGCTTTGAGGGCTAACTTTTGAAGATAGTAATCATTCATAATAAAGTCAGTCTTCCCACTGGCAACACCCTTCATGTAGACATCATTAGAAACGTTGTCGTAGTTGACTAACTTGGCGCCTAGTTGTTGTGCTAATCGTTGGTAGTTGGTTCCAGCTTCACCGGCAGACTTCTTTCCTTTAATGTCTTTCCAATTGTTGATTCCAGAGTTATCACTTTGCCGAACAATCAAACTATTGAAAGAGTGCTTGATTGGGGATGACATCAGATAATTCTTTTTGCGGGCAGGTGAAATGGCAAAGTCATCCGCTGCCATATCTGCTTTTCCGGTCTTGACCGAGGTTAACATCCCATCAACATCGTATTCCTTAAACTTGACCTTCTTATGGAGTCCCTTAGCAACCGCACGAATAACCTCAACATCATAACCAGTCAACTTCTTAGTCTTCGGATCATGATAGGAAGTGGGGTAGAGTGTTCCTGACGTAGCAACGGTCCAGGTATCTTTGTCTGCGGCACTCTTCTTTCCACAAGCAGACAACCCAATAATTGTTAAAACAACTACTGAGAGAATGGTCAAAAATTTTTTCTTCATGTAGGAGACTTCTTCCTGTAATTTATTCTGATAGTGACGTGAAAACGCTTTAATTATATTCCGATTACTTAGACAATTCAACCAAATTTGCGTAACTGGTCCATAATACTAAACATTATTAAGTATGATCATTCATTAACATAAAGTTGTAAATGATTTTCAACCCGTTGCTCGCCCCAACTAAGAACGCAGCAAACGATCCAGTAGATAATGGCAATCTCAATATAAATGGTCATGTAATCCTGATTTACTCCAGCAACAACTTTTGCTTTCATGAACATTTCGGAAACGGTAATCATTGCGGCAAGAGAAGTACTTTTAAACATGTCGAGTAAAACATTTCCCAATGATGGGAGAACGATCCGAAAGGCCTGGGGCAAAATAATGTAAGTCATCATAATTCGGTAAGACATTCCTAGGGCTTTAGCAGAATCGTACTGGGTTTGACTAACACCCTTGAGAGCAGAACGATAATACTCAGCGAGGAAGGCACTCGGGACGACAGTAAAAGAAAGAACTGCTGCGGGCAGGGCAGCCATGTTCAATCCAAAATAAGTTAAGAAAAGCACGACCAGCATCGGAACACCACGGAAAAATGAAATATAGAAGCGAGCAATCCCGCTGAGAAAGTGGTATTTACTAATCCGCATCAGCATTATTAAAATGCCAACAACGTTAGAAGTAACAAAACAAATTGCCAATAGGATAATTGATAAGGGTAAGCCACTAAGAATAGTTGGTAGTGACTGCCATGCTAGTGGCGCATCAAAAAAGCCGGGAATGTTAAAAAAGTGTTCCCAATTCAATCAAACCATCTCCAAATTAAGGTATTAGCTTAAAGTATATTATCTTGAAAACGCTTTTACAATGATTAATGGACGATTTATAATATAAATGCCTATTTGTAACTGTGATTATCAGAAAGAAGAAAATAGATGGATATTGATTCTTTATTAAGAAAACCAGCTTACCAATTAGCTGATTTAGTTAGATCTAAGAAAGTCAGTAGTTTTGAATTAGTAAGTGCTGCAATTGAAAAAGTCAAAGCGGAGAACCCGCAACTAAATGCAGTGATTCACCTGCGTGAGAAGTCGGCCTTAAATGAGGCTCGTCAATTAACTGATCACGGACAACCGTTTTTAGGGGTGCCAATTTTGATTAAAGGTTTGGGTCAACAACTTGCTGGCGAGCCAGATACTAACGGCAATAAGTTATTTCAAAATAATGTTGCCCAAGCGACTAATAACTTTGTTCAGGCCTTGCAACAAGCGGGTTTCATTATTATTGGCCAGACTAATTTCCCCGAGTTTGGTTGGAAGAATATCACTGACGCAAAGCTCTTTGGCCCGGCCCGGAATCCGTGGAATACTGCGGTTACTCCTGGCGGTTCTTCCGGTGGATCAGCGGCTGCAGTGGCTGCTGGTTGGGTTCCGTTAGCCGCTGGAAATGATGGCGGTGGTTCGATCCGAATCCCCTCTAGCTGGTCAGGGTTAATTGGTTTAAAACCTACTCGTGGTCGTGTACCAACCGGACCGAGTGATTGGCGATCTTGGCAGGGAGCCTCGATTAACTTTGC
>CAMLUN010000062.1 GCA_946487795.1 uncultured Lactobacillus sp. | reverse complement strand
CTACGTCACTGATGAGCAACTACTTTCTTTCTAACTTAAATTGACATTTCGGGATTAAAAGAGAATTTTAAATCCAATGGTGTCTTATCTCGTTTAACAACAACGTAAGCGTAAATAACTTCCAAGCCCAGGAAAAAAGTATAAAAAACAAAACCGACAACTAACGGCAGCTTCATCAGTAAAATCCCGAGGGCGATCAGTCCGATAATTACACTAAAGCCCGCGATAACATTTACTCGCTTCAAATCAATCCCGGAAATTTCCTTATTGGGATCGCCGAGCAATTTTAATCCTGTCACGCCAAAACCGATCAAGATCGTCGCCAAGCTAGCAAGCCACTCAAAGCGAAAATAAATTCCAATAGAAGCAAGGGTTCCCCCAAATAAAAGCAATAACCGAACAAAACTTAGTAACACCAGACCAAGAAGCTAAATTTAGGCGTCCATCGAGAATAATGGGCATTACTTTTTCAACGGTGTAAACAAAAATAAACGACCAAACAAATGTGATTATATTTGCATGGGCAATGATAGAGAATGCAAATAGCAACGTTGGAAATAGAATATAGCTTCGAGCAACAAATTCATGGTTAATTGCTAAAATTTCCTTCATAAGCAACCTCCGATCACTTTGCCTTTTATTTTTAGTAAACCACATCCCCTTATAAAAGAAAAAAGAATAGGACTCCTAACATGATTTTTAATGCTAGAAGTCCTATTAGCTTTTTATTTAGCAAACATCTTAAATTCTAAAAATAAATCATTGTATTCACCTAAAACGCGTAATGGCAAATCACGATATACTTGCAAATGCTTCATCGTTGTTTCAGGAGGATAAAAAGCTTTGTCATTAGTAACTTTCTTAGGTAATTCTTTTTTAGCCGCTTTATTTGGTGTCGCGTATCCAACGTATTGAGCATTTTGAGCCGCATTTTGGGGATCTAACATAAAGTTAATAAATTCGTAAGCTGCCTTTTTATTACGTGCTGCTTTAGGAATCACCATGTTATCAAACCATATATTGCTTCCTTCGCTTGGCACAACATAGTGAAGGTGCGGATTAATATTTATCATTTCGCGCGCGTCACCAGAATAGGTCACACCCACGGCTGCTTCATTTTGCTCCATGTACATCTTCATCTCATCAGCAATAATCGCTTTTACATTGGGCGTCAACTGCTTTAAATGGGCCTGCGCAAGCTTCAATTGATGGTAGTTAGTCGTATTAACAGAATGATGCTGGGTAATAAGGGCAACCGCAAACACATCCCGCGCACTATCAATCAGCATGACATTATTCTTTAAGCGCGGATTCCAAAGTTGTTCCCAATGCTGGACGTCTTTGCCATTTACTTTTTGATCATTATAGATAATACCTAACGTTCCCCAAAAGTATGGTACAGAATAACGATTGTCGGGGTCAAAAGAACGATTTAAAAATTGCGGATCAATATACTTAAGGTTAGGTAATTTCTGATGGCTAAGAGGTGCAATTAAATGCTCCTTTTTCATCCGTTGAACAGTGTATTCACTCGGCACAACGACATCATAATTAGTCCCGCCTTGCCGAATCTTGGTTAACATTGATTCGTTGCTATCAAAGGTTTCATAATCTACATGATAGCCAGTTTGATGTTCAAATTTCGTTATCAATGCTGGATCAATATAGTCTCCCCAATTGTAAATTGTCAGAGTTTGTTTTCCACCACCAGTTTTTTGCTGGTTGAAAGCAACATCCCCAAGCGCTAGCAAAATACAAATAACGACAATTGCGAGGAATGCAGTAAATATCTTTTTCATTGTGCATCCCCCTCTTTAACAGCCACAATCCGTGTCCGTCGACCGCCCCGTTTACTAATAAGGTAATAGCCAATTACTAACAGAAGCGAAACAATAAACATTAACGTAGAGAGGGCATTGATTTCAAGGTTAATTCCTTGCCGCGCCCGCGAATATATTTCCACCGATAATGTCGAGAAGCCATTTCCAGTAACAAAGAAGGTCACAGCAAAGTCATCAAGTGAATACGTAAAAGCCATAAAATAGCCCGCAAAAATACCCGGGGCAATTGACGGCAGTACTACCAGAGAAAGAACTTGCCAGCGACTGGCCCCTAAATCATAGGCAGCATCTACTAATGTTGGGGACATTTCATTTAATTTTGGCAACACCATTAAAACAACAATTGGAATACAAAAGGCAATATGGCTTAAGAGGACTGAGACAAAGCCTAGTCTTACCCCCAGCATGGTGAAAAAGATTAAAAAGCTTGCCCCAATAATTACATCAGGCGAGACCATTAAAACATTATTCAAAGATAACAAACTATTCTTCCACGGGCGCCGTGCATCCTTAATTGCCAAGGCTCCTAATGTTCCGATAATCGTTGCTAATAGTGACGCCAAAAATGCTACTAACAAGGTATTAATAACAATGGTAATCATTCGCGTATCCGCAAGCAAATCCGCATAGTGTTGCCAAGAAAAGCCATGGTATTTTTCCATTGTTTGTCCGCTGCTAAAGGAAAAAACAACTAGATACAAAATTGGCGCATATAAGATCACAAAAACTAATGCCAGGTACGCTTTTCCCCATGACCATCGCTGCTTTTTCATTAATGGCGTCCTCCTTTCTGTTTCTTATCACCAGTCATAAACATAATAATAAACATTGCGATAATCAGCACGACCCCAATCGTTGAACCCATTCCCCAATTTTGCGTTGTGAGGAAATGTTCTTCAATCGCAGTCCCTAAAGTAATTACACGATTTCCACCAATCAAACGGGTAATCATAAAGAGGGAGAGCGATGGGATGAAGACCGCTTGAATTCCAGCTTTTACGCCCGGCATAGAAAGCGGCCAAATCACCCGACGAAAGGTTTGCCAATGAGTAGCACCCAAGTCATAGCTAGCATTTATTAGTGACGGGTTTATTTCAGCCAGGTTATTGAAAATCGGTAACACCATAAACGGGATTTCAATATAAGCAGCCACAAACATAAAACTGGTATCCGTGAACAAAAGCTGATGACTCCCAAGGCCCATAAACTGGAGGAAACCGTTAATTGTCCCTGTTCGACTAAACAAGCCAATAAACGCATAAGTCTTCAATAATAAGTTGATCCATGTTGGCAAAATCACCAGCAATAGCCAAAACTGCTTATTAGGCAATCTATTCAAAACATAAGCTGTCGGATAACTAATCACCAATGTCACAAGGGTAATCAAAAAGGCATACCAGACAGAGTTAAGCGTCATCTTAAGATAAACACCCGATGTCAGGTATTCAGCATAGTTATTAAGGGTCAGCTGACCATTGATATTAAAAAATGATTGATAAAAGATCAATACCAATGGCGCAATCACAAATAGGATAATCCACAATGCATATGGGACGATAAACATCGCTTTTTGCCGCATTAGTCCCCCTCCTCGTAGCTATCAAGGCGAGCATCAAAGTCTTCTTCGCTTTCGTTATACCGCATAACGTGAATATCTTCGGGATCAAATGTAATCCCTACTTTAGCCCCGACCTTTGTTTTATGAATAGAATTAATCTTCCACTTATGGTTACGTTGGTCAATCACCGTAATTTGATAATCAACGCCACGGAAAAGCTGCGTTTCAACAGTGCCGACTAATTTTCCTTTCTCAACCGTCGTAATGTCAAGATCTTCTGGTCGGATGACAACTTCAACCTTTTCGTTTGGTTTCATCCCCGCGTCGACACAATCAAAGTCTTGACCATTGATTGAAACTACATAGTCTTTTTTCATAATGCCTGGGACAATATTACTTTCACCGATAAAATCAGCTACAAAATGGTTAAGCGGTTCATCGTAAATATCAACAGGGGTCCCACTCTGCTGAATCTTACCATCATTAATAATCATAATCTGGTCACTCATCGCTAATGCTTCTTCTTGGTCATGGGTAACAAAGATAAATGTAATCCCTAGCCGCCGTTGCAATTGCCGTAATTCAGTCTGCATTTGAACTCGTAACTTATGGTCCAACGCAGACAAGGCTTCATCCAACAATAGTACTTTCGGCTTATTAACTATTGCCCGGGCAATGGCAACTCGCTGTCTTTGCCCACCAGACATCGCGGTAATTTCCCGATCATCATAGCCATCTAATTGAACCAGGTGCAAAGCTTCTTTTACGCGTTGTTTAATTTCTGCTTTTTTGACACCCTTAATTTGTAATCCAAAGGCAACGTTTTCTGCCACATTCATATGAGGGAAAAGGGCGTAATCTTGAAAGACGGTATTGACTTGCCGTTGATTGGCTGGAATATCATTGATTTGCTTTCCATCAAAATAAATTTTTCCACTACTAGGATGATCAAAACCAGCAATTAAGCGCAAAATCGTTGTCTTTCCTGATCCCGATGGTCCTAATAAGGTATAGAATTTACCGGCCTCAATTTCAAAGCTTATATCACGCAACACAACGTTATCATCATACTGTTTGCTTACATGCTGAAATTCCATTATGTTTTTTACCATCAGCGTTTCCCCAATCATCATTTTTTAAACTAAGTCTTAGTATAAAGTATACGCCTTAAATCGCAACACTGTTTATCCTAAGCAAATTATTTTGAACTACTCCCACTTAGCTAAACCTACGGTTTAATGCTTGAAGTGGGAGATT
>CAMLUN010000061.1 GCA_946487795.1 uncultured Lactobacillus sp. | reverse complement strand
TTTAATTAAATCCTGTAATTTAGATGGTTTTCTCATATTAAAACTGCTAAAATCATCTTTAGAAAGCGCTTTATTAGGCATAATAAAAAGTGTTGGCTATTTTGAAGAGCTTTACGCTAAATATAAAAAGGATAGTGATAGTTATGACAGAACCATTATTTTTAAAACCAGTCTTTCACGAAAAGATTTGGGGTGGTCGTCGGTTAGCTGAAGATTTTAATTACGATATTCCAGACGGGACAATTGGCGAATGCTGGGCAATTTCTGGACATCCCCACGGCCCTAATGTAATTGAAAATGGTGAATTCAAGGGACAACTGCTTCCAGATGTTTACGCCAACCATCCAGAAGTATTTGGTAATCCAAAGTCAAAAGTTTTTCCGCTGTTAACTAAGATTCTCGATGCTGAAGCTAGCCTATCAGTTCAAGTCCACCCAGATAATGCGTATGCCGAAGAACACGAGCATGAACTAGGCAAGACCGAATGCTGGTACGTTATCCATGCAGATGAAGGAGCCTACCTGACTTATGGTCATACTGCTAAGACTCGTGAAGAACTTAAAGAAATGATTAACAACCATGAATGGCAAAAGCTCTTCGATAAAAAGCCTGTTAAGACTGGTGACTTTGTTTACGTTCCATCAGGCACTCTCCACGCCCTTAATAAGGGAATCGTTGTCCTTGAAACTCAACAAAGTTCGGACACTACTTACCGCATTTATGATTATGATCGAGTTGATAAAAAGACTGGCAAGAAACGTGATCTACACTTGAAGCAATCAATTGATGTTACTACTGTTCCATTCAAAGAACCTGAACTACATATTACCTCTGAAAAAATTGGTAATTCTGAAGTAACGACTTTAATTACCCAACCTGATTCACCATTCTTTAGTGTTTATAAGTGGGATGTAAATGGTAAATTAACAAGAAAGCATGAACATGGGTCATACACCTTAATGTCAGTTATTGATGGTGAAGGGACTCTAACCGCTGATGGTAAGACATACCCATTAAAGAAAGGTGTTCATCTTCTAATGCCGGCAACTATTGATGAATGGCAATTGGATGGTAAGATGCTAATTATCGCCTCTGAGTCGGTAGAATAGTATTAACTAATATTTAATAAAATATGGGCTAGCAAAAATGAGAAAAACAATCTCTAGTTCTGTTAGCCCATGTTTTTATTGCGAATTATAATTTCAAACTTAAATTTATATTAATATTCTCTAGTCAGCCAGTTGCTCATAGTAGCTGTCATCGACCTTTTCCAACCACTCACTAGTCCCCTTGGTAATCGCAATGTGGGAGAACCAGGAGTCCTTAGTGGCGCCATGCCAGTGCTTAACGCCTTCGTGAATTGCAACCACGTCACCGGGATGCAACTTCCGAGCGGACTTACCTTCTTCTTGGTACCAGCCTTCCCCGGCAGTTACCAGGAGAATCTGGAAACCATCATGGTGGATGTGCCAGTCGTTCCGGCAGCCGGGTTCAAAGTTAACGTTGGAGACATTGATATCGATATTATCATCAGGAGAAACCAAGCCATTGAGATAGCTTGTTCCAATAAAGTATTTCGCGAAAGCAACATTTTTGTCACCAAAGCCAAACATATCATTTTTTACAGTTTCTTCATTCTTCGTCATAAAAACGTCCTCCTTAATAAGTCAAAATTCAATTTCTTGGTTACTCTTAGCTTATAAGAAAAGTATCGCTATGTATAATACTTATTATAGGTGACTAATCATTCAAAAATCGAATTATAATTTTCGAAGCCATGACGCTAACGAACTTGGACTGTATTTAGGGGTTGTATGAGTTAAAACGTGATAGCCATCAGCAATCTTTAACTTACCAGCATGAGCAACAAAATTAGCTTGATAATTGCCCGTATCACTCCAACCGGTACTAAATGGAACCACCTTCCCCTGATAATCCCTTATCATTCTCAAAAGGCCAACAATCGGTGAGGACACCTTACCATCCCAAACTGGTCCGCCAACTAGAATTGTATCGTAGTAGTGCAGTTCTGGTAACTCAGTGATAATCTGCGGAAGCCGACCATTCTGGTTATCAGATTTAAAGATTCTATCTGTTTCTTCCATATCGTCAGGAAAATATCCTTGGGAAACTTGAAGGCGAAGAATATCGGCTCCTGTTTGCCGGTGAATCGCACTAGCCAGCTTAGCAGTATTGCCAAACTGTGAATAGTAAAGAATTAAGACATTTCGTACCATGTTTATCTTCCTTTCCGGAAAACTAATCAATTTACGTTATTCAGATTTTAGCTTAAAATAGTACTATCTATTCACTATCTGAATCGAGGAATCCCCATTATGGATACAAGAGTAATTAAATACTTCTTAACTGTAGCACAAACTAATAATATTACCCATGCAGCACAACAACTTCACATTACCCAGCCAACCCTGTCGCGACAAATGATTGATCTTGAAAAAGAACTCGGGGTCACTTTATTTGACCGAAAGCAGCGACGAATGGCTCTAACTAGTGAAGGAGTTCTTTTTCAACAGCGTGCCAGCACGATTCTTTCGTTACTTGACCAAACAAAGCAGGAACTTCAAAATACCGCGGAAGAATTAACTGGTGTTCTTAACATTGGCTGTGTTGTCTCAAGGGTCTCCAAATTTGTAATGCAGATCGTTAGCAGCTTTCAGAAAAAGTACCCGAACGTTAGCTTTAACCTTTACGATGGCAATGGCGACCTGCTCCGTCAACGGTTGGATTCGGGTTTAGAGGACTTTGCTGTGTTAATCGAGCCGGTTGAAGCAGCTAAGTATAACTTTATTGAGTTACCGGTTCATGAACAATGGGGATTAATCGTTAAAAGCGCTGACCCATTAGCAAAAAAGCAAGCAATTACTAAGAGTGATCTCTACAAAATACCACTAATCGCCCCTACCCGGAATATTGTCCGTGATGAAATCAGTGATGTATTAAAATTAGACCAAACAAAGCTGAATATCATGGCAACAAATAACCTGCCAAGCAACGCCTACGAACTGCTAAAAGCCGGTAACTATTATATGTTGGGAATTGAAGGAATTGTTAACTCATTCCACGATCCTGAATTAACGTTTATCCCCTTCTCACCGCACAAAGAGACTGGTCACGTTCTTGCATGGCGAAAAAACACGGTCGTTACTTCCGTAATGGAAAAGTTTCTTCAAGAATTTGCTGATCTAACAGAAAAATTTTGAAAGATTGAATTTATAAAATAAACGACTTACAATAAATTATCATTATCCTAAGGAGTGAAATCAATGCTATATAACGCAGCACTGGTTCTTGAAGGTGGCGCTTTTCGGGGACAGTATACCGCTGGTGTCTGTGACACGTTCCTCGCTAACCACATTGAGTTTAGCAGTGTCATTGGAGTTTCCGCGGGTTCGCTGAACGGTGTTAATTTTGTGGCTAAACAGTACGGTCGAGCAGCTAATATTAATATTGATCACCGTCATGACCGAGATTACATTTCCATGACCCGGCTCTTCAAACGTCAAGTAATCAACATGAACTACTTGTTTGAAGATCATGGGCTTTCATGGCAAAACTTCGATGAACGAGCCTATATAAGATCTGCTTCACACTTCACTGCCGTCGCAACTAAACTCCAAGATGGTAAAAAAACGCTCTTTACAGACTTAACAGGGGAAAAGTTAAAACAAGTTTTGATCGCTTCTTGTTCAATGCCGTTTATGATGGATCCGGCACCCACTCCTGATGGGCTTTGTCTGGATGGTGGAATTGCGGATTCAATTCCCTTTGATGTTGCTCAAGAACAAGGCTATGACAAAATTGTCGTTGTCCGGACGCGTGATATTAGTTACCGAAAGAAGCCATCAAGTCGACCAGTTTGTCAGTTATATCGCCGTTATTTTAAGGATTATCCCCAGTTTGCTGAAGCAGGGATCCTTCGTCCAGAGGTTTATAACCAACAAGTAGCACAAATTGAACACCTCAGAAGGACAGGCCAAATCTTTAATATTGCACCTCAACATCCCGTCAAGGTTGGTCGAGTTGAAAGTAACGTTAAAAAGATCCGTAAATTATACGAAACCGGTCAACAAGAAGCCCGGCAACTATTGCCAAGCTTGATTGACTATCTTAATGCTTAAAACCGCTTTCTATGTTATTATAATAGTATGTTAATAAACAGCATTAGGGGTGTCTGTTTGCCAGACTGAGATGTATTAAGATATATGGACCCTTGAACCTGTTAAGCTAGTACTTGCGAAGGAAAATGCTAACTCAATATTTAAAAACTAGAGCTGTTAGTTAACTATAAAAACTAGCAGCTCATTTTTTCTAGGAAGTGAGATTTTGACTAAGTTACAACTAGAATTACTAGAGCGAGTTCGTCAGCAAAACCCGGTTGTGCTAACAATTCCTAACATGGTAACGCCAGACAAGGTAGCTGATGGACTGAGTGCGATTGGTGCTTCACCCATTATGTCCCTAGCACCACAAGAAGCAGCAGAAATGGTGAAATTAGCTGATGCAATTACGATTAATCTAGGAACCATTCACGAAGAACAGGCTAACGAGATTACAACGATCCTCAAAAATAACCAAGATCAAAAGCCAATGGTGCTTGATCCGGTTGCGATCGGTGCTAGTCATTACCGGTTAGCTTTTGCAAAACAATTATTACAAGATCA
>CAMLUN010000060.1 GCA_946487795.1 uncultured Lactobacillus sp. | reverse complement strand
CTCCCACTTCAAGCATTAAACCGTAGGTTTAGCTAAGTGGGAGTAGTTCAATATAACAACTATCGAAGAAAAACAGGAGAATAATGCCTTGTAAAATGAAAAGAGACTGGAGAATTATTTTTAACAGCCTCTTAATGCGAATATTTGTTAAGATATCGTGGAAATTAACCACAAGGCTCAAGTCTAAGTCCGAACGATAATCAGCCCGTGCCGTGCTAATCACCGTTCTATCCTTAGCCCACCGCCTTGTCGAGGAGGTTAATTCCCACTTACTTTAATTTTCTTTGAAAAGCTTGTTTAAGCGGTCCATGAAGGCCTTGAGGTAACGTTCTTTGTCAACGTTAACGGCAACCTTAACATTAGGGTTAGGATCGTTTAACTTAGCGTTGTCACCGATTGTCCGACCATAGTAAGGTCCTTCTTGGTAAACAACCTTCATGAATAAGCTAATAGTTGAAACAAATGATGGGTCAATACCAACACCAACAGCTAATGGATCGTGGAGGGCACAACCACGCTTATCAATATCAAGGTTGTAGTAAGCGTCGATGTAGAAGTCGGTAATATCAGCAAAAGCCTTACCGGAAGCAGTGCCTAATTCACGCCATTGCTTTGTTTCGTTCTTAGTAAGAAGAGTACGAAGAGTAACATCAAGACCAACCATCGTAAGTGGCAAGTTGGACTTCATTACTTCATCGGCAGCCTTTGGATCTTGGTTAATGTTAGCTTCTGCGACAGGAGTAACATTACCTTCAACAGTTAAGGCACCACCCATGAATGTGACATTACCAATCAAGTCAGCAATTTCAGGATCCTTCTTCAAAGCAGCAGCTAAGTTAGTCATTGGACCAGTAGGGATGATGATTAAGTCCTTGCCATACTTGTGAGCGGCTTCGATGTAGAAATCAACACCGGATTGTTCTTCAAGAGCCCGACTTGGCGCAGGTAATTCAACATCACCGATACCGTTATCACCGTGGATATCCTTTGAAACTTGCATTACATCAAAGTGGTCAGTAGTGCATGAATGTGGAAGACCCTTAAATACTGGAATATCAGTGTGACCTAATAATTCCAATAACTTAAGGCTGTTTTCGGCACAAACATCTAATAGGTTGTTACCATATGAACTTACAATTCCGATTAGATCAACTTCTGGGTCAGCGAGCGCATAGGCAATAGCTAAAGCGTCATCAACACCAGTATCTAAATCAAGAATCATTTTACGTTTTGCCATAGTATTTATTCCTCCAATTTTAAGCAAAATCAATCTCTGTATATAATATGTTAATTTAAATTTTGAATAATTACAATTAAAATTTGAGACCGCTTACGAAATTTTAGAAAATAAAGATGATATAATACTTCTAGAGATGAAAATGAAAGGATCAGAGGAGAAATGGCAGAGAAAATTTACGATGTGACAATTATTGGTGGAGGTCCAGCGGGGATGTTTGCTTCATTTTATTGCGGCCTTCATGAATTAGATGCCCAGCTAATTGAAAGCCTTCCACAACTTGGCGGACAAGTAGGGGCACTCTATCCTGAAAAACAAGTTTGGGATGTAGCGGGAATGCCAGGTATAACTGGACATGACCTAATTGCTAAGCTAGAAGAGCAAATGGCAGTGGCACCGATTGACCAATTCCTCGGTGAAACTGTTGAGGACGTCATTAAAGAAGACGATGGAACCTTTACCATCAAATCAGCAAAGCGGGTATCCCGGTCACGAGCAGTAATCATTGCTCTTGGTAACGGGGCGTTTACTCCGCGTAAGCTTGCTTTAGAGGGAGAAGCTGAGATTGAAGGCAATCAGCTTTCATATTTTGTTAATCATAAAGCTGATTATGCGGACAAGCGGGTTGCCATTCTTGGTGGGGGAGACTCCGCAATTGATATTGCCTTGATGCTTGAACCCGTTGCTAAGGAAGTCCACCTTGTCCATCGGCGGGACCAGTTCCGCGGTCTGGAGCATACTGTAACTCAGCTTAAACAGTCATCTGTACAACTGGATACGCCTTTCTTACCACGCGCATTAACGGTGGAAGACGATGAAACGGTAACGCTTGATCTTAAGAAGATGCGTAGTGACGACGAAGCACAATTGAATGTGGATAAGATTGTGGTTAACTATGGCTTTACTTCTAACAATGCGGCCTTAAATCAGTGGTCCCTTGGCTTAGCAGCAGAGCGCAACTTGATCAAAGTCGATTCAATGATGGAGACCAGTGTTGAAGGGGTATATGCGATTGGGGATGGTGTGACCTACCCGGGGAAAGTCGCATTGATTGCGGCTGGCTTTGGTGAAGCACCGACAGCGGTAACCGCCCTAGCTAAGAAACTCTATCCCGATAAGCGAATGGCGATGCACAGCTCTTCAATGGGGATCACTAAATGAAAAAACCGTTAAATCCGGACAATGCTGAAGTCTGTGAAAATATGAAAAGAAGGGTGAAAAAATTTTGGCTTTTTCTCACCCCTCTTTTCATAAACAATAGCAAGATAACGTAGAAAATAATTACAATGTTCGAGTCTAAGTACGAACGATAACCAGCGTTCTAGCTGAGCCAACCGCCTTGTCGAGAAGGTTGTTTTCCACTCATTTTATTAGTTTAAATAGTTCTTTTTCGTGGCGTCGTGATACTGGACAGATGAGACCATTATAGAATACGGCTTGGTGATGAAGAAAATCGACGTGTTTTACCTGTTGGGGATTAATTAAGTAGCTACGGTGACTACGGAAAAAGTGCGTTTCATTTTTCACAATGGTCCGCAGGTTATAGTTGAGTCGGATTTGTTGATTATCGATAGTGTACATAATCGATGAATGAGTGTTACTATGATTAGCTTCAAAGTAGCAAATATTTTTATAAGGGATATGAATCTCCTCATAATAGGATTTATATGTAAAGAGTTCTTTGGTTGCGGTTGCTTGGACTTCTTTTTGAATATGGATAAGGTCTTGCTTTAGTTCTTCTTGGATATTTCCCCGATTCTTAGCAATGAAGTCCAGAGCACTGACTCGGTATTTATAGGTAGTATAGACGAATTCATCATGAATAGTAATAAAAATAATACTGGCAAGTTCATCATGTTTGCGAATCACCCGACTAATCTCAAGACCGGCCGTTTTAATGCCGTTGATTTCCAAGTTGAGAATAAAGACGTTTTTTTTACTAGCAACCGGAAGCCCCATTTTTAATTGATCGGTTGAGGTAAAAAGATGAATCTTAAGTTCATTTATTGAAATTTCCCGGGAAATTTTTTCAATCATCGTTTTTAAATGTCGTTGTTGATTATGATCATCTTCAAGAATAAAAACGTTCAAGATATACTCCCCCTTTTCCCAAATACTAATATATCAGGGGGGGGGGTAAAGCCGTCCACCTATCCGTCTATAAAAATAATTTTCTTTCCGGAAACTGAAAAATAGTGAGATGAATTTCAGTTAAATTTGCAGAAATTAAAAAGTGCTAGGGAGATCGTTGAGAAACGCAAAAGATGAAGCATAAACTATAAACGTCTATAGTTAGAATTATAGTTTCGTGAGGAATTATTGTGAAAGAACATAAGAAACTTTACAAATCTGGTAAGAATTGGGTTGTGGCAACTTTAGCAGTAGCTTCTTTGGGGGTAGTTGCCATGCAACAAGGCGTATCGGCGGATAGTACGCCTGCTGTTACAACTAATACTAATGAACAAAATAGTGTTCAAACTGCTCAACAAGAACAGACAAAAGCCCAAGCAGATTATGATCATCAGCAACAAGTAGTAAACGAAGATCAACAAGCTGTGCGTACTGCTCAGGATAACGTGACGAGCGCTGATACAAACGTTGCTAAAGTGCAACAATCAGCTAAAGAGGCAACGGATAGTAATATTAATAAGACTCAAGCAGAAATTAACAACCAAGAAAATGAAGTTAAGACTGCTCAAACTCAATTAAAAGAAGCTCAAGATAAATTAAATAATAAGCAATCTCAATCAACAGATCATCATGATGATGCTGCAGTTACTACTAATGATGGGGATGTTAACAATGCTCAAGCTTTACAAGATAGTATTGAGCAGAATAATCTTAAGCTTCCAGATGGATATGTGGATGCCTTTAATAATTTCAATGATAATAGGGCAGATAATTTAGCAAAAGTTTCTAAAGCTAGTATTTACAAATTGAATCCTTATCACCATAGCTCTAGTGATGCTAAGGTTCAAATTAAGGACATTAATAATTTAGATGATGACGTTACTGAGAACTTAGATCTTTGGTATGCCGGGATTATGAATGATCTCCTTCATAATTATGACTTGCGTAACAGCAAAGGTACTCTTTTACGAGATGATTTAAATTTTAATGTTACAAATTATGGTATCAAGACGGCTAAGTATATCAATAATTTAATTAATAAATATACAATCGACCCTCGCGTTGATCAGTTAGTTAATCCAAGTGCTGGTGGAGTGGAATTATACTTAATTACATATGATGAGTACAATAAAAAAGGACTTAATGATGAAGAAGACGCGTTATCTAATGAGTTGAAGCAAAGTCACCCAGACAAAGATATGGTTAAGTATGATCAAGATAAACTTGCTTTATTAAAAGAACAGTTGCAAAAATCTGATAAATTATTTATACCATCCAATCTAAAAATTCGTGCAAATGTAGGGAAAGATGGCATGATGATTTCGCCTGAGGAAGGTGATCTTAAAGGTGACTGGGAAGAACGGCCGACATTCCTAAAAGCAGTTGACGAGTGTAGCCTTAACTGGGGTGAAACGAAAACTACTTATGGTCAAGAAATTACCAATCTTGACCAACTTAAAGAAGCCTTATGGAATAATTTTATTTTACCCGAAATGTCAATTTAAGTTAGAAAGAAAGTAGTTGCTCATCAGTGACG
>CAMLUN010000059.1 GCA_946487795.1 uncultured Lactobacillus sp. | reverse complement strand
CAATGAAACTGTAGCTATTGACTTTTTTGCCGAACTCGGGTACTGTAAGAATGTAATTTTAATACTAATAGCCAATGATAAAGAATGCTTATTTGCCTTAGTCGATAGCGAGTGGGAGCTGGTGAAAGCCCATGACAATGAGGTGATAATTGACGCTTTTGAGGCTGGGCAGTTGTCCCCGTCGGTATTTCGACGTTATCAATGAGTGATACTAAGGTGGTACCGTGCAGAAAGCACCCTTATGATGTAAGGGGTGCTTTTTTTATTAGAAATTAGTATTAACACTACCAATCTAAAAATGGTTAAAGAGGTAATTAGAGGATGAAGAGAACTAATTACGCTGGGGAAACCAGTGAAAAGCAAGTGGGTCAAGAAGTTGTCCTAAAAGGATGGGTTGCCAAACGTCGTAATCTCGGTGGCTTAATTTTTATTGATCTGTGGGATCGTGAAGGAATCGTTCAACTGGTCTTTAACGAAAAAGAAAATCCCGAAGCATTTAAGATTGCTAATGCGGTTCGGAATCAATATGTCCTTGAAGTTCAAGGGAAAGTTCAACTACGGGCTGAAAAAGAAATTAACCCTGAGATGAAGACTGGAAAAGTTGAAGTTGCGGTTGATCAGATTAAGGTTCTGGCAAAGTCCGAAACAACGCCATTTGACATTGTTGATGACGTTGACGCAAGTGAAGATTTGCGGATGAAGTACCGTTACCTTGATCTTCGTCGTCCTGAAATGATGAAGAATTTGATGCTGCGGAGTAAGGTTACATCTGTCGTTCATCATTACTATGATAATGAAGGGTTCATGGACGTTGAAACACCAGATTTAACTCGTTCTACTCCAGAAGGTGCCCGTGACTACATCGTTCCATCACGTGTTTACCCAGGTCATTTTTATGCTTTGCCACAATCTCCACAATTATTTAAGCAATTACTTATGGCTGCCGGAGTTGACAAGTATTATCAAATTGCACGCTGTTTCCGGGACGAAGATTTGCGTGGTGACCGGCAACCCGAATTTACTCAAATCGACACTGAAATGAGTTTTGCTACTCCAGAAGACATCCAAACAGTAACTGAAGGATTAATTAAGAAGGTTATGAAGGAAGTCTTGGGCGTTGATGTTAAGACCCCATTCCCACGGATGGAATGGCAGGAATCAATGGATAAGTACGGTTCTGACAAACCTGATACCCGATTTGGGATGTTAATCCATGATTTATCTTCAATTGTTAAGGACAGTTCATTTAAGGTCTTCTCTGGAACTGTAGCTAAAGGAAACTTTGTTCGGGCAATCTGTGTTCCTGGTGGGGCTGATAAGTACTCCCGGAAGGATATTTCTAAGAAGGAAGAATATATTAAGCGTTTTGGCGCTAAGGGTCTTGCCTGGGTCAAGGTTACTGAAGACGGTTATTCCGGTCCAATTGCAAAGTTTATTAATGATAAAGCTGACGCAATCAATGCGGAAATGGGTGCTAAGTCAGGAGATTTGATTCTTTTTGTAGCAGATTCATTCCACGTTGTTTGTGATGCCCTTGGCTACTTACGCCGTGAGATTTCTAAGGAGCAAGACATGATTGCACCTAACCAATGGAATTACCTCTGGGTTGTTAACTGGCCAATGTTCGAATATGATGAAGGGTTTGGAAAGTGGATTGCAGCACACCACCCATTCACCATGTTGAATGAAGAAGACCTTCACTACCTTGAAAATGGTGAAGATCCGCATAAAGCTCATGCTCAAAGTTATGATATTATCCTTAATGGTCAAGAAATTGGTGGGGGTTCAATCCGGATCCACGATCCAAAGGTTCAAGAAAAAGTCTTGAAGGCATTGGGATACACTAAGGAACGTGCAGAAGCTCGCTTCGGCTTCCTACTGAAGGCATTAACATTGGGAATGCCTCCTGAAGGTGGGTTAGCCTTCGGGTTGGATCGTTGGGTAATGTTGCTTGCACAAGCAGATAATATTCGTGATGTTATCCCATTCCCTAAGAATTCTAAGGCTGTTGAACCATTGACTGCCGCCCCTGGTAAGGTTAGTCAGCAGCAACTGGATGACTTAAAGGTTCAGTTTGATGATCAAGTTGACTATAAGCAGGATAAATAATTAACAGTATAAAATTAAAAGAGGCAGGAAAAATTTTTCCTGCCTCTTTTAATTGGATATTATCAAGGTTTGTTTAATGTAGATCTTTGATTACTTGAGAATCTTCTTTAAGAATTCCTTTGCCCGGTCACTTGTCGGGTGGGCAAAGAATTCATCCGGTTTACCGGTTTCCTGAATGTAGCCATCGGCCATAAACCAGATTTGATCCGCTACTTCGTGGGCAAATCCCATTTCGTGAGTAACAACTACCATTGTCATTCCTGAATCAGCAAGATCATGCATTACAGTTAACACTTCATCAACCATTTCTGGATCAAGAGCACTCGTTGGTTCGTCAAAGAGCATTACTTCAGGATCCATCGCTAAAGCACGGGCAATCGCCACCCGTTGTTTTTGCCCACCAGATAGCTGGTCAGGATATTGTTTTGCCTTTTCTGCTAAACCGACTTTCTCCAGAAGCTTCATTCCAGTCTCTTCGGCTTGCTTCTCGGGGATATTTTTGACTTTCATTGGTGCTAGCTTAATGTTTTCAATCACGTTCATATTTGGGAAGAGGTTGAATCCTTGGAAAACCATTCCCATCTTTTCCCGTAACTGATTAAGTTGCTTATCGTTAATCTTAGTTAAATCATTTCCCTCAAAAAAGACCTTGCCGCTAGTTGGCTGTTCGAGACAGTTCAGGCAACGAAGAAAGGTACTTTTACCAGCACCAGAGGGACCAATTACACAGATAACCTGACCTTTATCAACATGTTCGGTGATATCTTTAAGGACAATGTTATTCTTGAACTTTTTTTGCAAATTTTGAATTTCAATCATTTTAGTGGACATGTTTCATTCTCCCTTCAAAGTAAAGTAGAATTCTGGAAAGTGTAAACGTTAAGATGAAGTAAATCATCATAGTAATGAATAATGGGAGAACTCCTTTGTAGGTTGCGGATTGAACTAATTGTGTTTGGAACATTAATTCAGTTACACCAATAACGGAAACTAGTGAACTATCCTTTAGCAAGGTAATTAATTCGTTCCCTAAAGCAGGCCAAATATTCTTAAGTGCTTGAGGCATGATTACATAACGGAAAGCCTTATTTTTATCCATTCCTAAGCTTCGAGCTGCTTCAGTTTGACCGAGCGGAATTGACTGAATCCCAGAACGAATAATTTCAGCAACGTAGGCCCCAGAGTTTAACGAAACGGCGATGATCCCGGCAAGTAAGGCGGGGAGGGATTGGATAATTGCACCAATACCAAAGTAAACAAACATGATTTGAACCATCATTGGGGTTCCCCGGAGGAATTCGATATAGCAAACCGCAATTGTATGCAGAAGCTTATTCTTTGAAAGACGCATAAGAGCGAAGAGGGTCCCTAAAATGAAGCCGAAGAATACTGAGACGATCGTAATAATCAGTGTGTACTCAAGCCCTTTTGCAAAGTAACGCCAGTAACTAAGAATGGTGTTTTGCTTTTTATAGCTCTTCATATATTGGGCTGACTCTGGAATCCATTTTTTATTAATTAAGTCTTCATCGTTGACTTTTTTGATCGTTTGGTTAGCAGCATTTACAAGGGAGGTATCACCCTTTGGAAAGGCGAGGGCGATTCCACCGGCAGTAACCGGTAATTTTGAGTTAAAAGCGTAGAGGTTAGAATTATTAGATGCGTATGCTTTTGCAGTCGCTGCATCCATTAAAACACCATCATACTTATGGGACTGTAAACCGATAACTAATGAAGAAAGTTTTGCTAATCCCTTTCCGTTAGCTTGTGGCATGTCCTTAGAAATCATTGTTGATTGTAAGGTCCCGTTTTGGGCACCAACTGTCTTGCCATTGAAACTTTTGGCGTTAACTAGCTTATCCTTGTCGCTCTTATTGATGAGGAAGTAGCTGTCACCGGTATAGTAGACATCGGAAAAGTCAACACTCTTTTTCCGTTCATTGGTGATGTTCATCGCACCGGCAATACAGTCAATTTTCCCGGTTTCTAGAGCAACTAAAAGTGAATCAAAGTCCATGTTTTTAATTACTAATTTAACACCGATGTCTTTAGCAAATTGCTTCATGAGTGATACTTCGAACCCAACATACTTTGTTTTGCCGTGTTCCTTAGTCGTAAATTCATATGGCGGATAATCGGCACTTGTTCCGACAACTAAGGTTCCTTTTTGTTTAATCTTTTGCAGAGAATCATTCTCGGCTACCTGTGAAGTATTAGTAGCTGAACTAGAGCTGCTACTTTCATCGGCGGCTAATGCTGACACTGGTGCGCATAGTATTGGAAACGCAATGATTATTAGCATTAACCAATGTTTGAAACATTTCATAATCAATAACTCCTTCAATTTCTTAAAATAATTACATTGGTATGTAATATACGCTTAAATGATTAAATATGCAATAGATATTTAAAAAATAGTGTATTTTATTCAGTGAATGTGAATAATTCAATTATAGATGAATAAAAGCGCTTTCGATACAGAGATTAGATTGATAATATAGTAAGAAAATTTATCTTAAATATTTAGGAAGTAATATTGACACTCAGAATCTAATTGGTTACAATTGCTTTTGTAGTGAAAGAGCGGGATTATACCGTTCTAATACGTAACTTTAAGCTCGGAGGGAGGGAATCAACATGTCAAAAACAGTCGTTCGTAAGAATGAATCTTTGGATGACGCTCTTCGACGCTTTAAACGTACAGTTTCACGCAACGGAACTTTGCAAGAATACCGTAAACGCGAATTTTACGAAAAGCCAAGTGTAAAACGTAAGTTGAAATCTGAAGCGGCACGGAAGCGTAAGAACAAGCGCCGTCGTTATTAATTTTT
>CAMLUN010000058.1 GCA_946487795.1 uncultured Lactobacillus sp. | reverse complement strand
ATATTTCTTCAACCTGGTAATATTATAGCATAGTTTAGCGACTTTGATGATCGCTCGTTAAGCCATCAGCCTAATTGTTGAGTATAATATTTCTTCAACCTGGTAATATTATAGCATAGTTTAGCGACTTTGATGATCGCTTGATAGTTTAGCGACTTTGATGATCGCTTGGCTCTCGAGCCGGGCGGCTTTTCTGTTTGCAGTCAACTTACCAGATAGTAAAAGAGACTAACCGCAAAGGCTAATCTCTTTTCAAACACTAAAATTATTCAAGTTCGCGATTGAGAGTAGTGAGACGCAATCTCACTGCTCTCTTTTCATATATTGTGGTACTAGAAATAATGTTTAAATTCAAATTATAACTCTAAGTCGTTTCTTTCATGAAGTACTGACTTTTTAGCTTGAATCTTTGATACAGAGATGGTTCTTCGTTGCCTTTTCCGCTTAATTTCGGTTTCCTTATCCCGCTCTAGTTGTTGACGGTGTAACTGAAGTTGATGAATCCTCTTACGCTCCCGTGCTGATTGCGTATTGGCAATCCGCCACGATGGAATTCGCTTATTTGAACGTAATAAACTATCAAGCTGTTCATCATTTGCCATGTGAATACTAAATGACATTGCCAATCACCTTCTTTTGATAATACTTAACGTCACTCAAGCCGCACACGAAAATTAAAACCAGTGCTGCCGGTACTTTTCACCAACCAGGAGTAATAGAAACAACTGTCAATGCTATTACCATTTCAATTCTAATCAGCAGCATAAACTTTACAAAGCTGTCAAGTAGCACCGTCATTGCATCAACGTTTTGCTGACTAGCTTTTGCACTCACTTGTGCACTTAAGCTAGCCTGTTGTGCGTCCTCACGATCTTGCTTAAAACGCTGATTAACCGTTGATTTAACAACTTCATCAATTGTCTGCCCCGTATCATCCTTAAAATGTTGGTACACGTCATTGGTTACTTCTTCCGTATGGTGGGTAATGCCACCCCGAATTGTAAGGATTAAATTACGAAGAGTCGGTACTAAACGGTTATTTACCGTTTGCGTATAGTGCTTAAGGTACTTACCAACCTGGTTTAAGTCAGCAACTTTCGCCACGCATTCCTGCGTTTTCTGGTCTAAATTTTGCTCTCGTAAATTAATATCGGCTTCAAGGCCATTCACCTTTTGGGTTAGGGTATCAACACGATCGACTAACCCATCAGAATATCCGATTGCCTGCGCATCGGACACGGCTTTAAGGACATTAGAGTTCTGGGCCTTCAACTTCTCTTGGACGTCTTGATTGTTTTGGTCGACCTTGTCGCTTAGGCTTTGTAGCTTGTCGACTAATTCTTCGAGTTCCGCTGGTTTGACGTTGTTTTTGATCAGATAGTGGCATGAGCTGTTTGTTTATTTCTCCAGTTTATTGCAATGTAGGTATTTGGTAATGCAAGGAGGATTCTAATTCGGAAATTAAAGAAATTACGAAAGCCATAAGCAGTTCGTTTAATAACTTTAATTTTATTGTTAGTTCCTTCAACGGGACCATTTATATAAGTATCATATTTAAAACTATTGTAAATTTCTTGTTTATGTCTGCGAAGAGTACGCTGAACTTTTTGCAGTGCTTGGGGAAGCTGCGTCCATTTAATTGCGAGTAAGTTTTTTAATTCTTTCTTACTACGATGAGCAATCACCAGAATTAAGTTTTGATAGTATTCATAAGCTCTTTTTAGTTCATTATCAAAGCTTAGAAGACGATGAATGACTTGACCAATAATTATCATATTTAAGCTCATTAGCAGGCGTTAGGAGTAATTTCCAAAAGAGCTTAAGTGCACGCCATTTATGAGTGCCAGCACCGGCACGATTCATTACTTGGATCCTAATTTTGTTAAATGCACGATATGCTTGAGCAACAATATGAAAATGATCAGCGATAATTAAAGCGTGGGGGAAAAGCTCATGAATCAAATGGCGGTAAGGAGTGTACAAGTCAACCGTTACTGTTTGAACTGCTAAGCGTGCTGAACGGTCATATCGAAGAAAGTATTTTCGCAGATAGCTATTTTTACGTGACAAGATAATATCAAGCGTCCGCTTATTTTCAATATTCATTAGAATCATACTCATTCCGCTGGGGGCAAAGCGACCAGACTTAAAATCATCAAAGGCAATATGGCGAGGTAACCAATAATAGTTAGGCTTAAAAAACTGATCAAGATTTGTAATGACTCGTCTAATTGTCCAGTCAGAGACATTTAATTCTTTGGCTAAATCACTTTGTGATTCGTTTTTTGTTAGAAGCATCATTGCCTGTTGTTTTATCGCTAAAGAGATATGATTACGATAATGAATATCTTCAACGGCTGCTAATTTAGTAACTACTTCAGGACAAGAAGAAGAAGCTTTACAGATATATTTTTGCTTTTTAATCGACCAGATTGTTGGCTTAAAATGAAGCTCTGGTCCTAAGCAATTAACTGTTTTATAGCCATTTTTACACATTAAGTGTCCACATTTTGGGCAATGCATGGGGTAAGTTTGAATAAGATGGACAATGATTTGATTAGGTTGATCTTCAATTGGGTTATCAAAATTCTTTTCATCTAGTTTGAGGTAAGGATCTTTAATTCCTAAGATAGTTTTGATAGAATTGTTCATGAAAGATGGTCCTTTCTTAGTGAAGACGGGGTCCAACCATCTTTCGCTTTTTTATTTTAAACAAATAAAGCACTGATGTTAAATCCATCAGTACTTAAAATTGTAGAGCCTTATAATGACATTGTTGAGGCGATGTCATTTTTATTTTGGTAAAATCACTGAATAATTTTGCTTATCGATTATGCTATCCTAAAGTTAATCTACCAATTAAAAGGGGTTTTATCATGACAGACAAACTAACACATTTCAATGACCAGGACCGAGCCCGCATGGTCGATGTTACCGCTAAAAAGGTTACCTTCCGTACCGCTACGGCTCAAGGACAAATCCATATGCAAGCAACCACCCTGCAACGAATTGAAGATGGCCAAATAAAAAAGGGCGATGTCCTCGCTGTCGCCCAGGTGGCAGGAATCATGGCCGCTAAACGGACTTCTGAAATGATCCCCATGTGCCACCTCATCCCCCTCACCGGTGTCGATATCCACTTCCACAATAACGGTCAGGATACTATTACTGCAGAGGCAACCGTTAAGACCAAGCACGTCACCGGCGTTGAGATTGAAGCCCTCCTTGTCGTGCAAATCGCCCTCCTCACCATCTATGATATGTGCAAAGCAATGGACCGGGGAATGGTCATTAGTGATGTTCATCTCGTTGAAAAAGACGGTGGTAAAAGTGGCCACTTCATCTTTGACCAACAATCTAAATAATAATATGGCGTCCAGTTTTCAATCACGAAAGCTGCACGCCATATTTTTACTTATTCATGAATTCCCAGGGCAATCTTAGCATAGCGAGTCATCATGCTTGGACTCCACACTGGTTCCCAGACCAAGTTAATCTTACATTTTGCTACCCCGTCAGTTGCCAAAGCTTGTTCAATTATTTGTTGACTCAAGACGTTACTAACCGGACACCCCATTGTCGTTAGCGTCATGGTAATCACGCATAATTGTTGGTCATCAACTTGAACATCATAAATCAACCCTAAGTTAACAATATCTACCCCTAATTCTGGGTCAATTACCGACTGCAGAGCATCCATTACCCGGTTTTCCGTCGGCGAAAAAGGAGCGCCGGTATTTTGATCAGCTGCCATTTTTACCCACCTATCTGACTCATATGCCGCCACGTTGGCGCTGGATTAATAATCTGATGAACATTTTTCATTGCCATTTCATGATTTAACGGCTTATTATTTAGCGCCTTCTGCACTACTTCCTTAAATGCCGCAAAGTCATTGATGACTGGTCGGATATTCAGTTCTTCATTCCAATATAAGCAGGCTTTGACGTAACCATCGGAGGTAATTCGCAAACGGTCACAAGATTCACAAAACCGCTCTGAAATTGGATGAATCAAACCGAAGCTACCTCGGTAACCCTTAATCTGATAGTTATCGGCAGGACCATTACCGGGCAATGATAACGGTTCATATGTTAACCCCGCCTCGCGACACTTATCAAAAATGCTGGTTAGCGGAACATATTCTTTTTTCCAATCGCTAATCTCTTGCCCGATTGGCATGTATTCAATAAAGCGCACATTGATCGGGTGGTCTTTCGTATAATTAATAAAATCCATGACTTCCTGGTCATTTTCGCCCCGCACGACTACGGTGTTGACCTTAATAATCTTAAAGCCCGCTCGTTCAGCTGCCGCGATCCCTTGCAGGACATGCTTGATATTTCCGCCACGGGTCATCTTTTTATATACTGCTGGATTAAAAGTATCAAGAGAAATATTAAGGCGATCAAGACCCGCTTCCTTCAATTTCTTTGCTTGATACTTCAGGGCCGTCCCGTTCGTCGTAATTGAAATGTCGTTAATTTCAGAAATTTGCCGAATACGCTGGATAATCTCGGGTAAGTCCCGCCGTAATAATGGTTCGCCACCAGTTAGGCGGACTTTCGTAATCCCCATTTTGGCGAAATTTTGCACTAACTGAATAATTTCATCTTGGGACATAATTTTATCTTTAGGGAAGAACTTCAATCCTTCTTCTGGCATACAGTAAACACACCGTAAATTACACCGGTCTGTTATTGATAATCGTAAATAATCAATTTTTCGTTGAAACTGGTCATAGAGTTGTTCCACTAACCTTCACCTCTCTGTTTTTCAAACGACCTACTATAATTGATTATCACAAATCACCACTCCAGATTGAATTAGCCTTTTCCCTAAATTAAAAAATCCCCCATCGCTAACTTATAGTCGATGAGGGAAATAACTATTAATCCTTAAAAATATCTTGAACTTCACCAGTTAATGTAATCTTATGGTGGATTATAGAATGAAGTTAGCCACCCAGTTGGTGGTAAATAAAAAACGC
>CAMLUN010000057.1 GCA_946487795.1 uncultured Lactobacillus sp. | reverse complement strand
CTTATCGGGGAACCACTTGCAAAAAGGGATTAAATAGTCGAAAATAAAACTAATATATTTATTGATAGTAAAGGATTATGGTCATGACAGAAACTGCTGATATAAGAAAAATTCATATTGTTTTTGATGGTCAAGAAACACCACCGTTAAAGATCCACCAATTATTTGATTCACAAAAATACGATCAATTAATTGCGGTAACTGGGGAGATTACTGCTGACTTTATTAATAAGTACCTTAGTAAGTTTATCAGTATTGATGTGGCGTTAAGCTCTCATTCAACAAGTGAATTAAGTGCTGATGAGATGGTAACGAAGGTTGCACTTACCAACGCTCTCCTTAGTTCAGCTAATAAAGAAGCTGCCAAACTCTTTTCAGCGCTAACAAGTGATAATCAAACCAATGTCCTCAATAATCTTTTTCGCGTATCAATCGCGCCAACTCAGGTTATTCATTCTAAGTTTTACTTGTTAAGCAATTCAACCACTCATGATACCCGTGTGATTCTTGGAAGTGTGGATTTAGATGAGGCTTCATTTGATGCTCACCGAAATCAATTTGAAGAAGTATTGGTATTTGATAATGATGTCCGCTTATACCAAAACCTTGCTGACCATTTTAAGAAGGATTTAAGGCCAGTCTTGAAGCCTTTCTTTACTTCAAATTTGGTAAAAGCAGCTCAAAAGCAGGTTGAAGAGGGAAAAAAGGATCAGGATAGCGGTAAGAAGTCAGTCAAGGGACCGGTTATCCTTGATAATGAGACGACAGATAAGATCGCCGAAACAGACATGGTGGATCTATTGAAGCATGATCTTCAGCATGACATTGACCATAATCTTGTTCCTGAAATGATCACAAAGTCAATGCGTGATATTACCATGGATCGATCTCAAGCAAAGGAAAAAATTGCCAAGCAGGTTAAGCAGCATGATACGATCTATACTTTGCAAAAAGAAGCGGTCTCTCCTCGGGCAGCTAAGCCGAAACTAAAAACTCGAGAAAAAATTACCAAGCAGGTTCAGGATGCTTTGATCAGTGGAATGTCACCACAACAACGGGATGCCGAGAAAAAGTACACAACTTTCCTGTACGATCGACCAATGGAACGGAACATTGCAAATAACAATAGTGGCCTTTATGTTCCTAACGATACAGGAACACACCCAATTCCGTTCGGCAAAATCGCGACTATTTCTGAAATTCGTGACGGTTTAAAGAGTATTGATGCTGTTATGAAAGGTTACCAGCAGTTTGTCGTTGATTATGATGCTGATTATGGGAAACGGTTCTTTGAAGCAATTTTGTATAGCTTTACTGCACCATTTTTATGGGAAATTCGTTCTAAAACTAGTTTGAATCCAGAAGATGGAAATGACGTTCCTAATTTCTTAATTTTAGGGGCAACAGCTGGTTCAGGGAAGTCAACCCTTCTCCGGATTATTAATCAGCTTACGTGGAATACCGATCGCTCATTAATTGACTTTGGAACAATTTACCCGTCCCAAACCCCGCAAAAGAAGGCAAAGACTGTTGAAGCGATGGAACATTATGTGAAACTCGGTAGTTCATACCCGGTTTTGTTAGATGAAATTGAACCATACTTCTTCCAACAAGATCAATATAGTCGGCACTTGATTGTTGACATTATGAATGAACTTGTAAACCATCCCCACCCAATTGCTCCATTAATTGGAACAACTAATTATGACTCAGGCTTTACCATGCTTCGGGAAACCGCTCGGCGTACTTATTACCTGCAAATTGATAAGGTGATTGATGAATCACAAAAAGGAGCAGCTAACCAGTATATCTTTAATGTTCGAAAGACGTTGAATAACACGCTTTTTAAGGATTTTGTAATGCGGATGGCTAACCTTCTTGAAGATGATGAAACACCATGGCGAGACTTCAATTCAGCTACGGGAAGACTCGATTTTCTTGCTATGACTAGGCAGTTATTTAAGAACTATTATGAAATGGCTAATCTTCCATTGCCCGATTACTTCTCCGAGACAATCTGTGATGACTTTAAGGAAAGTTCGCGAAATCGGTGGGCTAAACTTTACCTGACCCAGCAAGATGATTTCCAGTATCGTCAGGGGGATGATAGTTTACTATTCGATATTTCAAAGCTGAACACGTTTAACGGGTTTACGGCTGATAGTATTGAAAAATACCGGAATGCTTTGCCGATCGAACTATGCGTAGACGGAATTAATGGTAAACGGGGGAAGTTTGTTGAAATCAAGGCTCCGGAATTCTTCCGTTGGATTGGTGAACATAATCCTTACGAGAAAGAAACCACGGTTGTGAATAATGATGAGCAGTCAACTGCTACTGTTGAAGAAGAAAAGCCAAAGAAGAAAGGGTTCTGGGCCCGTTTGTTTGGTTAAAACGAACCGAGATGATAATGAATGCGACGGCTAGTAAAGAGCTTTGCTGCAATTATTAGTATTTTATTAATACTAGTATTAATTATTCAATTTATCGTACTTTTGCCGTTACCTAATCATTCATTACGAACTAGCAACGAGCGATCAACTATTCGTTATAGTGAAACGCCAACAGTAATGATTCCCGGCTGGGGAGGCAATACAACCACTTATCGTCGAATGACCCGATACTTTGAAAAACATAATTATGCGCAAAAGGTAATGACAGTTTGGGCTTCGCCAACTGGAACTGTTAAGACTGGTGGCGATTTCCATCAGCAGAAAAATTCCCTTATTCAAGTGCTATATAATTGGAATTATAATGCTTCCTACCATCCTCAGGTTCACCAACTAACTAGAGTACTCCAACTTCTTCATGATCGTTACCACATTAAACGAATGAATGTGATTGCTCACTCCTATGGGGGAACTGAATTTATTCATGCCTATATGGGTTCAAAACAACTGCAAAAAGATATTCAACTCCGCAAAGTTGTTTTTCTCGGCGTTCCGGTTGAGGAAAGCTTTGGGGTTAAAATTAAATTTGTTCCTAATTTAAACCGTAAATCAAAGGATCGTAATTTCCGGCAGTTAGAGTGCCAAATGAGGAAGTGGCGTCCTAATTCTACCGTTAAGATTCTTAATATAATGGGTGGGAACGACGAGGAAGTCCCACGGATCCAATCTGAAATGCTTCAATCACTTGTTAAAATTCATCCAGAGATCCGGTATCAGCAAGTAGTTGTTCCGAAAACTAACCATTTTCAGCTTCATGACCGAAAAATAATTTTACAACGAGTTGGCCAGATGCTATGGGGGAAAGATTAATATAAGGACGTGATTTAATGCAAAAAGAGCATGGTCAAGTGACCGGAATCATTTGGTGCGGTCCAGAAGATTTAGCGGTTTATCAACTAGTTAAACAATATGCAGAAAAGCAATCATTAACGGTTTCTGCAGCGGCTAAAGAATTGGTAAAAATTGGTCTTAAAGACGTAATGACAAAATAAAACAGAGCATTGCTACTTCTTTCTCTTAGTTAGGGGACAGAATAGCAAAGCTCTGTTTTTATTTTTACTTATTTTTTAGGTAAAATGCCAAGCATATTAATAGTAGTAAGACAATAATTGCCAAACGCGGGTTTAATTTGAATAGCTCATGCATTGCATGGACTTCACCGATACCAACAGGCAATGAAGGTAACAATAATACCAACTCCTTATAGTTAATAGGTGGTTGGTATTATTATCAGCATTTTGCTAAGAAATTGCAACTGATAGCTACTAGTTAATATCTTGCGTTTCCTTAGCCCGATCTTGAAGCCTAAAAGAAAGGATTAGGGCAATTATGACCAAGACAAGTGTAAAGTAAATTCCATAATGGAACCCATTAGTAAATTTAACGGCTGCAGTACCATTAATATTTTTTTGACCAAGTTCGAGGAAACTAGTCGCAAATGCGGTTGCCAATGCGCCAACAATTTGCTGGAGAGTATTGAGAATTGTACTTCCGTCTGCAGATTCGAGGCCATTTAGGGAATTTAGCGAACTAGTTTGTGCAGGAGACATTGCAAGGGGACAACCAATCATTAGAATGACATGAGCCGCAATGATATAGCCAACTGATGAATGTTCCGAGGTGCAAGCGAACATAATGGCTCCGATTAACGCAATAACTAAGCCAAATATTACTGGTTTCCTAGCACCGATATTATCGTAAAGTCGTCCGGCAAGGGCAGATGTAACGGCATTAATCACTCCCCCAGGAAGCATAATCATACCAGTAAGAGCGACCGGAATTAACAAACCATTTTGCAGGTAATTTGGTAATAAGTACATTGCAGAAAGGATGATCCCGAAATCGAGCATCACTAATAAAGCTCCTGTTCTAAAGGCAGGAATCTTAAATAACCTTAAATTAAGAATCGGTTCCGTTAAGTGGAGTTGGCGGTGAACATAGAATCCTAGAACAACTACCCCGACTATTAGTGCTGAGAGAACAGGGACTGATAACCAGCCATCACGACTAGAAAGACTAGCGCCAATAACTAAACCGGAGAAGCCAATTGCGGATTCAATAATGGAAAGCCAATCAACGTGTGGCTTTGTAATGTTATTGACGTTCTCTAATGAAGTCATCGCGAAAATTAACGCTAAGGCTAAGAAAGGAATAAATAACCAGAAGATCCAACGCCAGGAGAGTTTAGCAAGAATTAGTCCGGTAAGTGTTGGACCAATTGCTGGTGCAAACATAATCACTAATGCACAAATTCCTAGAACAGCACCAAGTTTTTGGGGCGGAAAGATTTGCATTGCTACGGCAAACATTAACGGGAGAATCAAACCAGTTCCAATCCCCTGTACCATTCGGCCAATTAGCACTCCCGGGAAATTATTTGCACAAGCAGAGATAACCGCTCCGATAATAAAGCTCGCTAAACCAAAGATAATGATCTGACGAGTTGTAAACCATTTTGAAATTAGGCTTGATAAGGGAAGAATAATTCCAATAACAAGCATATATCCAGTAACTAACCACTGAATTGTTGCCATATTTACACGTAAGGACAACATTAACTTGGGGAGTGC
>CAMLUN010000056.1 GCA_946487795.1 uncultured Lactobacillus sp. | reverse complement strand
TTCATAAATTTGCGTTTGATTTGCTATTTGTGCAAACGATTGCCTAAAAATTTTAGTTAAATTTACTAAATTGAATCTAAATCTGGTTTAATTATACTGAAATTGTAATAATAAATTGAAAAGTGATGATAAGTATGGAACGACGAATTGCAATTATTGCGGATATTCATGGCAATTATACGGCTCTAAAAGCAGTTCAAAATGATATTAGAAAACAGAATGTAAATGAATGTTGGTTTCTAGGTGACCTATTCATGCCGGGACCGGGAGCAACGGATATTTGGGAGATATTAGAGTCATTAAATCCATCAATTTGCCTTCGGGGAAACTGGGATGATGATTTAGTGCAAGCTTATTATGGTCAGCATTCTTACGATGATGAGACAAAGGTTATGATTTCACGGGTTGGCGAATATATTGGTAGTCAGGTTGGAGCTAGAATTATTAATCAAATCAGCGAATGGCCGATAACGGCTGATACCAAGGTTGGTGCATTACATATTACTTTAAGTCATAATCTTCCTAAAAATAATTCTGGGCAAGGATTGTTCCCAACTAACACTCAACAACAAATGGATCAAATTATGCCCTCGTCTGGAAATTATGATGTTGGTATTTATGCTCATGTACACCACCAATTGTATCGGTATACTAGTCGAGAACAGTTGATTCTCAATCCTGGTTCTGTTGGCGAACCTTATGATGGGTGGAATGTTCACCAGAGTAATCTTCGTGCTCGTTATCTATTACTCACAATTGACGATGAAGGAATCGCTGATCTTGATTATCGTAGAGTTAAGTGGGATCACGAAAGCGAGCGGAGACGGGCTTTTGATGCAGATTTGCCGTACAAGGAAATGTATTTACGTCATTTAGGAAATGGTCGAAATTTTATTCATGACCAACCATTCTTAGCTCAAATTAATCATAAACATAATTATTTACAGGATGTTATTCATTATTCCAGTAAACATTAGATACAAAAATAGCTTAACCCAAGTTAATTCACTGAATGGATCAACTTTAGCTAAGCTATCGCTATACTGATTAATAAAGCTTTTATTAGTTGCGAATATCTTTTAATCGGTCATCAATCATACTAAGAACAGTTTTGACATTTTGTGGATCCTCTAGATCGTACTTTTCTAGATCAATTTTCATCTTTGGACTGGCATCATAATCACGATACCAATCCTTATAAGCATTCCACATCTTGTAATAGTAATCCTTTAACTCAGGGTTCTTATCAACTTGTTCGTAATCCCGACCACGCTTCTTAATGCGATAAAGAATTGTTTCAAAATCTGTTTCAGAATAAACCATTAAGTCAGGAGCTTTTTTTGGTAGCCGATTAAGATCAGCCATCATGTTATCTAATAATTTAAGGTAGACCTCTAATTCTGTATCGCTAATGTTTCCTTCTGCATTATTCTCGCGAGTAAATAATGCATCTTCATAGATGGAACGATCTAAAACATTGTTATCATCGGATAATGCTTGTTTGATCATTGAAAATCGCTTGTTAAGAAAGTAGATTTGCAATAAGAATCCGTATTGTTTTGGATTTGCATAATAAAGTGGTAATACTGGATTTTCACCAACTGGTTCATAGTAAGCTTTTGTATTTAAATGTTCTGCAATTTTACCAGTTAAGGTAGTTTTGCCGACCCCAATCATTCCTGCAGTAATTATCACCATAATGGCCCCTCTTTACTATAATTTTAAACACAAGCACTATCTTACTACAAAATATTGTGGATTCCTATTTAATTTTTGATATATTTTGTATGAAGAGATAACTACTTATCGGTTTATACCTACTTAAGAATTGAATTTTCCTTATGATTCTTGGTAGACTATTTTTTGTAAATTTTTATTTGATTAATCAAACGACAATTAGGAGGCAAATACTTGAGAGAATCAGATAAGCAGGATGTTAAAATTCAATTAACCATTGCTAAACAGCAGGGAAAATTGATTGAAGTACATAATATCGAAAATGATGATTATTTTAACGTTGGTTTTGTAGTGGGCATTGATAATCATTTTTGCTTGATGATTAGTATTGATTGGGATGGAAAAATTAACGGTTTGATTGCAATTCGCCTTGATAGCATTATTACTGTCAATGATCAAACCGACTACTTAACAACTGTTTCTGAAAAAACTAAGGTAGCTCATGAACACCACTATTTCGATATTTGGCAAGTACAACAGTTTATTGATGAACATCCAGAAATAACAAGCGGTAACATCCTCATGAACATATTAAAAGACTCTGCTGACAACGAATTGCCGGTGGTTATTGGAACAAAACAATACCAGGGGATGGACGACTTTTCGGGAATGATCCACGATTTAAATGAGATTACGTTAAATCTCCACTATTTTAACGAGAAAGATCTGTCTTCAATGTGGAGTTATGATATTCTTATCTCACAGATCGATTATGTCCGTTCTCGCGGAACGCAAATGGCAACAACCAAGCAAATTTTGGAAGATGTTTTCCATCAGGATTAGGATGCAATGTAACTGAGAGATACTTTTTGAACAAGATGATGGAGGATTTAAAGAGTGAAAGCAGAATTAATCTTAAAAGTAGTATTACCCCCATTAATTATTTTTGCAATTTTAGTAGCATTAACGATTAGTAAAGTAATTTCTGGCTGGTCGATGTATATTTTATGGATTTTAGGATTTGTGGTTGCAAACTTGATGGTAACGAAGGTAACCGCAAAATGGAGTTACCAACGACGAAAACAAAAGCGCCTTCAAGAACAAAAAAAGGGGCAACAAAAATGAGTGAAATTTTTTCTCTTATTAAGCGTTGCTGTTTAATGGCAGCCTTTTTCTTGTGTATAGAATTACCACCGATTGCAATGCAAATTGCTAATCGAAGCAACAGGGTAACCATTAAGACCATTGGGTTAGTTCTCCTTTTTCTTCTATTATTCGGTTTTATTATCATATGGGCTCGACAAACATACCACCGCTATAACCAGTTACCAATTAGAAAGAGAATTAACTGGAAGTTAATCCTTGGTGGGTACCTGTTTATTTTAATAGGGGAATTTATTCTTGGTGTGCTGAACGTATTAATCTACCACCAGACAGAAACAGCGAATAATCAAAGTCTAATGGCGATATTGGGCCATAACCCATTAGTAACAATTGTATTTGCAATTTCAGCGGTGGTTTTGACTCCGATAGCGGAAGAGCTGATTTTTCGTGGGGTATTAATGAATCTTTTCTTTAAGCCCAATACTTTCTGGCCAAAAGTAATTTTATCTGGGATTGTTTTTTCGGCTGGACATGTTAGCACGAATATTATTAGTTTCCTCTTGTATTGTATGTTGGGGATGACTTTAGCATACATTTACCGGGAAAGTGAGGATATTCGAAACTCAATGCTATTACACGGTTTAAATAATTTAGTCGCAATATTATTAATGCTATCACAAGTATTTAATTAATCCTTGAAAGCGGTTACTAAAGGTGGTATATTATTGGTGAGGAAGGATAAAGAGACGATGTTAAAACATTAAGTCTCCCGTTCTAATAGAGTCGAAGGAAGTTAAGGAGTAGACTAGAAGCAACGTAAGAGTAACCGGAAAGATCTTGATTTAAATTGTGGTTACCAGGGTGCACTATTTGAACGGTAACGAATAAAAGCGACTTTGCGGAAGATGAGAATCAAAAGTTTGTATTTAGTAATAAAGTTCCAGTGCAAAGTGGCAAGATTCCTTCCGTAGATATTATGAGGAAGCGGCCAACAGGAACTAATAGGTTGGACCCCTCATAAACACAAATGTGGCTTTAACGTTTAGAATTGCTGAGCGTTAAAGCCTTTTTGTTAGTTTGGTATAATGAATAAGGAGGTGAATGAAGTGTTCCTTTCAACAGAAGATTATCCACAGGCACATAAAGTCCTGGGAGTTGTTAATGCGACAGCTCATTTAATGCTGCCAAGTGATGCGATTGACTCATTTGAATCTTTGGATCAGCTATTTAGCGAGGTTCAGCAGAAATTACGCGAACGAGCAGCTGAAAAGAAAGCTGATGGAATTGTCGGGGTTCGTTTTAATACCAATGTAGCTAACGTTCAGGTTGCCCCCAAGTTCCTAGTTTTAACTGGTTATGGGACAATGATTCAATTTATTAAAAATAAATAGGACTTGTAATTCAATAAAATTCCAGTATAATAAGGTTGTTGTTATTTCATTAATAACGATGCCCCAGTGGCGGAATTGGCAGACGCGCAACGTTCAGGTCGTTGTATGGGTTTCCATGTACAGGTTCGAATCCTGTTTGGGGCATTTTTGAAGAAAATTGAAGAATTATGAAGAAAATAAAAATCACCGTTAACCCTTGATATTAAAGGATTAGCGGTGATTTTTTGATTTTAAAGAAATCATGGAAAAACATAAGAAATAATGACTTTGGGTCCCAAATGGGTCCCATTTAAATCCTTGATAGAGCAGTGATGATTTGCTTATCAGTTTTACTTTGGTACTCATCAATAAGGTAGGCGTAGGTGTTAGCAGTTATAGAAATATTACTGTGACCTAATCTTTTACTGATTGCATATAGATCTATTCCATTTGCCAATAGGAGCGCCACATGGCTGTGTCTAAGTGAATGAAAGTGAAAGTTACGTCGATCAATGTTTAAGCTCTCTAACAAGTTCCTGAGCGTTTTATTGACTGCATTACTTGTGGGGATGCTTTTGTACTGATTCATAAACACTAAATTTGATTGTCGATTATCTTGGAGTATTTTTAAGTAATGTAATAACTCAGGATTAACTTTAATTTTTCGATTACTTGATTCAGTCTTCGTTGGTTTGAAATCATGAGTTTTCATATCCCACGATTTGTTGATGTTTATTGTCTGGTGTAACCAATCAATGTCATTCCAGGTTAAAGCTTGAATCTCAGCTAATCGCATACCGGTGTAAACAGCGGTGACAATCATAAAACGACTAGTAAAGCCAGGGCGATGTTCAATCTTATCAGTCGCAG
>CAMLUN010000055.1 GCA_946487795.1 uncultured Lactobacillus sp. | reverse complement strand
GGATGAAGAGAATTTGGAGAACTAGACTAAGCTACTTTGGCTTTTGGTCTAGTTCTCTTTTTTGATAATTCACGAATCATGAGATTAGAAGTCTTCAACGAAATAAGAATTCTAATCCGAAAATGGAAGAAGTTGCGATAGCCATATGCGGTTCGTTTGATTATCTTGATTTTATTATTAGTGCCTTCGATCGGCCCGTTGGTTAGTCGGATGTAAAAGCTGGCAATGATCTCCTGGCGGTGCTTGGCAAGGGTTCGCTTAACTCGTCGCATCGCACTTGGTAAATTATTCCGCTTGATTAACTGATCTAACAAGGCCTAACTGCGGTTACTAATCGTGGCTATTAAGTCTTGATAGTATTCGTAGGCAACCCTTAGATCTGGAGAGAAATCGAGTAGCCGTTCGACGATTCTTGATTGGATAACCAGTGATATTGGAAGTTACGCCGAGAATAACAGTATAGGTAATTAAGTAAGGGTCCTTGATTTCGGTCCAAAAGTTGATATCATTAGTCATGAGGAATATATCCTTTCTAAGACAACCGAAGTAGTTATGGGGGGCTATAATGCCTTCTGAGTATACAGATGAAATAGAAAATTCATCTTATACTCGGAGGGCTTTTTCTATGGGAAGAAAATCTAAATACTCGGCAGAGGAAAAATTTTTAATCCTCAATGAAGTTTTACGAAATGGAATCCATAAGGTAATAATTAAATACAAGATTAGCCAAAAAACTATCAGGCGGTGGAGTCTTCTATACAAGTATCAGGGAATGCCAGGACTTCAAGCAAGTCATCATAATCAAAGCTACTCTAAAGAATTTAAAAACTCATTGGTTGAACAATATCAACAAACAGATGAGGCATTAGATTTATTTGCGATAAAACACGGTTTACGATTTCAAAGGCAATTAGAGCAATGGATTATCCGGTATAATGAATCTAACTTAAAGGCCTATACGCCAAGAAAGCGAGATTCAAAAATGAGTGGACGAAAGACTGACTTTGAAGAACGACTTACTATCATTGAAGAGTTGATTAAGCATAATGTGAACTACAATTGGGCAGTTGAAAAGTACCATATTAGTTACCAACAAGTTTATGGCTGGTATCAAAAGTATCGCAAAAGCGGTAATGACCCAAAATCACTTCGTGATCGCCGAGGCAAAGCTAAGCCAGAAGAGAAGTGGACGGAAGTTGACCGACTCAAGACAGAAAATCGCTTATTAAGGGCTCAGCTAGAAAAGCAAAAGATAGAGATTGCGTTCGCAAAAAAATTAACAGAAATACGCAATCGGGAGGTGAAAAAGGACTCCGGTACCAAGCGATCAAAGAACTAAATCAGGAAAATGGATGGTCAATTAGCCAGTTGTGTAAAATAGCTGATTCTTCGCGAGATGGTTATTACAAATGGCTCAATCGAAAGCCAAGTCGATATTATAATGAGCAAGCAGAGTTACTTGAAGCGATTGTAGAGTTAGAAGAAGAACATAATTGGACGCTGGGATATTTAGCGATGACTACATATTCTTTTGGTTGGCGAATTTGTTCCTAAAGAATTTGGCTGGGAGTTAACATTTTTAGTTCCGTACAGTATTTTCATGCAACTATTTGCGAACTTGTGGCGATTTTGGGGAATTGATACGATGAACATTTTTCTGCGCTTTGGTTTTAACCTGCTTGGCTTAGTGATTGCCTTTGCCGGGTATGCCCTTTATCAACAGTGTGATTGTTGTTTTCAACCGCATGATAAGTTGACAGTCTATTTAAAGCGCCGCGCCAGTCTTAAATTCACGAAGTAATTTAATATTATTTTGCCCATTATCATTATCTTGTTATGTTCTCTTAAAAATCATGCAATCTTTGCTTTTAATATTGGAACGGTGATCGGCTTTTTCTCCCAGAACTGGATTGTTAGTTTCTGGCAAGAACGCCTCGAACCGTGTTGTCATTTCTAACTTTATGGAATGGGGATGATTAAATGCGTCGATTTTTAGTAGCACTCTTAGTCACGGGGATGGTTGGAATTAGCGATTATCATGTCTATGCTGATGCAGATGCGCCTTCCCAACCTTTCCAATCATCATTTTTTAGTCAGGATTCTTCTGATAGTAATGATTTTCAGTTTTCTAATGGCGGCCAACGACCAAATGCAGAACGGCTAAGAATCCCAGAAAATACACCGACACCGCTTGAAGGATTTAGGTGGAAGAAAAAGAATATTACTATTTACATGGAAACTGCTGATCCAAAATTAAAGTGGGCTTTTCGTGATGCGGTCAAAAAATGGAATAAGACGAAAGCAGTTCATATCCGCTGGACTAAGAACGAAGATAAGGCCAATATTATTGTGGCTGATGGTGATCTAGCACGAAATAATACGGGAAACAATGGTGTTGGCTATACAACATCTGAACTCGGCTCAACCCGGACGGAATATGATCCGACTACGAATACCTTGCATAAGGCAACCTCAACTTTGGACCCTAATCAGTTAGATTATACTAATAAAGAGTTTCGAAGTGAGGTTGCACAACATGAACTGGGACATGCCCTTGGGTTAGCCCACGCTCCAGAGTATGAGCATAGTGTGATGATCCCACGAAACATCAAAAACGGAATAACTAAAAATGATGCTAAAACGCTAAGAACGTTATATCGGGAATAATTTTGAAATAGGTGTTGACAATTAGTAAGGATAAGGATATTATAATTACAATTAAATTAGAAATCGCTTAGAAAAGATGAGTAATTATTTAATGCCATTACAGAGAGCTAGGAAAGATGAGAACTAGTATGGTAACGAATAATGAAGATGGTCTTGGAGCAGACTGATGCTGTGAGCATACGTGTTAGCAGCAAGCGATTAGCACCCGTTACCGTGCTGGAGTATTTTTATGTACTTCTTGCGGGTCTTATTGTGAGATAAGGCTAAATTAGGGTGGTATCACGTTAATGAATATTAAACGTCCCTAGGAATTGGTTGGATTGCCGTTCCTAGGGATTTTTTAGTTCCAAGATTCATTCTCATCAGGCAGAAAAGGAGAGATTTATTATGGCTAAAGTTGAAAGTTTTACATTAGATCACACAAAGGTTAAGGCACCTTACGTTCGTTTAATTACCGTTGAAGAAGGGGCAAAGGGAGATAAAATTAGCAACTATGATTTACGGTTAGTCCAACCAAATGAAAATGCAATTCCAACTGCTGGTTTACATACGATTGAACACTTACTTGCTGGCTTGCTTCGCGACCGTTTGGATGGCGTGATTGATTGTTCCCCATTTGGCTGCCGGACTGGTTTCCACTTAATTACGTGGGGTGAACACTCAACTACTGAAGTTGCCAAGGCCTTGAAGTCCTCACTTGAAGAAATTGCCTACAAGACTAAGTGGGAAGATGTTCAGGGAACAACGATTGAATCTTGCGGTAACTACCGTGATCATTCATTATTCTCTGCTAAGGAATGGTCAAAGAAGATTCTTGATGAAGGGATTTCAGATAAGCCATTTGAACGCCACGTGGTTGACTAATAATAATTTTGGTAAACGCTGACTAAGGATTTCTCGAGAATAACGACATGTCGGATCCCGTTGGCTATTGCGACTAGTTATGACGAATAGCAAAAACAAAAGTAAAGGGGTAGTTATGATGAGAAAGAAAAAGCATACCGGATGGTGGATTATTGGTATTGTAGTAGTGATTTTAGTTGCAGCTGGACTTAGTGTGGGCGCTAATGGTGGTTTTACCCGCAACGATGAGATTACTGTTGGAACGATTGGCCCAGATGTCCAGGTTTGGCAACACATTGCAAATAGTAAACAGGCCAAAAGTGAAGGTTTGAAGATTAAGGTCAAGAGCTTTACTGATCCCGTAGCTTTAAACCGGGCGACTGCTAGTGGTGAAATTGACGTAAATGCTTTCCAATCATGGTCATATCTGCAAGCTTATAATAAGGAAAATAAGAAAGCACAATTAGCGGCGATTGGAACTACCTATTTAGAACCAATGGGCTTATATTCAGATAAGTATAAGAGTGTTAAAGACATTCCAGATGGTGCCACAGTTGCGATCGCTAATAACCCAGCAAACACGGCGCGTGGTCTCTTACTCTTACAAAGTGCAGGCTTGATAAAATTGAAGCCGGGCTTTGGGGCAACAAGTGGAACCAATGAGATTGCGGCTAATCCAAAGAACCTTCAATTTAAAGAAATTGATGATACCACCGGACCACGAGTATTAAAGTCAACTGATTTAGTATTAATCGGTAATACGATTGCTTTAACTGGTCATTTAAATGTGTTGAAAGATTCTATTTATCACGAAAAAGTTGATCAAAGCACGAAGGATAACATTAATGTTTTAGCAACTGCTAAGAAGAACCGTGATAATAAAGAATATAAGAAGTTAGTCAAGCTTTACCATAATAAGCAAATTCAACAATGGATTGCTAAAAAGTATCAAGGAACAAAGGTGAATGTTGATAAGCCATTAAATTATCTAGAAAATTAATAATAAAATTATAATTAGCCAAAAGACAACATTGTGGTAATTTTAAGCCCTTTTTATTCTCAATTATCGAATAAAAAGGGCTTTTTGTGCGTTTATATTGATGAATTGAAGATTATTATGAAAATTAATAATTTTATCTAATCTTAAGATAAAGACTTCTATTAAACAAATTAATAAGAAACGAGTATAATTAAAGTGATAGAAGATTAGGTTTAACTACAAGGCATGATTTAAGTAAGGGAGCTAAAATTATGAAATGGGTAAGAAAACTTGCACAAAGCGTAGTAACGATTGTTTTACAAGCACTGGTTGCCCGACTCGTGTATCACTTATTTGCAAAGAAGCAACCGAAAGAAACAACGAAAAGCAATGACTAATGTATTGTGGTAGCGGATGGGATTAAGCGTAAAGCGACCATTCGTTTTTTTATTAATTTTGCTCTTAACAATGCCAAGGATAAATTTTGTTGACCTTTAAATTAATAGGATGATAAAAAATTAATTTAAAAGAACTTGTATTGGATTATAATTATAGATGGATAAATGATTAAGAGACGGGGGAGATCTTATGGGTAAAAATAATCCTTTACGGAGTATGACTCCAAAAAATAAGAATTAGAAACTATATAAGGCGAAGAAACAGTGGATTACTGCCTGTGCTACTTTTATGTTGGCTTTTGGGCCAACTGGGGTAGTAAATGCTAGTGTCCAAGCAGATACGACTACCCCGGCAACAACTCAAGTAAGTGGTATTGTAGCTGAATCGGCGCAACCGCAAAATTCAGGGGATGAGACTGCCCTAGATACTGCTGAAACGAAGAGAAATGTTGTAGCTAATACTACTGACACTTCTAGAACCAGTGAACAAAAGACTACAACTGCTCAGGCTACTGAAAATTCAAGTGCTGCTTCTTCTGCAAATAAAACTAATAGTGAAGAAGAAAATAAAAATGCTTTTCTTACTTTCAATGTAAATACTGCTGACACCCCTGCCAATGAAGCAATTCAAGAAAATAAGATTGTTGCAACAACAGCCACTACTACCACAAATGGTGGCTATGATTATTAATGTCTTTAGACCTAGTTGAGTGCGCGAGCAGAGCGAGTGCACGAAACAAAAAAACACCTGCTATGCGGG
>CAMLUN010000054.1 GCA_946487795.1 uncultured Lactobacillus sp. | reverse complement strand
CATAATAAAGAAAACTAGACATTTTATGATTATTTGCGCTACAATCAGAATGTTAATTTTATAAAAGGAGGGGCAACCATGAGTGAACGACGGGAAGAAAGTCGTGAGGCTAACGACAAGCTATGGGATAAAAAGTTTGCTGATAGTGAAGATTTAGGTAGTGATGGTCACCTGTCACGAACCGAACATCGGCGACAAAGAGAACATAATTCTACTATTACCACTGTCTTGATCGTTTTAATAATTATTTTGGCGGCTATTCCGCTGATATACTGGGTTAACCATAAGCAAACGATGAATCATCCGGTAAGAACTGAACGGTTAGCACAGTCACAATCAACTAAAAAAAAAGCCCAGCCAAAGAAACGGGAAGCCAGTTCAAAAAAGCACAATTCTCTGAGTTCGTCTAGTAAGGCTAATGAGAGCTCGGCAACAAGTATGAGTAGTTCTTCATCGCTTAGTACAAGTTCTTCCTCATCGGTGAGCCAATCATCAAGTATGGTTCGCTATGCTACTGTTCCTCGTAACGGTAGCTTATATCGTGTTGCAACACAGAACGGAATTTCTGTTAATGAATTAATGCGGTTAAATGGTTTAACCCCAAATGCACATTTAAGACCGGGGCAACAGTTAAGAGTTCGGTAAATGAGGAGTGAATTGAATGACGATGGGATTACAGGTTGCAATTGATGGACCAGCTTCAGCGGGTAAAAGCACCGTTGCTAAGCGGGTTGCTAAGAAGTTTGGGTATGTTTATTGTGATACGGGCGCAATGTATCGAGCAGTTACTCTTGCCGCTTTACAGCAAGGACTGTCAATGACTGATACCGAAAAGATTAGTGAACTAGCAAAACAAATAAAGATTACCTTTCAACCAGCAGAGCCAGAGCAGCAAGTGTTTATTAATGGTCAGGAAGTAACACGAGACATCCGGCTTCCTAAAGTTGCCAAAAATGTTTCGGCAGTTGCTGCGATCCCAACCGTGCGTCAGGAAATGACAAAACAGCAACGGCAAATTGCAGCTGAAGGCGGAATTGTAATGGATGGTCGTGACATTGGAACGACTGTTTTGCCTCATGCTCCAGTTAAAATTTTTATGGTGGCAACTGCCCATGAACGGGCACGGCGCCGTTATTTAGAAAACAAACAAAAAGGGATTACGACTACAAGCCTAGAAGAGCTACAGCGGGCAATCGAGTTACGTGATCAAAAAGATTCAACGCGGAAGGTTTCCCCGCTAACTCAAGCTAGTGACGCTATTCGATTAGATACAACTAATTTGACAATTGATGAGGCTGTTGCAGAGATTAGTAAAATAATTAAAAAAACTGAAAAACATTTAGCATAATTACTGGAAATGTGAGCGCTCATCTAGTAAAATGTTTTTTAGAGTTGATTGTCGCAAGGAGGATTTTTTTTAATGGCTGAAAACAACGAAAACAAAAACGATATGTTAGAAGCTCTTGATAGCATTGAAACTGTAAAAGTGGGTGATGTTGTTAAGGGTGAAGTATTGGCAATTGATGATGATCGCCAAGCTATCGTTGGTATTAAAGATGCAGGGGTTGAAGGTGTCGTCCCTGCTAAGGAATTATCAACCAAGCCAGTTGAAGACATCAATGACGCAGTTAAAGTCGGTGACGAACTTGACTTAGTAGTTATTTCTAAGATCGGTAACGACAAGGAAAATGGTAGCTACTTACTTTCACACCGTCGTCTTGAAGCACGTAAGGTTTGGGATGACGTTCAAAAGAAGTTCGATGCTGGTGAACACATTACCGCTAAGGTTACCCAAGCTGTTAAGGGTGGCTTAGTAGTTGATGCCGGAGTACGTGGCTTCGTCCCTGCTTCAATGATTACTGATCACTACGTAGAAGACTTGAACCAATTTAAGGGTCAAGAACTTGAATTCAAGATTATCGAAATCGAACCTAGTGAAAACCGTCTTATCCTTTCTCACAAGGAAATTGTTCAAGCTCAACACGAAGAAGCAGCTAAGGAAATCTTTGCTAAGCTTCAACCAGGCGATGTTGTAGAAGGTAAAGTTGCTCGGATGACTAACTTCGGTGCCTTCATCGACCTCGGTGGTGTTGATGGTTTGGTTCACGTTTCTGAAATTTCTTATGATCATGTTGACAAGCCTTCAGATGTATTGGAAGCAGGTCAAGAAGTTAAGGTTAAGGTCTTAAATGTTGATCCTGAACGTGAACGGATTTCACTTTCAATCAAGCAAACATTACCTGGACCATGGGATGATATTGAAGAAAAGGCTCCAGAAGGCAGTGTTCTTACTGGTACTGTAAAGCGGTTAACTAGTTTTGGTGCTTTCGTTGAAGTTTTCCCTGGTGTTGAAGGTTTGGTACACATTTCTCAAATCTCTCACAAGCACATTGCTACACCAGCTGATGTATTGAAGCCTGGTCAAGAAGTTAAGGTTAAGGTCTTAAATGTTGATCCTGAACATCAACGTCTTGGTTTATCCATGAAGGCTCTTGAAGAACGTCCAAAGGATGAAGAAAACAACGGTAACGAAAACCGTGGCCGTCGTCGTCCTCGTCGTAACAATAACCGTAACTTCATGAACAACGCCCCTGAAGAAGAAAGTGGCTTCTCAATGGGTGATTTAATTGGTGATCAATTAAAGGGCTTGAAGTAATCGAGACCACATAATTAATTTAGAAAGGGGTATGGCATTTTGTCATACTCTTTTTATTTCAAATAAAAGAAGGAAGGTGTAAAAATGGCAAATCCAGTTGTTGCGATTGTTGGTCGTCCAAATGTCGGAAAGTCGACATTATTTAACCGAATCGCTGGTGAACGGATTTCTATTGTTGAAGATACACCGGGAGTTACCCGAGACCGAATTTATGCCCATGCTGAGTGGCTAGGCAGGAATTTTAATCTAATTGATACTGGTGGGATTGAAATTTCTGATCAACCTCTCCTTACCCAAATCCGTCAACAGGCAGAAGTGGCAATTGATGAAGCAGATGTCATCGTTTTGGTTGTTGATATTCAAAACGGTGTTACTGATGCTGATGAGCAGGTTGCTAAGATTTTATATCGTTCAGACAAACCAATTGTCTTAGCTGTCAATAAAGTTGATAATCCAGAACGGCGGAGTGATATTTACGATTTTTACTCATTAGGTTTGGGAGAACCTTACCCAGTTTCTGGAGTTCACGGTGTTGGGGTCGGTGATTTACTTGATGCGGTGATTAACCATTTCCCTGAAACGGCTGATAATGAAGATGATGGTACTATTCACTTTAGCTTAATTGGCCGGCCTAATGTTGGTAAGTCCTCGTTAGTGAATGCTATTTTAGGTGAAAATCGGGTAATCGTCTCAAATGTTGCCGGAACAACGCGGGATGCTATCAATACTCGCTTTACGGCTAAGGATGGTCGTGAATTTACGATGATTGATACAGCCGGGATCCGGAAAAAAGGAAAAATTTATGAAAACACTGAACGTTATTCATTAATGCGGTCAATGCGAGCAATTGATGATAGTGACGTTGTTTTAGTGGTATTAAATGCTGAAGAAGGAATTCGTGAGCTTGATAAGCATATTGCCGGCTATGCTCACGAAGCAGGCTGTGGAGTCATTATTGTTGTTAATAAGTGGGATACAATCAAGAATAAAGACCACCGAACAATGACTGATTTTACAACTTTAATTCGGAATGAATTTCAATACTTAAGCTATGCACCAATTATTTTTGTTTCTGCAAAGACTCAACAACGACTAAATCAACTGCCAACAATGATTGAAGATGTTTACGATCATAGTCGTCGGCGGATTCAATCAGCTGTCCTTAACGATGTCTTGATGGATGCACTAGCTGCCAACCCAACGCCAACACAAAATGGGCGTCGGTTGCGGGTATACTACGGAACCCAGGTTGCTATTCAGCCACCAACATTCGTCATTTTCGTCAATGATCCTGACCTAATGCATTTTTCGTACCAGCGTTATTTAGAGAACCAAATTCGCCGGGCGTTTGATTTTACGGGGACACCAATCCGGATTATTAAGCGAAAGCGTCAGTAAATCATTCAATTTAGTTATAAATTTCTGAAAAAAGGGTGAAAAAGCCTATAAACCGCTTGTCATCAATGTTTCACTATGCTAATCTTAACAATGAAATTATACGAGTACTTCGTATGTTTCGTTAATTTTGGACCACTCAAAATTAACATTCATTCATTGGTGTAACTATTTGGTAGTTGCATTAGATGTTGGAGGTGAAATTAAATGGCTAACAAAGCAGAATTAGTAAGTAATGTTGCAACCGCAACTGGTTTAACTAAGAAGGATGCTACTGCTGCTGTTGATGCGGTATTTAGCTCAATCCAAGCATCATTAGCTAAGGGTGAAAAGGTTCAATTGATCGGCTTCGGTAACTTCGAAGTACGTCAACGTGCTGCTCGTAAGGGTCGCAACCCACAAACTGGTCAAGAAATCCAAATCCCTGCAAGCAAGGTACCAGCATTTAAGCCTGGTAAAGCTTTAAAGGATGCTGTTAAGTAATTCCAAATTACTTGATAAATATCTAAAGGACTGTGAACATTATTGCTCATGGTCCTTTTTTGATGTGGCTAACAACTGTTTTTAGCTTAACTATGCTAAGATAATTAGTATGATGGGTAATGCTAGAGGAGGAAAATAATGACTTATTCTGAAAAAGTGTTAGAACAAATCCAAGCCGGCCAGATGCCAGCAGCTCAACAATCCTTTACCGAGGCCCTGGCTAAAGATAGTGATGATATGATCTTTAGTTTAGCTGAGGAACTATATGGAATGGGCTTCCTACACCAAGCTCGCCAGGCTTACCTGCACTTATTGGCTAAATATCCGAATGAGGATGAACTACGGGTTAATTTAGCGGAAATCGCAGTTAGTGAGGGCCATAATGACGAAGCTTTATCTTACTTAGCTCAAGTCCAGCCTGATTCAGATGCTTATTTGCAATCGTTACTAGTTGCAGCCGATTTGTACCAAACAGAAAATGAGTATGAGGTTACGGAAGAAAAGCTGAAGGAGGCTTACCGAATCGCCCCTGATGAGCCAGCGGTCCAGTTTGCCCTTGGTGAATTTTACTTTATGACCAGTCGTTTTGATGAAGCTATTCAATATTACTTTGAACTGATCCGGAATGGGTATACTGAGTTTGCCAAGGTTAACATTGCTGGACGGTTGGGAATTTGTTACGCCCAAAGTGGTCAGTTTAAGCAAGCGTTAGGGTACTTAAAGCAGGTGAGCCCGGAATACCGGACAAGTGATATTCGATTCCAAACCGGTTTAACTGAATTACAGCTGGGAGAAACAGCCACTGCAATTAAGACATTTGACGAACTAATTCAGGATGATTCTCAATATGCTTCTGTTTATCCTGAGCTTGCCAAGGCTTATGTTAAGGAGAATAAGTATCAGCAAGCCCTCAAGACTCTCCAAGAAGGGCTAGCGGTTGATCAGTATAATGCTCGCCTATACGCTCAAGCAGCCGAAGTAACCAGCCATTTGGGTAATAATAAACTCATGGATGAGTACCTCAAGAAGGCCCATGAGCTTGATCCAGATAACTTAACGATTAACTTAGATTATAGTAACTTTCTTCTTCACACCCATGATGACGAGGGGAATATCAAACTACTAGAACCATTAATTGAGGAAGACGAGGTTGATCCGCAGATTTACTGGAACCTCGCTCGTTCATACCAGCGCTTGGAAAAATTTGATCTTGCTGGCAAGTACTATCGTGAAGCAGCAGTTACTTATAGTGAAAACCCAACTTTCTTAAAGGAGTTAGTCAACTTCTATCGGGAGTCCGGTGATACCGAGCAAATGGTTGAAGAATTAAAGCATTACCTTAAGCTCGTGCCAACAGATGATGAAATGCAAGAACTGCTGGATGAGTATGAAGAGTATTAAAATAAATGAATAAAGCAAACAACCCAAGATTGAGTTATGAACTTTACTGTAATTTCGTTAAAAACAGTAATAACTAAATCTTAGGTTGTTTATTTTTTACTAA
>CAMLUN010000053.1 GCA_946487795.1 uncultured Lactobacillus sp. | reverse complement strand
TTAAAAATGAAAAGCGATTCAGAACTTCTGAGTCGCTTTTTATTTTAAATATTATTAATCACGGGGTTCAAGGTAACCCTTAGCAGCCAGGAGTTCGGCAAGCTCAATTGCGCCACCAGCAGCTCCCCGGGCAGTGTTATGGGATAAACCAACAAACTTCCAATCAAAGATCTTGTCAGGACGAAGCCGACCGATCGAAATCCCCATGCCGTGTTCAAAGTTGACGTCATAACGGACTTGCGGACGGTCATCATCATTCAAGTATTGAATAAATTGACGTGGTGCACTTGGCAATTCTAACTCTTGTGGAACACCGCTGTATTCTTGTAATGCTTCTACCAATTCTTCCTTACTTGGATTTTGCTTAAAGTTAATAAAGGTAGCAACAGTATGCCCATAGAGTACGGGAACCCGTAAGCATTGACTCGTAATTACTGGAGATTGTGCTTTCACGATTTCTTTCTTTTCCGAATCAAGATGACCAAAGATCTTTAGTGGTTCATCTTCAGACTTAGCTTCTTCACCAGGAATATATGGGATAACGTTATTTTGAATTTCAGGAGCAGTCTCCAGAGTTTTTCCAGCACCGGAAATTGCTTGATAAGTACAAGCCAGTACCTGAGTTGGTTCAAACTTCTGCCAAGCAGCGATTGCAGGCGTATAGCTTTGAATTGAACAATTTGGCTTAACGGCAACAAATCCACGCTGGGTTCCTAACCGTTCTTGCTGAGCCTTAATGACTTCAATGTGGTCGGGATTAATTTCTGGAACAACCATCGGAACGTCGGGAGTCCAGCGGTGCGCACTGTTATTTGAAACCACTGGAATTTCGTGCTTAGCATACTCGTCTTCCAGCTTCCGGGTATCTGCCTTATCCAGGTTAATTGCTGAAAAAATAAAGTCAACTTGTGACGCAACCGCATCAACGTCTTCCGCATCAAGTACTGTCAAATCCTTAACTGCCTCTGGAATTGGCGTTTCCCCCATCTTCCAACGACCATTGACAGCTTCACCATACGTTTTTCCGGCACTCCGCTTACTAGCAGCAACCGTTGTCACTTCGAACCAGGGATGGTTGGCAAGCAGGGTAACATAACGCTGACCAACCATTCCCGTTGCCCCGATAATACCCACTTTTAATTTTTCACTCATCATAAATTCCTTCTTACTTTAATTTAACTGTTCCATAAAGGATCCTAACCGGCTAATTACTGTTTCAATATCGTCGTCCGAAGCGGCATAGGAAAGACGAATGTGTCCTTCACCACCAGGTCCAAATGCTTGACCAGGGATTACCCCAACCTTAGCTTCATGGGCTAACTGCCGAGCAAACTTGAAATCATCATTACCAAACGCTTCCGGAATCTTCGCAAAGATATAGAAAGCACCATCTGGTACCGCAATTTCAAAGCCCATCTTCTTCATTGCCCCTGCTAAGCGATCCCGACGCTTTTGATAATGCTGCTTAAATTCAACCGGATCAGCAACACCATTAGTCAGGGCTTCAAGCGCTGCTGCCTGAGCAGTATCGTTCGGTGCAGTTACCATGAACGAATGCATCTTTGAAATTTGGTTAATTGCGTCTTGCGGAGCTGCCACATAGCCTAATCGCCAGCCCGTCATTGCATGAGATTTTGATAAGCCGCTAATGAGAACCGTCTGTTCAGGAAGAAGCGTTGCTAACGAGGTAAACGGTTGATCATAAATCAATTCACTATAAATCTCATCTACAACCGCTAACAGGTGATGCTCTTTAATTACCTTTGCCAGCGAAACTAGTTCATCCCGGGAATAGCATCGCCCGGTAGGATTATTCGGGTAGTTAAGAATGATTGCTTTAACCTTGTTACCCTCACGCTTTAAAACCTTTTCTAACCGTTCCGCAGTTAACAAGAAGCCATCATTTGAAGTATCAACCTTGACTGGTGTTGCTCCCGTAAGTGAAACACTCGGAAAGTAAAGGGAGAAGATTGGTGTCGGAATAATCACCTCATCCCCAGGATTTAGCAGGGCAAAGGTTGTTGCCGTAATCGCTTCAGTTGCCCCAACGGTTACGATGATCTCATTTTCTGGATCATAATTAACCGACCGGGTCTTCATTAGATAATCACTGATTGCTTTACGCAACGGCAACGTTCCTCGGCTTGCTGAATAGTGAGAATCATTGTCATTAATGCTATCAATGGCTGCTTGTTTAACGTGTTTTGGAACATCAAAGTCTGGTTCGCCTAGAGTTAACTTAACAATTCCCTGAATCGCGGAAATTTCATCATCAAATGCCCGAATCTGTGCAGGAGGTAATTCAGCAACCCGCTGATTGACAACCTGTTCTAGGTGTTGATCTAATTTTGGCATTTTAAATTCCTCCTATAAGATCTTTTCGAGGCCAACGACAAGGTGATCTAAGTCACCCACCTTCTCTAGGGCAACCTTAACCCCACTCATAAAGGATTGTCGGTCAAATGAATCCTGGCGAATTGTCAAGGCTTCCCCAGCGCCGCCAAAGAGGACCTGCTCATGGGCGATGTAACCCGGAAGACGGACAGAATGAATCTTAATTCCGTGGTAGTCACCACCACGAACACCAGCTAAGGACTCGGTTTCATCAGGATTACTTTCGTGTGGCTCACGAACCTGATCAATTAACTTTGCCGTGCTTAAAGCAGTCCCCGATGGCGCATCCTTTTTATCTGCATGGTGCATTTCAATCACTTCTACATCCGGGAAGTACTTTGCTGCTTCTTGGGCAAACTTCATTAAAAGAACCGCTGACATCCCGAAGTTTGGTGCAATTAAACCACCAAGGTGCTTGCTTTCACTCAGTTCAATCAATTCTTGTTCTTGCTCATCAGTCAAGCCGGTGGTCCCAACAACTGGCAATAAACCATTATTCAACGCATACTTAACGTTCTCGTAAACGGCGCTTGGCACTGTAAAGTCAAGCCAGATATCCGCTACTGTTGGATCAACATCCGTTAACAAGTCAAACACCTTGACGCCCTCGCCCAAATGATATTGCTCACGGTCAGCTGCATCCAGGTGCGGTGCTAAAACAGCGGTGATTTCCATGTCCGGCATTGAGTTAACCAGGTCAACCGCTTTTTGACCCATTGCACCGGTTGCTCCTGCGATTAATACGTTTGCCATTAGCTATCTCTCCTCCATTTTATAAGTCTAACGGAAGTGTCTTATTTTCTAAGGAATCTGCTGGTAAGTCGAGTGCTTGTTCAAGCTGGGTTTGTTCTTCCTTATTAAGGGAAAGAATTGGCAGACGGCAGTCACCAGCATTAAAGCCTTGGGCATTCAGAATGGCCTTGACTGGAGATGGGGATGGGAACATGAAGCATGCTGCCATCCGTGGAGTTAACCACCGCTGAAGCTTTCCGGCAAGCTTGTAATCGCCACGGTAAAGGGCATCGAACATTTGCCGCATTTCCTTAACATAAATATGCGAAGCGACTGAAACAACCCCATTAGCGCCTAATACTCGTGAAGTCAATGCCTGGGCATCTTCACCGGTAAAGACAAGGAAATCATCCGCCTTATGTTCAATGATGTATTCCATATCTTCTAGTGGTGCACACTGCTTAATTCCAGCGATATTTGGGTGTTGGGAAAGTTCAACGACAGTTTCTGGAGCCATCTTTGAGCCGGTCCGTCCTGGAATATTGTAGATAATAATTGGCAAGTTCACGTTGTCTGCTACCGTCTTAAAGTGGGCAAGCATCCCCCGTTGGTTTGGCTTGTTGTAAGGTGGTACTACTACTAAAGCGTAGTCAATCCCGTTAATTTGGCCAACTTCATTAGTGAGGGCAATTGTTTCTTGAGGATTATTACTTCCTGTACCAGCGATTACAGGAACCCGACCATCAACGATTTCCCCAAACCGGGTATATAAAGCAATCTTCTCATCATGGGTTAGTTCCGGAGTTTCACCAGTAGTTCCACCGATGACAAAGCCGTTACAACCACGGTCAATCAATGAGTTGGTTAACTTTTCTAATGAGTTAAAGTCGATCTCGTTATCACTATTAAAGGGCGTTACAATCGCTGTTAATAAATCTGCATTTGCTAATGTTGTCATATTCTCTTCCTCCAATTATTCTGTCATCCGATATTCCAAGAAACCTGTAATTGCGTCAACACCGCGCTGAATGGCTTCTTCCTTTGGCTTTAAGGTTGCCGAATGCAATTGCGAATCGTCATCGACTCCCAACCAAAACATCGTTCCCGGAAACTTTGCCAAAAGGAAGCCAAAGTCTTCTCCGGTCATTGCTGGTTCAGTCTCAATAAAGTTTACACTGGGCGTTGATTTCATGTATGAGATAAAACGCTTGGTCAATTCAGAATTATTCTCAACTGGCCAATAACCACCCTGGTTTAATTCCAAATTAACCGTCATATTATAACTTCGGCCGATTCCTTCACAAATATCTTTTAACCGCTGATCAATCGTTTCAATCATCTTTTGGGTTAGTCCGCGAATTGTCCCTTCAATTCGGGTATGACCAGCAATCACATTCCGAATCGTTCCGCCATCAATTTTTCCTAAAGTAACTACCCCGCTTTGAATTGGGTCAATACTCCGTGAAATTACCGTTTGCACCTGGCTGATCAACATTGCCGCTGCAACAATTGTATCGTTAGCGTCTTGCGGGTAAGCAGCGTGACCACCCTTTCCGGTTAAGTCAATATTCACTTCAGTTGTCCCTGCAAATAGGGTTCCCATTCGACAACCAATTGCCCCAGCAGGCAAATCTGGATTATCGTGTAAGCCATAAAATTCGTCAGGACACCAGCGACCATGAAATAGCCCTAGTTCATATGATTGCTTACCACCACTCTCGCTTTCTTCCGCTGGTTGGAAGAAAAAGAGTAGGTTGTCCTTGGGCTGGTGTTCACTAAAGTAGGAAAGGACGCCTAAAGCCACAGTCATGTGAATATCATGTCCACAGGCGTGCATCACTCCCGGGTGCTGAGAAGAATATGGCAAACCAGTCTGTTCTTCTACCGGCAAAGCGTCAATATCCGTGCGATAGCCAATTGTCCGTTGCGGATCAAAGCCGTGAACTAACACCATCATTGAAGTTGGCAACTCATCCGGATTACGAATTTCTAAGAATTCTTGATCCATCGCCTTTACCGTTTCTAAAAGGAACTGGTGAGTTTCAGTTTCCTGAAGTGCTAATTCCGGAATCTGATGAAGATGACGACGAATCTTAATTAAATCACTTTCGCTTAACATTTTGCGCTCCTATAACTTCCGCAAGTCGTCTTCTAAGCCGGTCTTACTTTCAGTCTTGGCATCAACCTTTTTGACAAACTTAGCTGGAACCCCGGCAACCATTGTATGCGGCTCAACGTCATGGGTAACGATTGCTCCGGCAGCGACAACAGCACCTTCACCAACATGAACTCCTTCAATAACCACGGCATTAGCGCCGATTAACACGTTATCGTCAATCCGCACCGGTTGAGCTGATGCTGGTTCAACAACTCCAGCAAGAACGGTTCCCGCACCGATATGACAATGCTTGCCAACAATTGCTCGGCCACCAAGGATTGCCCCCATATCAATCATCGTGTCATCACCGATTTCAGCACCAATATTAATTGTTGCCCCCATCATAACAACGGCATTGTTCCCAATTAAGACCTTGTCACGAATGATTGCTCCTGGTTCAATCCGGGCATTAATTCCCTTCAAATCAAGCAAAGGAACTGCAGAATTACGACAATCATTTTCGATATGATAATCAGCAATCAAATCAGCGTTTTCTTTTAATAATGGTTCAACCACTGACCAATCACCGAAAATTACACCGGTATGATCGTCAACAAATGATTGCACTTCTTCTGGAAAGTTAATTTCACTTAAGTTTCCCTTTAAATAAACCTTTATGGGTGTTTTCTTCGGAGCATTGCCAATGTAGTTAATAATCGCTTGCGCATCTAATTCAGCCATTGTTGTTACCTCTCTCTTCCTATTATTTACTAGTCATTATTGTTGATATTTACGATCTAAGTGAACCAAGTCAGCTAAAGACTCCCGCTCAATCACAAGCTGAGCCTTGCCATCTTCTGCAAAGACAACTGCTGGCCGGGGATTACGGTT
>CAMLUN010000052.1 GCA_946487795.1 uncultured Lactobacillus sp. | reverse complement strand
ATCACTGTCTCGTCGCATCATTGCACTAATCGTATTAATCGCATTAAAGAAAAAGTGCGGGTTAACCTGTGCCTGCAGTGACTTGATTTCGGCATCACGAACCAACTTAGCCTGCATTTCGGCATTCCCTAAAGCAATTTGGTTAGCAAAGATTTCTCCCAAACCGGTTGCCAATTGAATTTCAACCGGCGTTAGCTTCCAACTATCGGTGTAATACATTTTTAAAGTTCCGGCCACACTATCATCAACCCGTAACGGAACAACAATCGCTGCCTGTAAGGGACAGTCGATATGGGAACAGCCAATCTCTTCAGCATTTCGTGCAACCTTTACCTGACCGCTCTGAATAACTGAGTCAGAGAGCGTTGTCACCATTGTTTCCCCCGAAATATGATGATCACTCCCCGCACCAATATGGGCAAGGATCGTATTCCGATCAGTGATGCTAATTGCGTCAAAGTTCGTGTATTTTTTGATGATCCGAACTACTTGCTGGGCTGATTTAACATTAAGACCGTTACGGAAATAAGGCAACGTTTGATTGGTTAACTTCAGTACCGAGTGGGTCTGCGTAGCCCGGGTTTCTTCTTCCTGACGAAGGTACATCGTAATAATCGAAATGAAAATTGATGTCCCTAGCGAACTGATTAAGATCATTGGAACCGCAATATAACGAACCAATAACCACCCCGTTGGACTAAACAGAAAGACGAAAATCATCTGAATTGATTCCATCGACAAACCAACAACAAAGCTTCGCCACGGTGTCATAACAGTAAATGAACTATTTTTATCCTTATATAGATAACCAGACAGTAACCCAATCAGTGTTGAACTAGGAATATAAAACCAAGCCTCACTGGCAAATCCAGCTTGAAACGCCCGGTGAAGACCAGCAATCAAACCAACTGAACCACCAACCCATGGTCCGCCAACAATTCCCGCCGTAGTTACTGCAAGAATTCTGGCATTGACAACCGAATAATCATGAGAAACAGCCGTTAATAAAACTTTATTATGCAGTTCATTAGCCGGGTCAATTTCAATCCCCGTAATATTTGCCATAATTGCAAATAAAGAAAATATTACCACTAACTGGAGCTTTGCCGTCAGTGTTTGGGCAAAGAGACAGCGACGAAACGCTGGAATGTTAACCAAGAGGAAAGCACAAATAATAACAAAGCCGACCCGCTCGGTCATTAAGATTGTTAGATATAACATGCGCTTATTAACTCCGCTTATTGTTGTGTCCCGGTATTAATTACGGGTTGCGTTCCCCGTTCACTAATAATCGCAACCATGATGTTGTTAATAATTTGTAAACGTTGTTCGTCCGTTAATTCTAGATCTGCTTCCTTTGCCAAGCGATCAATTGCATCCTCAGTAATTGATACAGCTCCCTCAACAATAATCTTGCGGGCAGATAAGATCGCTGATGATTGTTGCTTTTGTAGCATTGCACTAGCAATTTCGGTTGCATAAGCAAGGTGGGTCAACCGCGTTTCAACGATTTTTACCCCAGCAACATTTAACCGTTCCTGTAATTCGCTTGCTAACCGGTCAGATACTTCAGTTGGGTTGCTTCGAAGCGTTAATGCATCCTCATTTTCAAATGTATCATAAGGGTATTCACTGGCAACGTGACGAATAGCTGACTCACTTTGAATTTGAACAAATTGTTCATAGTCATCAACCGAAAAGAGTGCCTTGGCAGTATCAACTACCTTGAAGACAATTACCGCAGCAATTTCAACCGGATTCCCCTTTGAATCATTAACCTTGAGGATTTGACTATTAAAGTTCCGCACCCGAAGAGAAACCGGTTCCTTATCAGTAAACGGTACCGTCATAAATAATCCAGCATCACGAATTGTTCCGATGTAATTACCAAAGAACGTTAATGCCTTGGCTTCGTTAGGCTGAATAATCGTTAGACTACTTGAAAGAACTAAAATAAGGACAACTAACACAACCCCGATTACCATGCTTAACAGGTGACCAAAGCGAAAGCCGCTATATATAAGCCAGAGACCGACCAATCCGCCAAGAATTGCTATTAATAATCCTAAATAACCATTAACATGAAATGCTTGTTTTTCTTTCATTTTATTTAACTCCTCTAAAATCTTAACCCCTTTGGATAGAAGTTTTTCACCGTCTTTTGCACTAATTTTCCAAATCCACAGGAGTGCTTATCGCAAACTAACAAATACCAGCCACTAGCTAACTCTTTATCAATTGTGATCGTATCACCGTGGACGTATTGACGCCACTGCTCTTCACTCAATTCAAGCGTTTTTTTTGCTTTAGTCGGCGTTAACGCTAAGGCTAATGCTAGTGATGGTTCAAATCGTCGTTTCTTAAATGTTCCAAGATGTAATCCTGGCCGGAGAATATTAAGATCATCAATTTCACTAATTCCAGCTGGCAAGTCATATAGCTGCTCGCCAAACAAAACTAATCTGGTAGGTTGATAATTAGGAATAACCGAATCCTGGAAATTAGTAAATAATTCTTGCTGATCCTTAGTTAAAGCATATGAATTTGAGTGCTTTTTCTTTCGCCGCTTCTTCCGTAAAGGCTTTTCAGCAACAGGAGTACCATAACGGAACTTGGCAACAAAATGTCCTTCACCTTTGATATGATGAGGAAAAAGACGAATTGCCTTTGCTAATTCTGGATTACCATCTGCCCATTCTGGACGACCATGATCCATCCCCGGGTAAGCTTTAACTTCCTCCATTTGCATTTCAGAATAATTTTTAAGAATCCAACTAGCATTTTGTTCATCTTCTTCCGGAGCAAACGTACAAGTTGAATAAACCAAAATTCCACCCGGCTTTAACATTTTGATCGCTGAAGCAATAATTTTTTGCTGACGATTAGCGCATTCTGCCGGATAATCTGTATTCCAGTACTCAATCCCAGCTGGTTCTTTTCTAAACATCCCCTCGCCAGAACATGGAGCATCAATTAATATCCGGTCAAAAAACTTGGGAAACTGCTTTTCAAGTTTTTCTGGACTTTCATTTGTCACCACTGTATTACGAGTGCCCCACCGTTCCAAATTTTCCGCTAAAATTAGGGCCCGTTTCCGAAAGATCTCATTAGCAACCAATAATCCTTGATCCTTCATTAAAGAAATTAGGTGGGTCGATTTTCCTCCTGGCGCTGCACAGAGGTCGAGAACCCGTTCTCCTGGTTGCGGATCAACTACTTCTCCTACATACATTGCAGAAGGTTCCTGACTATATACCCAGCCAGTAACATGATCCAAGGACTTTCCATTAACTTGACCATAATATCCAGTAGGTACATACGGCATTTTCCCTTTAGCCTGACTAATTGTCTTCTGCGGCAAGCCATCTTTCAGCGGGTTAACCCGAAAACCACTAAGGCTTTGTTCGTTCAACGCTGCTAAAAAAGCTGGGGCCTCATCCCCCAATAGTCGCTGATACTTAGTTTTAAATGCACTTGGTAGCTGCATTCTCTTAATCACTCCATCAATTTAATCTTAAACAAATTATAACTTATTTTAACCCGTTCCTAAACATTTCCCGGAAGCATTCTTGGAATTCATTTAACTTTTTCTTAATTCCAGGTATAATAGTTAATTATTCGTAATAAAGGGAAGTGACACGCTTAATGGATCAACACCTAATTGCTATCGATTTAGATGGAACTACTCTCAATAATCGGTCAAAATTAACCGCTGAAACAATTAATACGTTGCGGAGTGCTGCCAAAGACGGCCACATTGTTAGTATTATCACCGGACGACCTTACCGAATTGCTCAACACATTTACGATCAAATCGGCATTCAAACGCCAATGGTCAACTTCAATGGTGCGCTAACCCATATTCCCCACCAAAACTGGGATAAAGAATATGAAATTGAATTAACAAAAGAATTAGCGTTAGACCTTCTGGCACATAGAGACGAATTGGGAATTGATACCATTACCGTTGAAAGTAAGGATCATTTCTGGGCGAACCAGGCAACTAAGGACGTCCCTGAATTTCTTCCTAACCGTCTTAAACCCAGTCAATTACTGAGTAAAAGGAATCTCAGTGACAATCCAATCGCAATGACAATTGAATATCAGCCAGGCAGTAAAAAGAAAATTATCCAAGCTGTCAACGAAAAATACGGTGACTTCGTTGAGCCTCGGGTATGGGGCGGCCCGTATAATATTCTTGAACTAATTCACCGCGGTACTCATAAGGAATCAGGAATGTTCTATATTGCTAAGCAGTACGGAATTGACCGTACCCATATTATTGCCTTTGGGGACGAGAAGAACGATCAAGAAATGATTGCCGCTGCTGGTCGTGGTGTTGCAATGAATAATGCAATTCCCGAAATTAAGGCAATTGCAGATGACGTGACCCCAATTGACAACGAACATAATGGTCTCGCAGAATACTTAAAAGACTACCTGAAATTAGCTTAAAAACCGATATAGTTAAAAAACAACCTAAGATTAACTCAAAACGAGAATAATCTTAGGTTGTTTTAGTTTAAATGGATTAACTTAAAAATGATTAAACTTCAGGATCACCGGTAAATTTACCAACAACTGGTAAATCTTCAAGAACCCGCTTCATATGAAGTGAGCGTTGAATTGCAGCGCTGACGTCATGACCTGCTAAGTTGCCATGATGCTTACCGTTACGCCAAGCCGGAACATTACTGACATCATAAACTGTTCCATCAATTGCGACATAAGCTGGGTTGCCATCTTGGCCATTGTATTTTGCAAGTTCTTCAGCAGTAAAGATTCTTGTAGTCATACTAAAATATTCCTCCCGATACTCATTATTGTTTTTATTATAGCACTTTTAATTTACCGATTAAGGCAATCTCAATTAGTACTTACTGGTAATAAGACAATAATAAGATGAAAATTAATTTTGTTGTAAATAATAGCTATATTACATAACAATTGTCAAAAATATTGTTATAATATAAAAGAAGGTGATTCTGCAATCACTTTCGCTAAATACTTCTACTTGGGGATCACGGTGTGTCATGTTATCGCGATCCTCAATTTTTATTTGATCAAACTGTCTAAAAAGGTAACGATGTAATACAGTAAAATTGCAGCGATAATAAGGGAAAGAACATCTCTAACCTGGCGCCAAATGTTTTTCTTCATTCCATAACCCCCTCGAATCAATATTTCATATTATACACCACCTTTTCAACTCAATCGCTAAACTTTTAATAGCATTTTAAGTTAAGGCGTGTATAATACGTTGTCAAATAGGGATTAATAATCCTAAAGCCAAATAATCGATGTCAGTGAGCATCATTTTGGAGGAATTAAATATGGAACAGACAAGTAATCATGTCGGCCAAGCAATGACTAAAAACCAGAAATGGGTCCTAGCATCTACTGCATCCGGATTTTCATTAGAAAACATGGATATTATGTTTTTGTCATTTGCTCTTGCACCAATTATCGCCAGCCTCCATATCTCAAGTACGGCTACTGGGTGGATTGGTTCTATTACTAACCTTGGAATGTTAGCGGGCGGTGCGATTTTCGGCCTTGTCGGTGATCGGATCGGTCGTGTAAAGACATTCACTTACACGATCTTTATTTTTGCCTTGGCAACGGCCGCAATGTTTTTCGCCCACTCATTGCCAGCAATTTACATTTGCCGTTTTCTGGCTGGTATTGGTGCCGGTGGTGAATATGGTGTAGGAATTGCATTAATTGCTGAAAATTTTGAACCTCACCTTATTGGTCGATTGACTTCTGTTGCGGCCATCGGTGGTCAGGTTGGTGCAATTTTTGCTGCTATAATGGCAGCCTACATCATTCCCAATTTTGGTTGGAACGCGCTTTTTCTTTTAGGAATTATTCCAGTAATCCTGACCTTCTTCATCCGGCGTCACGTTCACGAAAGTCAAGAATTTATTGTCGCCCATAAAAAGACAATTGCTAATCACCAAAGGATTTCTATTAGTCGTCTCTTTGCTACACCACGATTAGCCCTGCAAACCCTTGGCTTAATGGTAATGACAATTGTTCAAATTGCTGGATACTTTGGCCTAATGAACTGGCTACCATCAATTGTGCAAAAGCAACAAGGACTGTCCGTTTCGGGATCATCAATTTGGATGATCGCTACCATCATTGGAATGAGTATTGGGATGATGGTCTTTGGGACAGTAATGGATAATTGGGGTCCACGTTGGGCCTTCGGTATCTTCCTTCTTGGTTCTGCTACGGTAATGTTCACCATCCTCATGGTCCAAAGTTCAATTGCCCTCATTCTTGCTGGTGCATTAATTGGTTTCTTCTCTAACGGAATGTTTGGCGGCTATGGTGCAGTTATCAGTCAACTTTACCCAACTGCCATTCGTTCTACAGCTAACAGTATCATTATGAATGTTGGTCGAGCAATTGGTGGATTTTCATCAGTAGTTATTGGATTGCTGATGGACCACTATTCATTAGGAGTAACAATGGGTTTCTTATCAGCACTTTACATTCTCAGCTTCATCGTTATGTCTTCATTGCCGGGAATGCGGAAACTCGCTAATCATTAAC
>CAMLUN010000051.1 GCA_946487795.1 uncultured Lactobacillus sp. | reverse complement strand
AGGTTACGAAGAGATCGGCAAGAAGCTGCGGGCTGAAATGGGCGAAAACAAGTAATGAATCGTCAGCAACTCAATAAGCAACGTCATCAGCTTCAGATACGAATTGCTGTTTGGTGTGTTTTGACAATTTGCTTTACGATTTTGAATATGTTCAAATTAATCCCATTCTTGCAGTGGGTCATGTGGATTGCCACACTATATACCGTTATTTTGATTGTCATTTGGGTTTATTTAACGATCCAGCTGATAAAAAAGTAAGAGAAAGCCATTCAGGAACTAGCAAAGTTTCTGAATGGCTTTCCTTTTACTTTTGAGCACTTTCTTGAACTAGACCGTTGAAAAAGTGCTTGACTGAGACCTGGCCGCCACGTGAGGCAGTACCATTAATAATTTTCATTTCATTATGAACATTCTTGTATTCAAAAAGGTTATTAGCATATTCCAAAATAATATCGTTTTCTGGATAATCAATGCACATATGGGCAAGGTTATTTAGACCGGTCTTGAGGTCACGACGAATCCGTTGAAGAATAATCTTTTTACCGTGATCGTCACACCGAAAAATTTCATGAAAGTTAATTTTGTCAAACGTGATTCCCTGCTCAATCATAACATTGATAATTCGGGTAATATCTTGCGCGCCAGAACCGTTTGTGATCCCGAGAAAACGAAGAATTGACTTCACGTTCTCCTTTTCCTTACTCTTGAAGTTAATATTAGTCGTGTTCTGATTGGCAGCTCCACTGACCAGATCAAGTATCTGCAACATCCGGTTTGACATATTAATGTTTTCACCAATTAATTTAATAACAGTTTTCACTTCAGCAACGTTCAAGGGCTTTTCGATACAGAAGTCAACTCCGGCTCGGTAGGCGTTTGTTCTTCCTGCAGGATCGAATGCCTGACTAACCATTATGAAGTGAGGGTGATGGTTGCTTTGTTGAATTCGCTTAATTAGCTCAATCCCGTTAATCTGTGACAGGGACGGGTTAACAAACATAACATCAATACTCAAGCGAATAACATCTTCAAATGCTTGTTCAGCATTGAAGGTTGTACCAACAACTGAATTATTAAAGTCGTTCTCAATAATATCTTTAAGAAGAGATGTAGCGTTGTTATCATTATCAACAATGTAGAAGTTCATTTTAATACCTCGAATCAATTTGAGTCATTTTGAGTTTATTTGAAGCTGGAGCGAAAGTCAATAATAATTCATTAGATATTGAATATTAAGCATACTGATTAATAAAATGCTTGTGAAATGTATATTATTGGGTTGAATAATGTATGAATAGTGATGGATCCGCTTTCTTTAAATGAATATTTTTGATCATTGTGAAAATAAATTTAAACTTTTTGATGAATCATTTTGAAGCAAAATGATTTTTTTTGAAAGTGCTTACTATTATATAAACCGTAAAGAATTTCAAGGAGGAAATTTAATTATGGCATTCAATTTACGTAATCGTAGTTTTTTGACACTTTCAGACTTTAACAAGCGTGAAATGGAATACATGCTTGACCTTGCTGAAGACTTAAAGAAGGCTAAGTACGCTGGTACTGAAGGTAAGAACCTTGAAGGCAAGAACATTGCCTTAATCTTCGAAAAGAGTTCAACCCGTACTCGTTGCTCATTCGAAGTTGGTGCTAAGGATGAAGGTGCTCACGTAACTTACCTTGGCCCATCAGGCTCACACATTGGTCACAAGGAATCTGTTAAGGATACTGCCCGTGTTCTTGGTGGTATGTTTGATGGTATTGAATACCGTGGTTTCTCACAACGGAATGTTGAAACTTTGGCTAAGTACTCAGGTGTTCCAGTTTGGAACGGTTTAACTGATGAAGACCACCCAACACAAGTATTGGCTGACTTCTTAACTGCTCATGAAGTATTGAAGAAGCCTTACGAACAAATCAAGTTCGCCTTTGTTGGTGACGGTCAAGATAACGTATCTAACGCTTTGATGTTAGGTGCTGCTGTTATGGGTATGGAATACCACGTTGTAACTCCTAAGGAATTGAACCCAACTAAGGAAGTTCTTGACAAGGCTAACGCTATTGCTGCCGAAACTGGCGCTAAGATCGTTGTTTCTAACGACGTTAAGGAAGGCGTTAAGGGCATGGATGTTATCTACGCCGATGTTTGGGTATCAATGGGTGAATCAGATGACATGTGGGAAAAGCGGATCAAGCTTCTCAAGCCTTACCAAGTTACTAAGGAAGTTATGGACGCTACTGAAAACCCTAAGGCTATCTTCGAACACTGTCTTCCAGCATTCCACAACCTTGACACTGAAGTAGGTAAGGAAATCTACAAGAAGTTCGGTCTTAAGGAAATGGAAGTTACTGATGAAGTCTTCGAAAGCAAGAACTCAGTTGTATTCCGTGAAGCTGAAAACCGGATGCACACCATCAAGGCTGTTATGGTTGCAACTTTAGGTGAACACAACTAAGGAGGACTCTCTAGATGGCTAAAGTAGTTGTTGCCTTGGGTGGTAACGCCCTTGGTAAGTCCCCCGAAGAACAATTAAAGCTGGTTAAGAATACTGCTTCTTCTTTAATTGGTTTAATTGATGCTGGTAACCAAGTAGTAATCAGCCACGGTAATGGTCCACAAGTTGGTGCTATTAACCTTGGAATGAACTTTGCTGCTGAAAACGGTAAGACTGCTGCCTTCCCATTCCCAGAATGTGGGGCAATGAGTCAAGGTTATATTGGTTACCACTTACAACAAAGTCTTCAAAATGAATTGCACCGTCGTTGGATGAACAAGAACGTAGCAACTGTTGTTACTCAAATTGCTGTTGATCCTAAAGACCCTGCATTCCAGAATCCTTCCAAGCCTGTTGGTGACTTCTACACTAAAGAACAAGCTGAACAGATTGAAAAGGAAAAGGGCTACACCTTCAAAGAAGACGCTGGCCGTGGCTATCGTCAAGTTGTTCCTTCTCCACTTCCACAGAAGATTATGGAATTGAACAGTATCAAGACTTTGATTGAAGCTGGCGATCTTGTTATCGCTGGTGGTGGTGGCGGTGTTCCCGTTATCATGACTGACGATGGCTTAGAAGGTGTTCCAGCAGTTATCGACAAGGATCGTTCTAGCGCATTACTTGCTGATAAGATTGATGCTGATACTTTAATCATCTTAACTGCTGTTGATTACGTATTTGTAAATTACGGTAAGCCAGATGAAAAGGCTTTGAAGACATTAAACGTTGCCGAAGCCCAAAAGTACATGGATGAAAAGCAATTTGCTGCTGGTAGTATGCTTCCTAAGATTGAAGCCTGCTTATCCTTCGTTGAAGGCCACCCAGAGCGGAAAGCTTTGATTACTTCACTTAACGGCTTAGACGATGCCCTTGCCGGTAAGGTTGGTACTGTTATTAGTGATAACTAATCATAGATGAATCAAGAAAAGAGTCATTTGGAATAATTCCAGATGGCCCTTTTTGAATTATATAGAAGAAAAGAAGTTGAGAAGAATATTTTTCTCAGCTTCTTTTGACTAACTATTCCTTATCCTGGGCTTCACTATCAGGACTAATTGTTTGATTATTAGCCTGATCCTCGTTATACCTTGCGAGAAGGATTTGCTGGTCTTTATCTTTAATGAGGTTTTTAATATCCTCATCAGATTTCAACTCAGGCTTTTCCTTAACAATTTTATCCAATACTTCATCAGAGAACTTAAACTCGGGTTGGACCTTAGTATCACCATTAAGAACATCAATTGTTTCATCGTAAGAAAGAACCTTTAGCTTCCAGCTTGTCCGATCAGCGTCGGGCTGGTGAAGAACATTGGGATCATTCTTAAGATCCTCACGAAAGCCATCTTCATCATATTTATAACCATCTTCTGTCATATTATATCCTCCTTCTTATTAGTCACTAGCATTCTTGCGGTGTGGACGAATGTTGATTGCACATACCGCAACGATAACCAGAATGGATCCAAGAATATCAGCTCCGGTTAGGTAAAGGTGGAAAATTAAAACGGAACCGATAGTTGCCGAAAGTGGTTCAAAGGCATCCATTAGACTAAATGTTGTTGCATCAATGTATCTGAGTGAGGTATTTGCCAAGTAGAACGGAATGATTGTTCCAATAATTAAGATGCTTGCACAGTCGATCCAAACACTGGGAACGTTTGGAATTGCCGGTTGCTGAGGGTGAATTGCTAAAAGAACGATGCCAGCAAACAGAAGTCCCCATGCAGTAACGTCTAGCGATGGTACACGCCCAGTTTGTAACATTTCCTGGGGGATCAAAGTATTGGTGGCAACACCAACCGCTGAGATAAAGCCCCAAAAGAGGACCGCTGGTGTGACAGCTAAGTGGTTGAATCGACCATGAGTGGCAATGATGAAGACACCGAGGAAGGCGATGATTGCACAAATGATTTCAATTCTTCGTGGTGGCTCATGTCGAAAAACGGCCAGATAAGCGATAATGAAGAAGGGGCCAACAAATTGAAGAATAGTGGCAATGGAAGCATTTCCTTCTTGAACTGCCATAAAGTAAGCAAACTGGACAGGCACCAGACCAATTACACCATAGGCAAAGATAACCCAGGTGTCGTGTAAATTATGGAAAATTGCAAATGGATGGTTGCCCATTAGTTTACTAATAGCAATCATAATCACACCACCAAAAATCAACCGCCACTGGGTTAGCCATAGTGAAGTGATGGACGGACTAATGTTAAAAAGGGCCTTGGCAAACAGACCGGAAATTCCCCAAAAAGTGGTTGCGGTGATTACCATTGCAAGACCGAGAGCTTTTTTATTTGAATTCATTGAAACGATAACCTTTCTTAAAAATACACACGGTGTCATTTTACCATGAATCAGCTGGTGGATTTTAAATTTAAGAGGGAATCTAGTTATTATTAGTAGTATTAGTTTGAGACTGAGATGAAGCTGATGCGGTGTTTTTCCGTAAATAGAGGAGCTTAACGTTTTGAATATCTGTTGATTGAATTGGGTAATTAGAACCGGTTGGCTGCATTACTGAAATGTTATCTGTATGGTGAAGACCAATGGCGTGACCAAGTTCATGCTCGGCTGTATTGATGATCCGTCGTTGTGAATAACCGTAAACCGGATTTAGCAGATATGCAGAGTTGAGTTCGACCCTTACGTAGATGAAGTTGCCATTGCCAGAATTAATATTTGCTTCTGTTAAACCAGCCGCTCCATCCTTATCATCATCAATCGTTGTGAAAAGAATATTTGCATCTTTTTGCTTCTTAACCACGTGAAAAGTAAAGGAGCCAGTATCATTCCATGCTTTGATCGCTGATTTAGCAGCACTTCGTAAGACCGGATCTTTGATATTAATAAAAATAGTGGCAGAATTTGTCGGCCATTTACCGACAGGCTTCGAGTAAGTGGCCTTTTTTTCTGTCCTTTGCGAGTTATCTTTTGTTAATTTCGGTTTTTGTTTCTTTTTTCCCGTAACCTGGTTAATAATATTTTGAGTGTGAATCTGGACTTCATGAATGAAGATGTTAGTGTTTGAGTTTACTGTTTCAATATTCTGATAGGACCAGATCGCGGTGATAAAAATCAAGCTATAGATTAGCGGGAGAAATAATTTCGAATACTTCTTCATTAAAAAGCTACCCCCATAAAGTGCATTCTAGTGAACTTCTTAGAGCTTGTCTATTATTTAGAATGGATTTTTCCCTATGTGAACCGCTACAGGGAAAAGATTTGCGGTAAAATAGTAATAACAAGGTTGCGAGGGGGAAATCTATCATGGTTGCGGCATTTAAACTCCATGTTGTACTTAGTTGGGGCGAAGAGAGAAATTACCTATTAGCAAACGATGTTGAGCCGGGATTAGAGCATCGTTATCAAACACGAGAGAATTGGCAAGAGGTAATGAAGGGTGCCTTGATTAACGTCCCGGTTGGCCCATATATTAAGGATAATCGGGTAATTCCGCCAATTGCGACTGCTAAAGTATTAGATGTCACCGCGGTAGACCAAGTCGATCCAAAGTTACAACGGACCCGAAGCCAGTTTATAATGGCTGCTATTTGGGAAAGCCAGTCTGAGGTGCAAGATTATAACTTTATGCACCATGATTACTCTCGGTGGTCACAACGGCAAATTAAAGCAGATGTTGACTATTGGAATAATGGGACTAGGCATCCGTGGATTAATATGGTAACGCAGTGGCGGATTTGGTTACAAAAACATCGTCATTAGTGAATTTGATTAAGATGAATCCGAAGAAAATGGTTGACTAATTAAAATTCACCGTGTATATTATTATTGTTATCTTATTGGGCATTCGCCAAACTGGTAAGGCAGTGGACTCTGAATCCATAATTTACTGGTTCGAGACCAGTATGCCCAATTAGTTAGGGTTCCGTATTATTCGGAGCCCTTTTTTGTTGAAATTTTACGTGTGATTTGTTTCTTGGTAAAATACCTTTAGACATTGAGGAGAAGAGAAAATGGCAAGTAATTCTGATTCAATTTATTACGTATTAACCAAGATTAAGCATCATCCAGAACTAATAGTGAGTGAAAAAGTACAGTATACCAATACAATTTCCGTTTTTATTAAGGACTCATTGAAAATTGCAGATGCTGCTTTCTATTTTCCGGATGATCGCTTAATGGTAAATCGACTATCAAATGACTTTGTGGCTAAAAATGGTGATTTGCTAGAAAGCTTTTTTGTTAAGACGCATCAAGAAAAGAAGAATTATCACGATGTTTGGGCGACAACTGCTCACGTCAAGAAGATGAGGATTTATTTACTAGAACTATCGTTTGAATGATTTTGTCTTTATTAATTGATCTAAATAGTAAATTAATTAATGTTTGACAATATATGAGAAAATCTGTATACTTCTCTTGTATTGTTTATTGCCCGCTGGTCAAATTGGTTAAGACGTCGCCCTCTCAAGGCGGAGTTACGGGTTCGATCCCCGTGCGGGTGATTTTTT
>CAMLUN010000050.1 GCA_946487795.1 uncultured Lactobacillus sp. | reverse complement strand
GCGCTATGAGCGTAGACGGCTGCCAAAACTGCCTTTAATGGAGTCTTAGAGAATTCAGCAGTGAAGCCACCAACCATTCCGGCAAGCGTATCACCCATTCCGCCAACGGCTTGAGCAGGAGTACCAATTGTTAATTGGTAGACATCATCGTTAGTATAAATCTCTGTATGGTGCTTTTTAAGAACAACGGTAGCATTTAACTTTGCTTGTGCTTCCCGATTTCGTTCTTCACTTTGATCAGCAATTTTAATTCCTGAAAGGCGCTGCCATTCCATTTGGTGTGGAGTGTAAATAATATTACCCTTTGGTTGAGCGAGGCCTTCTCGGGCCATTAGGGTAATTGCTGAACCATCAATAACAACGTTTTGCTTTTCGTTAGTGTGTTCAAAAACATTTTTAAGAATTGCTAGACTACTTTGGTCATCCCCAAGGCCTGGACCAACGACCACCGTTGTAGCAGGTTCAACTAAGGATGCTAGTTGATCAGCATTATTAAAATCAGCAAACATCGCTTCGGGAAGTTGCGAATGGAGGGCTCCTGAATTACTTGGATCAGTAGCAGTAGTAACTAATCCAGCACCCGAACATACAGCAGCAGTGGATGCCATAATAATTGCTCCACCAAAGTTGCGGTTACCACCAACTAGGGTTACCTTCCCGTATGTTCCCTTAAAACTATCGTTAGGGCGTGGCTTAATAACATCAAAAAGGATTTGATCAGTTAATTTTTTCATTTTAATACTCCTTTATATCAAGTACTTTCAAACTGAAAACTACTACTTTCATGGTATCATTATTTTAACGAAAAGATTAACGGAGGTTGATAAAATGACGGATTGGATGAAAGCAGCACAAAGTCAAGAAGAAAGTTACCTTAAGGATTTAACTAACCTGTTGAAGATTCCAAGTGTTCGTGATGATAGTGCAGCTACGGATGAATATCCATTAGGACCGATGCCAGCGAAAGCCCTGCAAGAATTTTTGAAGATGGCAAAGCAAGATGGCTTCCGAACGAAGAATATTGATAATCTTGTAGGATATGCAGAATGGGGTGAGGGTGATGAAACCTTAGCAATTCTGGCTCACCTTGATGTGATGCCTGCTGGAAAGGGTTGGGATACTGATCCGTTTGATCCCGTTATTAAGGACGGTAATTTATATGCTCGGGGCGCTTCTGACGATAAGGGGCCTGGAATGGCTTGCTACTACGCTCTTAAATATTTGAAAGATCAGGGAGTTAAGTTTAATAAGAAGGTCCGCTTTATTGTGGGAACGGACGAGGAAAGTAATTGGACGGGGATGCACCGCTACTTTGAAGTTGAACCGGCACCGACAATGGGCTTCTCACCGGATGCAGAATTTCCAGTAATTAACGGTGAAAAGGGTCAATTCTCGTTGCTCCTTGACGTTCCAGCAGGTAATAGCGGCAAAGCTCAACTTAAGAGTTTCCAATCTGGCTTGCGGTTCAACATGGTTCCTCGTGAAGCAGTTGCTGAAATTACAGTACCAGATAAGGAACAGGTAACAAGCGAATTTGGACAGTTTATCGAAAACAATCCAGTAACTGGCAAGGTCGAGGAAACAATGGATGGCTTAAAATTGACTGTGATTGGTAAGGCCGCTCATGGGATGGAGCCGGAAAAGGGAATTAATGCTGGGACATATCTGGCTACCTTCCTGAATAAGTATGATTTTGCTGGTGGTGCAGCTAGTTTCATTAGTTTTCTTGCTAAGTATCTTCACCTTGATACGAGAATGGAGAAGTTTGACTGTTCATTTACCGATGATGTAATGGGTGAATTAACGATGAACGCTGGAATTTTAAATTATGATGAAGAGAATGGCGGTAAAATTAACATGAATTTCCGCTATCCAAAAGGAATTACCCCAGATGAAATTCAAGCCAAGGTTGAAAAAGTAACCAAGGCATTAGCCATCACTGTTAATCAAGGTGACGGTCAATTACCACACTATGTTGATCCTGATGATCCAATTGTTAAAACATTAATGGAAGCATATATTGATATTAGTGGTGACCAGAATGCTAAGCCTGAAGTAGTTGGTGGCGGAACTTATGGCCGGCTAATGAAGCGTGGCGTTGCTTTTGGTGCTCTTATGCCTAATACACCAAATACAATGCATCAAGCAAATGAATTTCAGCCTGTTAACGATTTAATTACTTCAATGGCAATTTACATGCAAGCAATTAATAACCTGGTAACAGATTAATCGCCACTAAAGCAATATGGTAAAATAAGGTTAAAGGTAGAAGAATTTCTGGAGGTGTCAATATGAGTTATCAAAAGATCCTTGTCGGAATTGACGGTTCAAAGCAATCAGAAATGGCCTTTTCAAAGGCTGTTGATATTGCAAAGCAAAACGATGCAGCGTTGTACTTACTTAGTGTAATTAATGGTGAACGCTACCCAACAACAAGTCCAAGTGGGTTTGGCTTTGTTGATAAGAGCATTTATGATTCTGCTATTCAAGAGATGAACAAACGGTTAGCTGAAAATAAGCAAAAGGCTGAGGATGCTGGGGTAAAAGAAGTTCATACCGATGTTGAAATTGGTAATGCTAAGGTAGAATTAGCTGAAAAATACCCAAAGGACAACGGCATTGATTTAATTGTAATTGGTGCCACCGGGTTAAACGCAATTGGCCGATTGATTGTTGGTTCGACTGCAGCCTACACTGTTCGGATTGCCCCTTGTGATGTGACGGTAGTTAAAACCGACTTAAACAATCAGAAATTAGATATTAAGGAAAGCAGCTATCCTGAAATTTAATTATTGATTAAAAAGTTCTTGAAGTTTGGAGTTACCCAAATTCAAGGGCTTTTCTTTTATAGTAAAAGTAATAATTTAGTAACGTATGTTCGATAAAATATGCTAATTTTACTAGATCGTGGTAAAATATGACAGTCGATACTTTGCTATTACTGATTCGACGTGAGGAGTATTTTCAATGCGTTTTCAATTAAAGCACTGGTTATTAGTGATTATTGCGTTATTAGTCATTGTTCTTGGAATTAATTGGTGGCATCAGGCACACCACTTTAACAAGAAGGTTACTATTAATGGAATTAACGTTGGTGGTCTGACTACTAAGCAAGCCCTGGAAAAGGTTAAGACAACGAAAAATAGTAATCAGGTTTACCTAAATGATCATTTAATTTATGACGGATCCGATACTGATTATGTATTTACATCAGCAGATGAAGCTAAGGTAAAGAATGTCTTTCACAAACAGTTTACATTCTTCCCTTCTCGAAAGCCCTACTCTCTAGAGTTAAATCCCGGCAAGCAGGATCTCAGTCAGTACGAAACAAAGAAAGCAACTGTCCAGTCAATTCTTCAACGAGAAAATCGAGGCAGACAGGCGCCAGTAGATGCTTACGCTGAACTTCGTGACGACAAGGTGACAGTTCATAAGGGACAAAAGGGAACAAAGATTGATGAGCAACGGATTCTTCACCAATTAAGTTCTCAAGCAACCAACAGTAAGATTTATCTTACCGCTAAGCAACAACAACCACTTTCACCAGATAGCAAAACTGTGCAAAACGAAAAGAAACAATTGCAAAAGTTAATCGGAAAAAAGGTTAGCTATAAAGTTGAAAAGCAGACTTATCACTTAACAACGGGTGACGTGATTACGAGTGCTACCTATAAAGATGGCCAATATCACTTTAATACGTCTGTTATAGATAAGAAGATTAAGCAGATTAATAAAAAGCAAGCAACGTTAGGTAAAGCATTTAAATTCAAGACTCCTGATGGTAAGGAGATAACTACTACAAGGGATGGTAGTTACGGATGGAAGATAAGTGCTGAGCGTGCCGGCAAATCTTTAGCTAACGCAATTGCAACTGGCAAATCTTCTGTAGATGCTAAGGCAGATATTTATGGAATTGGCTATAATCGTCGCGGGACTGGTTATGGGGTAACAGAAAATGGTGGAATTGGTAATACCTATGCTGTTATTTCAATTGCCGATCAGCATGCCTGGTTCTACAAAAATGGTAAGTGTGTAGACGATGTAGACGTTGTTACTGGAAAGATGAGTAATAAGGCTGACCAAACACCTAAGGGAGTCTGGTATATCATGTATAAGCAATCTCCTTCAGTTCTAAAGGGGACGAGCGATAATGGTTCTAAATACAGCAGTAAGGTTCAATACTGGGCTCAATTTACCGATAGTGGTTGTGGCTTCCATGATGCTTCATGGCGGCATAATTGGTCTAAAACGGCTTACCTAAATGACGGTTCAAATGGTTGTGCTAATATGCATCCAAGCGACGCTGCTGGGGCATATAATAGCCTTGAAGTTAATGAACCAGTAATAATTTACTAGTATGAGGATATAAAGGATTAGTGATGTTCGATAAAGAAACATTACTAATCCTTTATTATTTAATGGAGATTTATATGTGCTCAAATAACTTCTGAATTTAAAAATGCAAAGTTAAATTTATTCCGTATTGATTATTTAGAGGACTAATACGGGAGTGACATAAGAAATGAATGATAAGGTGATTTTAGGAACAGTTGTAATGCTAGTTTCACTTAATACAGCGTTACCTGCTCTTGCCAGTCAACAGGATGACGCACGAAATGCTGCTGAAGTTGCAGTGATTAACCAAGAAGTGGTAGATGCGCAAGTTCTACGAAGTCATGGTGATGAGTATACACGTGAATTCTTACTTCAGTTCCATAATGCAACTCGGAAATATCGTCAAGCATTTCAGTTAGGAGTAGCGGATCAGGAAGAAGGAAGAACCCATGCGTTTAGCGATCACGTAGAACAAACTGCTTACCAACGAGGAATTGAAAAGGCAAAAGTACAGACTCAGGAAAAAACGGCAGCAAAAGAAAATACCTTCTCTGACCAATTAGTTGATCAAAAAAGGTATTTACCGAAGCAGCCATTACCAAATCAAGCGCGCTTTATTAATCAGATTGCTGATGATGCACGACAAATTGGTAAGGATTATGATCTATACCCATCCATTATCATTGCCCAAGCTGCATTAGAGAGTAATTGGGGAACGAGTGATCTTAGTCTAGCACCGCACCATAATTTATTTGGTGTAAAAGGAAAATATAATGGGCGTGGCGTATTAAAGCCAACGACAGAATTTATTGGTTCTCAATCAATGCAGGTTCAGGATGTTTTTCGTTCGTATACTAGTACCAAGCAATCGTTGCAAGATTATGCTAAGACGCTTCAGCAGCCCTTATATAGGGAAGTGCATCGTTCGGTGGCAAAAAATTACCGTGAAGCAACCCATGCGCTTGTTGGCTGTTATGCAACAGATACTGATTATGATAAGAAGCTGAATCAGATTATTGATAGTTATCAACTAACAAGGTATGATGACCCGAAAAAAGAAGGGAATGTTCAAAGTCAAGTTATAAATAATCGGCAATATGAAATGCCACGAAGAGCTCATTTGAGGAATCCTCAGCAACAAACTAGCTCAAAACACAAAAAGTTTTCACCAGTTATCTCAGTTATTGGTGGTGTAGCATCGGCTGGAGCGCTTACTGGTTTAAAGAAATTTCTTGTGAGTTAGGGAAAGAAGCTGGTCAAATGCTAATTTATCAATGATTGATTTGCACGATTAGACTCGGTGATTTTGAAAATTGCTGGTAATAGATAAAGGCTAAGAAAGAACGTTTCGTTTTTTCTCAGCCTCAATATTAGGTAGGTTAGTTATTATAATGTATTGTGGTATTTCTTCAAAAGGAAAACGAAAAAGATAATACAGATAATTGAGGAAACAGCTACGATTCCAAAGCCAGCATTCCAGCTGGTTTTACCAACAATGGAACCAATTCCGTATGAAGCAATGACCTCACCAAAAGCATAGCCGAAGAAACCAGACAAACCAATTCCTGAGGCAACAGATTCTACTGGTAACGCATCCATAATTACGATTCCAATTAAGACTTGTTGACCATAAATACAAATCCCTAAAATTCCTAAAATAATATCAACGATTACAATATTTTGGGATACGGCATAGAATGGGATCAAAACTAGAATAATGGTTGAGGTAAACAACATTATTGGAACACGACGACCGTTTAAAACTTTGTCTGATAGCAATCCTAAAAGAATAGTTCCAGGAATTGCGGCATATTCGAAAATAGTAAATGCTGAGTTAGTAGCAACTGAAGAGAAGCCCTTAGAGGTTGAAAGATAAATAGGAATCCAGTTTTCAATTCCATAACGTAAAATATACGAGAACGCATTCATGATACAAAGTGCCCAAACAATTGGGTTCTTCATAATGTTATCTCGAAAAGCACCCCATGAGGTTTTATGCTTAATATTCTTTTCTTTGTTCTTATTAACCTTTGGTAGACCAACTGATTCAGGTGTATCAACACCTAGTGCCATAACAATTAATGCCATTACGATGGAAATTAATGATGGAATTAAGAAAATGTTATGAATATTAGCTGCTCCAAAGGCACCAACAGTTCCAGCAACGATTAATGAAGCAGTTCCAGAACCAATATTATGTGAAATATTCCATGTGCTTGTTGCTGTACCAAGTTGATGCTCATCGAACCATGTTGCTAATGACTTTTGACAGCAAGGAGCACCGATTCCCTGAGTTACACCAACGCAAATCATCAATAAAATCATTACCCATAAATTGCGGGTGTAGCCAAAAAAGGTATTAAAAATTGCAGATAAGATTAAGCCTACACCAACAAAATAACGGGGATTTAAACGATCGGCAAGTAACCCCATAAAGAATTTACCAATTCCGTATGAAATTGCGAGAGCTGATAAAACAAGACCAATATCAGCAGTAGTTAAACCAACATCTTTTGTCAGATATGGTGATGAAAGAGTAAAGTTTGATTTGACAATGTAGTAGCTTGCATAAGCTAGAATAGTGCTAACTAAAATTCTAGTTCGATACTTAATAAAAGCACTGTGCCTTTGCTCTTTCGGTATTAATTTGTCAGCTGGCGCGCTTGGTAGTAACCAATTAACCATAGCCAACCCTTCTTTCAAATGAATTAACTCACTTGTATTTAAATGAGTCAGCCTTAGAATAGAAAATAAAGAAAGCGCTGTCAAGTTTGCTATTAAATT
>CAMLUN010000049.1 GCA_946487795.1 uncultured Lactobacillus sp. | reverse complement strand
TCTCCCACTTCAAGCATTAAACCGTAGGTTTAGCTAAGTGGGAGTAGTTCAATTTTAAATTTTAATTAAAATGTATTTTACCTACTTTATGTGATTAATTCCTTGTATAATATTTTATAGTATTTTAAATTCAGAAAGGGAGTCTGGCGATGAGTTATCAGGCATTATATCGTGTCTGGCGACCACAGCGATTCGATGATCTTGTCGGTCAACAGATTGTTACAAGAACCCTAAAAAACGCCATTATCACTCACCAGATAAGCCATGCATACTTGTTCGCTGGTCCACGTGGTACTGGTAAAACCTCAGCAGCAAAAATTTTTGCTAAAGCGGTTAATTGTCATCATTCCAAGGATGGCGAACCTTGTAATGAGTGTGAGATTTGTAAAGCAATTACAAACGGGCAATTAAATGATGTAATTGAAATCGATGCGGCTTCTAATAATGGGGTTGAAGAGATTCGTGATATTCGGGATAAGGCAAAATATGCTCCTACCCAAGCGGACTACAAAGTTTATATAATTGATGAAGTTCACATGCTTTCAACAGGGGCTTTTAACGCACTGCTAAAAACGCTTGAAGAACCACCAGCCAATGTGATTTTTATTCTTGCAACTACAGAACCGCATAAAATTCCTTTAACAATTATTTCGCGGGTTCAACGATTTGATTTTCGACGAATTTCAGCAGAAGATGCATTTAATCGAATGAAATATATTCTTGATCAAAAGGAAGTTACTTATGATGAAAAAGCATTATGGGTAATTGCAAATGCCGCTGAAGGAGGAATGCGGGATGCGTTGAGTATCCTTGACCAGGTTCTTTCTTTCAGTGATAATGAGGTAAAGTTGGATGATGCTTTACTAGTTACAGGAAGTGTTACTAAACAATTATTAAAAAAGTACTTTTTGGAGATTAGTAAGCATGAAGGGGCGACTGCTCTTGACACCATGAAAGATATTTTGGATGAAGGAAAAGATGGTCAGCGGTTCATTGAGGACTTGATTTCCTTTATTCGTGATATTCTGTTATACCAAGAATCACCAAGCTTGATTAGTGTTGAAAGTACGGGACTAAAGCAGGAAGACTTTGAAGAAATAGTCCAACTTGCTTCTTCAGCGACCTTATACCAAATGATCGATGAACTAAATAATATTCAAGAAGAGATGCGTTTTACGACCCATCCGGATGTGTATTTGGAAGTTCTTACAATAAAACTTGCACAAATCGAACCACAAAAGAATATTCAATCGGCACCAGCGGTTTCTTCGGATACAAATACTGAAGCTACTAAGACGATTGAAAAATTACAACAAGAGATACAGCAATTGCAACAAACAGTAAAACAGTTGCAGAATGCGCCGGCAAATGCTAGTCGACCATCACCTCGGCAACAAAATGAGCAACCACGAGTACAACAAAAGAAAGTGCAGGTTAATCTCAATAAGATTTACCCAGTGTTAGAAAATGCGACTCGTCAAGATTTAATAAATGTTCGTGAGCTATGGGGAGATATGTTGAATCTATTGTCGGTGCCGCAACGGTCCTTACTTCACGTTTCACAACCGGTTGCCGCTAGTGCCGCGGGAATAATTGTTGCTTTTGATTATCCGTTCTTATTCCAACAAGCAGCTGATGATACAACGTTGTTAGAGAATATGGAAAGTGCTCTGCAACGTTTAACTGGAAATGAACGGCAAGTTGTTTTTGTACCTAAGGATAAATGGCCAAAAATTCGGCAAGACTTTATCAAGGATCATGGTTTTGGTAAGAATCAGCAAAAGTCGCAACCTATTAAACAAAAGCCGCAAACTACTGAAGAAAGCGGACAAACTCCTGCAGCTACACCAGCACCGATGGAGGAACCACCGCTACCACCAGAAGATGAGACACTAACTGAAGAAAAGTCATCTCAAGAAGATAACCAAGTAGCAACAGCACAGAAGTTATTTGGTAGTGATATTGTTAAAGTAGAAGATAATTAAGAAAAAGGATGGATGATATTATGATGCGTGGAATGAATATGCAACAAATGATGAAGCAGGCTAAGGCAATGCAAAAGAAAATGATGGCTGAACATGAAGAACTTGCTAAACAGGAATTTGTTGGAAAAGCACCGGATGATATGGTAACTGCTACGTTTAGCGGGGATAATCAATTAATTGACTTAAAGATTAAGCCAGAAGCAGTTGATCCAGATGATATTGATATGCTTCAAGACTTGGTAATTGCTGCTGTGAAAGACGGAATGAAACAAGTCAATGATGCTACTCAACAAAAGCTTGGTAAATATACGCAAGGTATGGGGTTGTAAAAAAGTGATCCAATATCCAGAACCATTAGCAAAATTAATTGAAAGCTATACTAAGTTGCCAGGAATTGGGCAAAAGACTGCAACTCGCCTGGCGTTTTATACTTTGAGTATGCAAGAAGATGATGTAACGAACTTTGCTAAATCTCTCCTATCTGCTAAAAGAGACCTTCATAACTGTAGTATTTGTGGCAATATTACTGAAGATGATCCTTGTCCGATTTGTCGCGATAAGACCCGTGATCATTCGCAAATTCTAGTTGTTGAGCAGTTACAAGACGTTATGGCAATGGAACGGATGCATGAATATCATGGCTTATACCATGTCCTTCATGGAGTTATTTCCCCAGTTGCAGGAACAGGCCCAGAAGATATTAATATTACAAGTTTACTTAAACGGTTAAAGAAAGATAATGAAGTAAAGGAAATTATTATTGCAACTAATGCTTCATCAGATGGTGAGTTAACGGCTGGGTACCTCGCTAAGCTAATTAAGCCTGCGGGAATTAAGGTTACTCGGTTGGCGCATGGGTTATCAGTTGGCGCAGATATTGACTATGCTGATGAGATGACATTATTCAAAGCAGTTCAAGGGCGAACGGAGATGTAAGAAAATGTTTTTTAAGCGGCCTACTAAAGAAGTGGAACGTGAACGGAATCAGCGCCTGTTAGAAGCGGTATATTCTACGAAGGCCAGTTGGGATCATGCACGTGAAACTGAACGAGCAGTATATGAAGCAAACGTTAATAGTGAACTTCATTACCGTTCCCGGATTCAAGAACAAAAATTTTTATACCTATATAAAATTGCTCGTAAGTTTAAAGTTCACGGGACGTTAAATGATGGAGTAATTGATCGCTAGGAGAGAGAAATGGACGGTAAATTTATATCATTTGAGGGACCAGATGGAGCTGGCAAGACAAGTGTAATCCAACAGATTCAACAACAATTGGAAGATCAGCTTGGCACAGAAAAAGTTATGTATACTCGTGAACCGGGTGGTAATAAGATTTCTGAGCAAATTCGCCAGGTACTCTTTGATGGTCAAAATACCGATATGGATGGGCGGACAGAAGCGTTGCTTTTTGCTGCTGCTCGTCGGCAACACATTGTTTCAGAAATAATTCCGGGGTTGAAAGCAGGCAGAGTTATTCTGTGTGATCGATTTGTAGATAGTTCCATCGCTTATCAGGGAGCTGGTCGTGGCCTTGGCGAAAAAGAGATTTGGCAAATTAATCAGTTTGCGATTGATGGGTTAATGCCGTCGTTGACAATTTACCTTGATATTGAATCGGAAATTGGCTTAAGACGAATTGCTGAGCATCGTTCTAATCAAATTAATCGATTAGACAAGGAAAAGCTTGCTTTCCATCAAACCGTTCGTCAATCTTACTTGAAACTTTACAAAAATTATCCAGAACGGATAAAGTTAATTGATGCAAGTCAGCCACTGGAAAAAGTGATTGAGGATGTAAAAGCAACAATTCATGACCGTTTTTCAGATTTGTTTTAATAAAAAAGGGTGATTAATAATGAAAATGATTATTGCAATTGTTCAATCAAAAGATAGCAATCGTTTACGAAAAGCATTTAATAAAGCTGATATTCACGTTACTCAATTATCAACAACTGGTGGTTTCCTTCGTGAAGGAAATGCGACATTTTTAATTGGAATTGAAGATGAACGAGTTCAAGAAGTATTATCAGTAATTAAAAAGAATGCTGAGTCACGTGAACAATACGTTACATCGCAAATGCATATGGATGTTGAAGGAGGTTCAGCATTTCCTGTCAACGTAAAGATTGGTGGGGCAACTGTTTTTGTCTTACCAGTAGAAGACTTCATTAAATTTTAAGTAGGTGAAGATGGTTGGCTGAACAGGGACAAACACGTGCAGAAAAATTACAACCAGCAATAATTACTCGTTTTCAAAAAATATTATTAAATAAAGAACTTGCTCATGCCTATCTGTTTGTTGGGCCAGGTGGTTCAGGAAAGATGTCAATTGCTCAATGGTTATCGTTACGGTTATTTTGTCTTCATCCCCAAGACAATAAACCAGACTTAACTTGTGCCGAGTGTCAGCGAATCCTGTCTGGGAACCATCCTGATATTGTCTATGCTGCTCCAGAAGGTCGCCAAATAAAGGTTGATGAGATTCGTCACTTAAAAGCAGAATTTTCTAAGAGTGCGGTAGAAGGCAATAAGAAAATTTTTATTATTAAAGCTGCTGATAAAATGACAAATGGTGCAGCAAATAGTCTTCTTAAGTTTATTGAAGAACCGGAGACTGGCGTTTATATTTTTATGCTAACGACTAATAAAAGTGCTGTCTTACCAACAATCCGATCACGAACACAGGTGATTGAACTGCCACCATTAAAACGAGATGCATTGTTAACAGTTTTAACTGAACATAATATTCCATCATCTCAGCAACAGATTGCTGTTGGGATTACAGATTCCGTGGCAATGATTGAACAGTGGCAAGAAGATAATTGGTTTGAGAGTGCGATCAAAGGAGTCATTCAGTGGTATCAAGATACGACACGAAATGGGACGTTAGGCTTCGTTGATGTTCAGACAATTCTACAAAAAGTAGCTACCGACCGGGATAAACAACAAGTAATTTTGGACCTAATTACCTTAATCTGGCGTGATACGCTAATGGTAAATTCCGGAATTACAGTTGCCAACCGCCTTCACTTTAATAATATTTTAGGAGAAATGGGAGAAGTAGTTAGAAAATACTCTCCTCAACAATTGTTAGCGGCTAGTCAGTTAACGTTGGAAACTCGTCACATGTTAGAACAAAATATTAGCTTTCAAAATATTGTTGAACAATTGACGATTCGGCTTGTGCAGGTTTTAAGCATTAGTTAGGGGCGAAAAGATGAGTGAAGAATATAGTTCAGATAATCTTTATGAACAATTTGCGCAGGTGATGAACCAGACCCAGGATTTAGTTAATAAAATGGAGCAGTTGCAGGCAAAAATTATTGCTATTTCTGAGGAAAATGTTGAACTTTCAATTGAAAATAAGCATTTGCGTCAGATGATTAAAGAAAAGCAATCACATCATAGTGAAAACCAATTATCTGGATCACGGCAAAATTTAAAAGAGCTTTACCAACAGGGTTTTCATGTTTGCAGTGAGTATTATGGTAAACGTCTTGAGCCTAATGAATCTTGTACTTTTTGTTTAGATGCAATATTCGGACATGAACAAGGAATGACAAAATAGGAGATAGTATGCAGCAAATTAGTAGTTTTAATGATCACCAATCAGGAAGTTTATACTTAGTTCCAACCCCAATTGGAAATTTAGATGATATGACTTTTCGTGCAATTAAAACCTTAAAAGAAGTGGATCTGATTGCTGCTGAAGATACGCGTCATACTCAGCAACTATTAAACCATTTTGATATATTAACCCGTCAAATTAGCTTTCATGAGCATAATACTGAACAACGTGTTCCGGAATTGATTGAGAAATTAAAAGCTGGTTATTCGATTGCCCAATGCAGTGATGCAGGGATGCCTTCGATTTCTGACCCCGGCAAGGAATTGGTAGCGGCGGCAGTTAGAGAAGGGTTGCCAGTGATCCCGCTTCCAGGAGCTAATGCAGGATTGACGGCTCTTATCGCTTCGGGGTTAGTTCCCCAGCCATTTTACTTCTTTGGCTTTTTAGGGCGTAAGCATCAGCAACAGGTAGCGGCGTTGGAGCAATTAAAAGAGCGTGAAGAAACGATGATCTTTTATGAAGCTCCACACCGCTTAAAAAAGACTTTAGCTACGATGGCGGAAGTTTTCGGTAATGAACGGCGAGTTGTTTTAGCACGGGAACTCACTAAACGCTATGAAGAGTTTACGCGGGGAACGCTTGCTGAAACAACTGCCTGGTTTGAAGATCATCAACCACGAGGAGAATTCGTTATTCTAGTAGCTGGGAATGAACACCCGGCAGAGGAGACAGATAATGATATTGAATTACCATTAACAGAACAGGTTGATAAGGAAATCTTAAATGGTCTTTCCACTAATGCTGCGATTAAGCTGGTGGCAAAGAAAAATAATATAAAACGCCAGGAATTATATAAACAATATCATCAATTGTAGGAGAAAAATATGGAGTTAAAGCAAGAAGCACAAACATTTGAAATGCCGCACTTACTAACATATTATGAGTGTGATGAAACAAGTCGTCCAAGCCTAAGCATGATATTAAGTATGATTTCCATGGTATCCGATGAGCATAGTATGTCTTTAGGAATGGGAACCGAAGAAATACAATCTACTGGCGGTACATGGGTAGTAAGCGGCTATGAAGGACATCTTTCCGCAAATCAACCTTCTTTTGGCGAAACAGTTATTTTAGGAACCAAAGCTGTTTCCTATAACCGCTTTTTTGCTGTTCGTGATTTTTGGATAACGGATAAAGAACACCAGATTGAATATGCACGAATTAGGTCGATTTTTGTGTTTATGAATCTAAAGACGCGGCGAATGCAATCAATTCCACTAGCTTTAATTGGACCGTTTAATGCTCCTGTTGCGAAAAGAATTCCTCGTCTAAAGCGACCTCAAAAATTGGATGAAAATGGTTCGATAATAAAGAAAAATTATCAAGTTCGTTATTTTGACCTTGATGCTAATCACCATGTTAATAATGCGCGTTACTTTGATTGGCTTCTTGATCCTCTTGGCCGTGATTTTTTACGAGAGAATCAGATAAAAAGATTTAATTTGCAGTATCTTCAAGAGGTACGCAATGGGGAAATTGTGGAAAGCAAAGTTAATAAGCTCCAAACAAATGATGGAACGGTAACTTACCACCAGATTGGCGTTGATAAGCAAGTTGATGCAATTGCTGAGATAGAATGGTATTAAAAATTAATCAATGAATAATAGCAACTGGTTTCTAGGCAGGAAATTAGTTGCTATTTTATCCATAAATTTACGAGAATACCCCCACTTCTATAAGTAGGGGATGAATCGCTCTCTTAAAGCACGTT
>CAMLUN010000048.1 GCA_946487795.1 uncultured Lactobacillus sp. | reverse complement strand
TTATACAAAATTTTAAGATACTGCACTATCAACACACTCTTAAGTTTGCTTCTAAGTCTTATTTCCATAACTTCTTTTACGTTTCCGCCATTCTTTGCTGTTTCGATTTTTATGATATGGTGCAAGTCAGCACGAACACGAACCGTCTTATCTCCCATTATATCTTTTTTTGCACTGATTGGTGTATCATTTCGTTTTTCTTTCATAAAAGTCCCTTTATCAATCTTATTGTTTCTTTTAATTATAGAACAATAGCCTCCATTTCAGCATTAAAAATATTAAAGCTGGCTTTAGGCACTTAAGATATGGAAGTAACTTAAAACAATTCCTAAAATCAAAACAAACCAGATCATCTTAGTGGACGTCACATGTTTCTTTCCTAGTAACCAGTAAACTAAAGCTACAAGTAAAACAGGTACTAAAGATGGCATAATTTGATTTAAAATTGTTTGCATCTTTAATGTTACTTTGCCTGCTCGATATACAAAGGGGACTTTCACATTAACTACAGTTGGTATCAAAGCCCCAACGACGGTAACCCCAAGTAAAATAGCAGAGTCGGTAATTGCATTTAACCTACCTGAAGCAGAATCAATTAATTTTGCTCCCTGTGAATAACCGAGGTTTAAAAAGCCAAATCTTGTGAATAAAACAATCAAATTAACAATTATCCACAAGAAAGCTCCAAAAGGATTTCCTCGTAATCCCATATATGCACCAATTGATCCACAGATTGTAGGAATAATAGCACCAAAAATTGTGTCTCCTACTCCAGCTAAGGGGCCCATTAAACCTGTCTTTAAGCCGGCGATTGTTTCTTTAGCTTTACTTCCTTGCTTTTCTTCAATTGCCAGATCCATTCCAATGATAAAGTTTCCATCAAATGCATTCACGTTGAAGAATTGTGACTGCATCTGCATCATTTCAACTAATTCTTCATCTTTGTACCAGCGCTTTAAAAATGGCAAAACAGTATAAAAGTAACCGGGAGCCATCATTTTTTCATAGTTCCAAGATAACTGACTAGCCCAGAGCCAACGCCAATTTGCTCGGAAAAGATCCTTTTTTGTTAATTTATTTGAATTAGTTTTCATATTCTCCCTCTTCATTTGTATATTCTTCACTCCCAGTTACTTTTTCTGAACTATTTTTCTTTGTATTTAATTTTTCTACTTCACGAGTGTAGTGAAGGTAAGCTAAGGCTGCTCCCAGCAACGCTACCCCTAGCATTGGCATTTTTAAGTAAGCTGCTGCAATGAAGCCTATTGCTAAATAAGAAATAAATCTTTTAGTTGGTAAGTATCTAAGTAAAATTGCAATACCAACAATTGGCAAAATATGCCCCGATACTTTTAACCCATCAGTCAACCAAGCTGGAATTATTCGTAGAATTGCTTTAACAACATCATTTCCTACTACAAGTAAGATAAAAACTGGGATTGCACGTGAAAATCCCCAGGTAAATGTTCCCCACAATGCATTTCTTGCTGCAGCATTTGGCTTATTTTCTTTAATAAAAGTATCAATTCGATGTTGAAAAATAGTATTAGCAAATCTGGCTAAAACATCTAGTTGGACCATTAAGAGTCCTACTGGAACTGCCAAACCAATTGCAAACTGCACACCTTTTCCTGAAATAACGGCGTAAACTGTACCAACAATTGCACCAGTCATAAAGTCCGGCATTGATGCTCCTCCATATGTTGAAACCCCTAAGACCATTAATTGGAGCGTTGCTCCAACTGCCAGCCCAGTTGTAATATCACCCATAATAATTCCTGAAATCATCCCAATTGCTAAAGGATTATTCACAATTGATACAGTCAATTGATCAATAATTGCCCAAAATGCTAGGCAAGTTAGTAATAAAATCTGCCACCATTGTATTGTCATTGTCTTATCTTCCCTTTACTTTTTTAATAACTCCATAAATTCTTCTTTGTCTTCTGCCGGCACCATTTGATGATAAAGATGACAACCGTGCTCATTTAAGTAGTTAAAATTATCCACATCTTCTGCAGTAACAGCCACACTCTTAGCAACTTGACGTGAATCAGCCTTAGTAGACATGTTTCCTACATTAATTTCAGGCAAGTTCACACCATTATCAACCATTTGACGTAAAACCCCAGGATTTTTAACTAACACTAAAACGGTTTGACCCTTATATTTTCCTTCATTAATTCTTCTGGCTGCACCTTTAGCAGTCAAAATACTTAAGTGAACACCATGCGGACATGCGGTCTTTAAGGCTGTTTTTTGAATATCATTCTTTACGATATCATCCCCAACTACCATAATTCGCGTTAATCGCAATGCATTTGTCCACATGGTGGCAACTTGTCCGTGGATAAGTCTTTCATCAATTCGAACGTTATGCATAGTTTGTGGTTCTACTTCCGCATTTTCATTTAATTCGTTACTTTGATGAGACTCTTTCTTGTTTGAGGTGGTCTTCTCTCCAATTGGCTTTCCAACAGGCGCCATATTTTCTTTAGCTTGTTTGATTGCTTCCTTCATCGGAGTTCCCATTACTGCCGCTAGCAAAAGTGGCAAGCACAGACCGCTGTATACTTTTACTTCAGGATGTTCTTGCTGATAGCGTAATGCAGCGTTAGCAGGAGTTCCTCCGGCAATATCCACAATAATAGTTGGCACTTGTTCAAAACTTTCGGCAGTTTGAGCAATCTCATCAAGTAAATCATCTTGATTCATTGTTTGTTTAAAAGCAATTGCTTTTACATTTGATAATTTTCCTGCAATCATTTCACAGCTAGCTAGAGTTGCCTTAGCATATTCACCATGACTAACTATTAAAAAGTTATCCACATTTAATTCCTCCAGAATTCACAATGTTTATATTTTATCCTAATTGGTATGTAAATTAAAGCTGAATATAATAGCGCTTTGTAGTATATTATAAGGAATTGGTATAGTTCAATTTTATTTTTTTATACTTGTAATCGGTATCATTATTGATACAAAAAGAAGACCCTACTTTGCAAAAGTAGAGTCTTCTGAAGGAATATAACTATGAAAATTTTATTTAATGAAATATTATTTAAGAATTTAATTTTTGTTGATATATGAGGATTATAGGAAAATTTATTTTAATTACTTAGTAAAGCCAACATCATACCATGAATTTGCAGATGGCTTAAGTGACCAGCCAGTTACCTTGTTGTTAACTGCAGTTACTGACCAACTGTTTGTGGTAGGTACAACATAGGCATTGTCATACATCCATTGTTGCCACTTATCAAATGCTTGTACACGGTACTTGTGGTTAAAGGCCTTAGTTGAATCAATGTTAGTAAGAAGCTTAGATTGAGTTGGAGAAACAAAACGAACAAAGTTGTATGGAGCACCTTCACTGTAAAGGTCCATTGGTGATGGTTCAGATGATAAACTCCAACCACCTTCAAAAACATCAATCTTAGGACTGTCTGCTTGAACATCTTGTACCCAAGAGTTGAATTCCATTGGACGACCCCCAACAAATTTAGCATCTAAGCCAATCTTTTGCCATTGTTGGAGGTAGTTAGTCCAGATCTTTTCAGCGTTTGGTTGTGTATTACGAACTGCAACGTTAATAGTTAACTTCTTACCATTTGGTTGACGACGGTATTTTTCACCCTTCTTCTTCTTGTAGCCGGCCTTGTCTAATAACTCGTTAGCTTTCTTCAAGTTGTATGGGTAACCCTTAATACTCTTATCAGAGAAGTCGCCAAATTGTGCTGGGATTAATGTGTTAATTCTAAATGACAAACCATTGCCGTAACGCTTGGCAACAGCGTCAATGTTCATTGCATAAGCCATCGCCTTACGTAATGAGACATTGTTCATCTTAGCGTTCTTATCCTCAACGTTCTTGCCAGTCTTCTTGTCAAACTTACCTACCTTAAAGCCTAAGTAGTTGTAAGATAGAGGAATCTTACCAATGAAGTTAACGCCCTTAGTATCCTTAACATTGTTCCATTGAGCGTTAAGCACACCAGTAACATCAAACTTATGACTCTTAATAGCTTGAGAAACAGAGTTAGTTCCGATTACTTCCATAGTAACCTTGTCTAAGTTTGGCTTACCACGCCAGTAATGTTCATTTGGTACATAAGTAACTGATTGACCACGAACAACTTTTTGAACCTTGTATGGACCAAAGAAAAGTGGTTGTTTACGAACCTTATCATCTGATAAAAGTTTATCAAATGGAACGTCTTTCAAGTAGTGGTATGGTTCTGCACTTTCAAGGAAGTAACCATTACCAGATTGAAGCATACCTGGTTTCATTTCCTTAAAATGAAGTACAACTTTTCGACCATCTTCACCATTTGGCATTTCAATACCGGAAATCTTGTCGGCCTTACCTTTGTGATATTCATCTAAACCAACCAGGTTAGCCAAAGAATCCGTATATCTTGAAGTCTTGGTCTTAGGATTACCAACAATTTCGTAAGCATATTCAACGTCCTTAGCAGTTACTTGTTTACCGTCAGACCACTTAACGCCCTTCTTAACTTCAATGGTAATAGTCTTAGCATCCTTATCTAACTTGAAGGTAGCTGCACCTTTGTTGTTAATTTTATAGGTATCATTAACAGCGAAGAGTCCTTCTAAACCTGGCCCTTGAATTTCACTATCAGTTGAAGTGTCAGATAATTCTGGTAAGAAAATACCTGTGAAAGGTGAGTCACTTTCAATTGCGTACTTTAATGTTCCACCTTTTTTAACTTGTTTCTTAGGAACTGCTTCCTTAAAGCTAACTTTCTTATCGCTAGCATTATTATTATTGTTATTCCCACAAGCAGTTAAAGTTAATGCCGCACCGGACAATACTGTAATTGCTCCTAACCACTTAACTTTTTTCAATTTGTTCTCCTCCTTTATGAGATGACTTAAATTTCTTGTTTTTGATTATATGATATTAAAGTGAAAAAAGCAATATAAAATTTAAAATATTTTAGTTATAAATTTTATTTAGCTTAAAATTACAATAGAATTTATTCCTTATTTATAATATTTAGACTGAAAGCCATTAAAATAAAGATGAGCAAATAAAAAAACTAATATACTTTCGTTATTTAAACGAAAATATATCAGTTTCTTTCACATATTTTTTATTAATTAAGATTTCTTTTTAATATTTCTTTTAGGAGTAAAATTTAAAGCCAATACTGAACCAATTACTAAGAAGGTTCCTAGCCAATCCATCCCCGACATTACTAAACCAAAAACTAAAACTGAACCAACTGTAGCTGATAGGGGTTCAAATGCATCTAGTAAACTTACATTCGATGGTTTTACGTAGCGTAGAGCGTTAGCCATAATTTGAAATGGAATAATCGTTCCAATAATAATTATTGCACTTACGTCCAGCCATACTCTAAGTGTATTGGGAATTGATGGAAACTGCGGATATACAAGCATCAGTCCAATTCCCGCCAATAGCATTCCCCATCCCGTTACAACCAAACTTGATACTCTTTTAACAAGTTTAACCGGGATTAAAGTATAACTTGCTTCTCCTAATGCCGATAGCAATCCAAAAAGCAATGCAAGAGGAGTAATTGCTAGCTGATTAAAATTACCATGAGTTGATAACAAAAATACCCCAATAAAAGCTAGGATAGCAGCTAGCACATCCAATCTTCTTAATACTTGTTGATGAGTGACAGCCAAATATGTTAGGACGAAAAATGGTCCAATAAACTGCAAAATCGTAGCAATTGATGCATTTGCCATTTCAATTGCAATAAAGTAAAAGACTTGTACTGGTAACAAGCCAAAAATCCCATAAGCAATAATATGAAGAGTATTTTTCTTATCTTTTAAAACTGAAAATGGCTTTTGGTGTAAGACTGTCGCAATAATTAATAAAACAATCCCAGAGATAATTAATCGGATTTGTGTTAACCAAATCGGTGTAATCTTACTACTCACTTTAAATAGAGATTCTGCAAATAATCCAGATATTCCCCACATTACTGCTGCTAAAGCAGCTAGGACTGTCCATAACCTACTTTTTGACTGTTTATCCATCCAACTTTTCCTCACAAATTAAAATTGATCTAAATCATCATAACATACTTCCTTTGTTACTTATTTCTCGCTTCATAAAAAAATACTGCCCGAAAAATCGAGCAGTATTTTTTATATTCACCTAATCTAAATCTTTTCCGTTTGATTCAATAACTTTCTTATACCAATAGAATGAATCCTTTGGCATTCTTTCTAAAGTGCCTTTACCGTTATCGTCACGATCTACATAGATGAAGCCGTAACGCTTACTCATCTGTCCAGTACCAGCAGATACTAAGTCAATACATCCCCAAGTAGTATAACCAATAAGATCTACACCATCATTAATCGCACGCTCCATTGCCTTAATGTGCATTCTTAAGTAGTCAATTCTATAATCATCATGAATTTTTCCATCTTCACTAATTTCATCGACTGCACCAAGGCCATTTTCAACAACCATCATTGGAATATCATAACGGTCATACATTAATTCAAGATAGTATTGTAAGCCATCTGGATCAGTTGCCCATCCCCATTCAGAATACTTCAAATATGGGTTCTTGGCTCCAGAAGCAAAGTTGCCACCTACTTTATCCTTTACTTCATGGGTTGTAACAACATTAGACATGTAATAAGAGAAAGTATACATATCTACTTTTCCTTCAAGTAAGTCTTGCTTATCTTGATCAGTGATATCAAGGTGAACATTATGTTCATCCCATAATCTCTTAGCAAATGTTGGATATTTACCCTTGCATTGCACATCGCCGCAGTAGAAAATATTCTTTTCCCAGGAATGGAAATTAAGCAAAATATCCTTTGGATCCGGTGTAAGAGGATAATCAACAATACCACAAATCATATTTCCGATTACATAGTTTGGATCAATCTCATGAGCTGCTTTAACTGAACGAGCAGAAGCAACAAATTGATAGTGTAATTTTTGATATGCATGTTGATAGTCTTCATCTGTTCCATTACCACCAAACATATCTAAGAACATAACGGCAGTATTAATTTCGTTAAAGGTTAACCAGTATTTAACTAATCCCTTGTATTCTTTAAACAAAGTAGTGGCATATTTTACGTAACAATCAATCATTCCGCGATCTTGCCAGTCGTTATACTTTTCACTTAAATGAAGGGGATCTTCATAGTGAGAAATAGTTACAAGAGGTTCAATACCATATTTTTTACATTCTTCAAAGACTCGACGATAAAAATCTAAGCCTTTTTGGTTTGGTTCTTTATCATCACCATTTGGAAAAATTCTAGTCCAAGCAATTGAAAGGCGGAAGTTCTTAAAGCCCATTTCTGCAAACATTTTAATGTCTTCTTTATAATGATGATAAAAATCAATTGCTACATGGTTTGGATAATATTCGTTTGGATCAATTGCACCAACTGCTCCTTTGGGAAGACCCGCACCTGGAACAGAAGGAATTTTTTGCATCTTATCATCTAACTTATAAGTAAGCATGCGGGGATGATCTAGATTACCTGCTGTCATAATATCAGTTACTGATAAGCCTTTACCATCTACATCGTAGGCACCTTCAATTTGATTTGCGGCAGTAGCTCCGCCCCATAAAAAGTTCTTTGGAAATGACATACTATATTCTCCTTTTTAACACTAATCATTTTTATTATGTTAGAAAATATTGGTTAAATATATCCACTTTATTTTATTTGAATACATT
>CAMLUN010000047.1 GCA_946487795.1 uncultured Lactobacillus sp. | reverse complement strand
CGTTTGACCAGCAGGACTTGTGGTAAATGGGTCAGGGGATTAAAACTCCAAATAATATTTGCAATCGTAATTAGCGGATGCGCAATAACTTTGTCAACCATCTCTTTCACCTCACAAAATATTATAGCGCAATCAAGAATCACAATAATAAAAAAATCGACAACTAAGGACGGCCTTAGTTATTGATTTAACCTAAATTAACTTCTTTAATTCAGCAATTGCTTTTTCGTAGTCTGGTTCATCAGTTAATTCAGTTACAATTTGCCGGTAAACAACCTTCCCATCCGGATCAAGAATCCAGACTGACCGCGCAAGGATTCCTTCATCTGGTATTAACAGCTTTGATTCGTAACCAAAGGATTCTTCCTTGTCAGAAACCAATTCCATGTTTTTGACACCTTCAGCGGCACACCACTTCTGTTGATCTTCAGTCGTGTTAGTTGAAATGGTCAGGAAATTAACCTCTGGGAATTGGTCCATTGTTGAGTTAAACCGCTGTGTTTGAATGCTACAAACCGGGGTGTTAATATCTGGAACAACGCTTAAGAGAGTTATTTTGCCAAGCAATTGCCGGGTCTTAACCTTGTCACCATTCTTATCAAAAACCTTGAAGTGTGGGAATTCGTCACCAACAGCTGGTGGATTGCCTACTAATTGCCGCTTTTCACCATTAATTGTGATTTCCATTCTTAGCAACTCCTTTTCTAATTTTGGTTAGGTACAGTATATCAAAAACGCAATTAAAAAGCATTGATTATACTCATTGTTTTAGAAAATTTATGAGCTGTGTGGCTAGGCAAGGTATCTTTTAACCTAAAATAGGCAGCGTTACCTTCTAAAAGGACTTAATGTGTTAACTAACTGCTTTTATATTTCAATACATCATACTAAGGTGAATTCTCCTAAATTTTATAAATTATGCAACTGCAAACACATAGAAACAATGCCTATAAATAAGGAAATCGATCGATGGCACAAGTAGGCAGAAATTGAAGCGGCACTGAACCAACCCACCAGTAAGGCTCTTACTAATTCCCCAACCGCTGGAAAACTACCGAAGAGTCAAGACGCTTATGCGCAAAACTTCTGGCAAATGATGCGTGGTCATGCGGTCGTTGATGCACTGAAAGAAGGTACGGATCCAGATGGTGGCTTCCTAGTGCCCGACGAATTTGAAAACCAACTTATCCAAAAGTTGCAAAAAGCAAATGTCCTACGAACCATCAGCCATGTCATCCAAACCAACAGCGGTGAACACAAGATTCAGGTTGTTGCCAGCGAAGGAACAGCTGCTTGGTTTGAGGAAGAAGCAGCCTACACAGAGTCCAACACGCAATTTAGTCAGGTGTCACTAGGTGCCCATAAGTTAGGAACCCTAATCAAAGTGTCGGAAGAATTACTAAACGATTCCGCATTTGATTTGATGTCTTATCTCTCTGATGAATTTGGCCGCCGACTCGGTAATGCCGAAGAACAAGCCTTTTTAACCGGTAACAGTACTGGTCAACCTACTGGCATCTTAACTGACACTAATGGTGCTTCAGCCGGATCCACAGCTGCTAAGGCCGATACGTTAACTTTTGATGATTTAATCGACCTTTTCTATTCCTTAAAGGCGCCATACCGTCAAAATGCTGTCTTTTTGATGAACGATGACACCGTGAAAGCCATCCGCAAAATGAAGGATAAGAATGACCAGTACATTTGGCAACCTTCCGTTCAGGCGGGCCAACCAGACCGAATTCTTAACTGTCCGGTTTACACTAGTCCATTCATGCCGACATTGGCTGCCGCCAATAAACCGGTACTCTTTGGTGATTTCAATTACTATTGGATTGCTGATCGTCAAGGTCGAACCTTTAAACGTCTTAATGAGCTTTACGCCGTAACTGGTCAAGTTGGCTTCTTAGGCTCACAAAGAGTTGATGGCAAAGTCGTTCTACCAGAAGCAATTAAAACCTTGTCCATGGCTGCTAAGTAGAAAGGATTGATGAAATGTGGCTGCTATTACTTTAGCCGAAACAAAAGCCTACCTGAGGGTAGATAACACTGTTGAGGATGACCTCATCACAAAGTTGATTGGATCGGCAACAGCTACGGTCGAAAATGTTTTACGGCAACCCTTGTCTGCTTTTGATCCACTTCCTGACGATATTCATACCGCCATTCTCTACACAATTGCTTATCTTTATGAATATCGTGAAACCGCTGATTTTGACGCCATGATTAAGTTTCTCCGGGCAATCCTGGCACCTTACCGAAAGGAGGAATTTTAATTGCAGAAACAAAATAATCGCGTTAGTAAAATTACCGATATCGGCGAATTGAATAAGCGCATTACGCTGATGAAAGAAAAGTATGTGGGTGAAAATCCTAACACCGGGATGAGCATGTATAAAAACGTTAAATTAGGCGATGTTTGGGCCAAGGTATCTTCCCTTCATGGTCAAGAATACCACACCGCCGTAACTGTCAAACTTGAAAAACAACTCTCTTTCATTATTCGTTACCGCCCTGATGTTGATGAAGATACCAATATTTGGTTCGAAGGCCGCGGCTACGATATCGGTTTTATTGACGATGTTAAGTATGGGCACGAATTTATGGAGTTGAAGGCAGAATACAAAAGGGGGATTACGCTTGAAGATTAGTGCTATTACAATTAATTCTTGTTGTGGAGCAATCGGGGCCTTTCTTGGCTGGTACTTGGGCGGACTGGACGACTTTCTGTATGCACTGTTAATTTTTATGTTAGTGGATTACTTAACCGGGATTCTCTGCGCCATTAACGAGCATAGGCTGTCAAGTGAAATTGGCTTTCGTGGTCTAACTCGCAAAGTCCTGATTTTAGTATTAGTTGGAATTGCCAATGTCCTCGATATTTATTTATTGAAGAATGGATCCGCAATCAGAACGGCTACTATCTTCTTCTACATTTCCAATGAAGGAATCTCCTTACTTGAAAACGCCAGCCATCTTGGCTTGCCGGTTCCCGATAAGCTAAAAAGCGTTTTGCAACAACTTCATAACAAGGACAACCAACAATAATTATTTCTAGCCTGTGGACTGCGGTCTGCAGGCTTTTTTTGCTGCCATGGTTTACTTCTTAGCTTTAACTGGCTTATCAGTGGAGGTAATTACAATGACTAAACAAGTTAAGACAGTAACTCACCAACCACTGATGCCTATTAAAACCGGCATAACACAACAGCAGCTATTAGATGAACTTCATTACCAGCAATCCCGTCAAGTCATCACGAAGCTACTAAATAAGGGACTGATTTCCGAAAACGAATTCAAGCAAATCGATCAATTAAATCAACAATCTTTTCCGCCTTTAATAGAGCCAGAAAACGTTGATACATCAATCATTCAGAGCTAACATACCACACTGACGAAAGGAGGTTTGCCATGTCAACCATTACGAAAATCAATAGCTACCAGCGTGATGTCAAACAATTAAGAGTGGCAGCCTATTGCCGAGTTTCCACTGACAATGTTGAACAATTGGAAAGCCTTGAAAATCAGCGGCAGCATTACCAAGAATATATCAATTGCCACCCTAATTGGCAGCTAGTTAGAGTCTACTTTGATAAAGGTATTTCAGGCACCAAACTGAATCACCGCAATGCCTTAAAAGAGTTACTGGTCGATTGTCATAACCACCGGATCGATTTGGTGATTACCAAGTTAATTAGCCGATTATCGCGTAACACAACTGATTGTTTGAAAATTGTTCGTGAACTCCAGCAATTAAACATTCCCATCTACTTTGAAAAGGAACGTATCAATACCGGTGAGATGGCCAGCGAGCTGTTTCTTTCTATTCTCAGCAGCATTGCTCAAGACGAGTCAAACTCAACTGCGGGTAATTTACGCTGGTCTATTCGGAAGCGGTTTGCGCATGGTAGTTTCAGGGTTTCTTCGGCACCATACGGATACTCTATTCAGAACGGCAACTTAGTAACTAACCCCCATGAAGCTCAAATCGTTAAGCAAATTTTTGATCAGTTTCTTCAGGGCAGTTCAACCGGCCAAATTGCTAAGCAGCTAAACTATGAACATATTCCAACCCAGCGTGGTCATCATTGGTGGAGCAGCACTATTATTAACATCCTTCGCAACATCAACTATACCGGCGATATGTTATGCCAAAAAACCTACCGTGATGATCAATACCACCGTCATTTTAACCAAGGTGAACTAGCACAATATTTAATTGAAGAACATCATCCAGCTTTAGTCAGCCGTAAAAACTTTAATAAAGCGCAAGAACTGTTAAAGCAAACCGCCCAACAGCGAAATATTGAGTCCGGCAGTCATAAGTATCAACAACACTACTTATTCTCTGGCAAGATCATTTGTGGCCATTGTGGCTCCACTTTCAAGCGTCAAACCCGTCCTAACAAGATCTGCTGGGCTTGTCAGAAACATTTGCACTCGGCAAAGCTATGTCCAGTGAAGCCGGTTCCTGAAAAAAGCATTCAAAATGCATTCTGCACCATGATGAATAAACTGATTTTCAGCAGGAAATTTTTACTCTCTCCACTGGTACAAGAATTGAAGGAACATTTCAACGATCCAGACGGAGAACTAGGTAGGTTAACTAACCAGATTAAGGCCAACGATCAGAAAGCCGAAACGTTAATGAACTTAGTGAAAGAAGGTTTAATCGATAAGGGCCTATACATTAATCAAACTGCTGAACTGGAACAAAGTACCCATCAATGCCAACAACAGATCAAGCAAATTAACAGCAATAATACTGATAATGCTAATAACCTGGAAGATTTTCGTGATCTCCTTCGCTGGTGCCAGCAGGGACAAATGATGAAGAAATTTGATTCCAAAGTATTCAAGGCTTTTGTTCAGGTTATTAGAGTCAATAGCGAGCACGAAATTGTTTTTCAACTCAAGTGCGGTCTGCATTTATCTGAATTCCTGCCAAAGAAAGCCGGTGTCAGTCAGCATTTCTATCGTGAGGTAATTCGGCAATGTTTTAACGAGCCGTTAAAGCAAGCAGAATATCTGTATAGCATCATTAGATTTAATTGGGTAAAGTACGTATCATTCCTGCTCATCAGCAACGCGGCAACAGCATTAACCGTTCTCCAGATGAACCGCAATCAGAACGGTTGCGGGTCGCTGCCTACTGCCGGGTTTCGACGGAACTCGATGAACAGGCTAATTCCTACGAAACACAAATTAGCCACTACAAAGAATTGATTCAAAAAGACCCCAGCTGGGAATTTGCTGGAATCTTTGCTGATGATAGAATCTCGGGAACTAATACTAAAAAACGTGATCAATTCAATAAAATGATCAGGGCTTGCAAAGCAGGCAAAATTGATCTGATTGTCACCAAGTCAATTAGTCGTTTTGCTCGAAACACGATCGATTGTTTAAAATACATTCGTGACCTTAAAGCCATCAACGTTGCCACCTTCTTTGAAAAAGAAAACATCAACACCATAGATGCCAAGGGTGAAGCCCTAATTACCATCATGGCTTCCCTGGCTCAGCAAGAAAGTGAGTCGCTATCGCAAAACGTTAAGCTCGGCTTGCAGTACCGTTACCAGCAAGGCAAAGTGCTGATCAACCATAATCACTTATCACTTTCTCGGCTACACCAAGGATAAAGATGGCAACCTGGTAATTGAACCAGAGGAAGCTAAAACAGTTAAACGGATCTTCTACAGCTACCTGCAAGGAATGACGATGAAGCAAATTGCCGAATCGCTTAAGGCAGACGGTGTATTAACGGGTGGCAAGAAAACTAATTGGCACTCTAGCGGGATTGCCTTGATCCTCAAGAATGAGAAATATATGGGTGATGCTCTATTACAGAAAACTTACACCGTTGACTTCTTAACCAAGAAGCGTGTTAAGAATAATGGCATTATGCCGCAATACTATGTTGAAAATGACCATGCCGCCATTATTCCCAGGTCCGTCTTTATGCAAGTGCAAAATTTGATCCGGCGGCGCCATAACGGTATCACCACTAAGAATGGCAAACACCGGAGGATTAATAGCAAGTATTGCTTTTCGCAACGAGTTTATTGCGGCAAATGCGGAGATATTTTTCAACGAAATATGTGGTATACCCCCGTTAAAGTTGCGGTTTGGCGCTGTGCCAGCCGTATTAAACGCAACAAAAAAGGTCGGCGATGTATGATCCGCAATATCAAAGAACCTCTTCTTAAAGCAGCTACCCTTGATGCCATCAACCAGTTAATCGAAAGCCATGAATTAGCGGGTAAGCAAATCAAAGCTAATATCATGAAAATCGTTAAGAACTCTAAAGGCCCGACAATTGAGGAGCTGGATAAACGACTGGAAGAAGCTCAGCTAAAGCTAATCCAAGCAGCTAACCAGCATCAAAACTGCAACGACCTCACCCAACAAGTTATGGAGCTACGTGAACAAAAGGAAAAGGTCCAGGAGATTGAATCCGAAAATCAAGTCAAGCTTCACAACATCGACCAGGTCAGTAACTTCGTGGATGAAAATCAAGGCGGCATTCAAGAATTCGACCCGCAACTGGTTCGCCGATTAATCGAAAAAAATCACCATCTTTCAACGCTACATGGAGTTCACGTTCAAAGATGGTGAAGTGATTAAAGTTAATACGTAAATATTTAGGATGTGCGGCACTCAGCTATTTTAGCTTTTTTAGAAGTTGATCCACAGCAGCCTTGATTTGAACCTGAGCAATATCAAACACTTGAATGTTCTTGAAATCTTCCTGCCCTAAGATTAACGGCAATTCGGTACATCCCAAGACTGCACCATCAAGGTGATCTTTTTGAACCATCTTATTGATAATTGTCATTAACTGCTGCTTAGTCTCTTTCTTAACAATCCCGTTTTCGAGTTCGTCTACAATTTTTTGATGAATTATGGATTGATTATTTTCACTGGGACGGCAAACTTCAATTCCGGCCTCTCAAAATGGCTTGATGAAAAAGTCACTTTGCATTGTAAATTTGGTGTCTAGTAAAGCCAATCGTTGAAGGTGCAACTGTTAGGCAGCCGCTACCGCTGTCTCGACAATGCTTAACAATGGCAAATCAGTGCGCGCTTGAATCTGATCAAATAATAGATGGGGCGTATTGCCACACATCAATCCAAAGTCACACCCGGCTTTCAATAAATTATTGGCCGCAGCTCCTACATAACCGGCGACTTTATCATACTGTTGAGCATCAAGCAGACGGAACATGTGGTACATATTAATGGATTCGATAGTGATACGAGGCAGCTCTTTATCAGTCCCGACCCGCTCCTGATACTGCTTAATGATTGCCGAATAATAATTCATTGTTGCTTCTGGGCCTATACCACCGTATAATGCCTAGTTTCTGCATTTGGATCATCCCCTAATTATTTAGAATTATTTGAATTCTTCTTTGCAGGTCTGGAATTACCTGCTCCTCGAACCATGGATTTTTTGCCTCCCAAATTTTATTTCGTGGTGACGGATGAACCATTGGAAAATAGTTTGGCAGGTATTGCTGATAATTCCTGACAATATCAGTCAACCGATCTTTATATCCTAGGTGAAGGTAGCTTCTCGTCGCATAAGCGCCCACTAAAATGGTTAACTGAATATCAGGCATTAATTTCAATAGCTGTGGATGCCAATTTTGAGCAAATCCTTTACGCGGTGGGAGATCACCAGACTTGCCTTTTCCGGGATAATAAAAATCCATTGGTAAAATTGCAATCATTCCAGAATTATAGAAAACGTCTCTCGAAACCCCTAACCAGGTCCGAAGACGATCACCACTAGGATCATCCCAGAATTTCATTTTTTCTTGGGCAATTCGTCCTGGTGCTTGACCAATGATATTTATTCTGGCAGATGAAGAAGCATAGTAAAGCGGCTTGATCCCTTGCTTTGTAAAAGATTCATTATCAGGATCTACTTGAATTTCTTGAAAAATTTTTTGAAATTCACTTTGCATATAATATGACCCGCCTTTCTCTTATTTTCTAAACTGATATAACGTGTATATTATCA
>CAMLUN010000046.1 GCA_946487795.1 uncultured Lactobacillus sp. | reverse complement strand
CCTCCTTTTTTAGTACAACCATTATTTTCTTTTTTGCGGTATGATTAACTTGTCAGAGAAAGGAGCTATGCGCTATGAATAATGTTTCGCATCGGCGGTTCGACTGGTTTAGTTTACTGATTGGAATTCTTTTTATTCTTGGAGGATTTCTTTCGTTCTCACGACCAGATAAAACCTTACATTTATTGTCTGTTATTATTGGGGTTGTCTTTCTTTTTGATGGAATCTTTGAACTAACAATTCGGCGTCACTTTCTTCGTTCACTTGGTGAGGGTACTGGCTGGATTGTAGTTCTTGGTATATTGAACATCATCTTAGGGATCATCTTTATCTTCCACCCCGGCTTCGGCACATTATACATTGCAATTATTTTTGCTATCTGGTTTATTTTGGATTCCATTATGGAATTTTCCGTTGGTCGTCTCTTCAAGGGTGTCAGCGGTGGTTACTACTGGTTAACTATTATCTTTAGTATTTTAGGAATTGTTCTAGGAGTAATCCTTCTCTTTAGTCCTGTTGTTTCAGCCTTAACAGTTGTTTGGATTATTTCTGTGTTCCTAATTATCTTCGGTGTCCTGAAGATTGTTCAAGCTTTTAATTAAACGAAAAAGATCCTAGCATTCAGTTTTTGAACGCTAGGACCTTTTTCGTTAGTCATCAATTAATCAATTTCAATCCGCGTATCGTCATCACTTTCAGCCTGCTTCTTTGGTAAAACAAGTGAAAGAACACCATTTTCATAATGAGCAGTAATGTTCTTCCGTTCAACATCTGGCAAACGGTATTGCCGACTCATTTGACCATAACGCCGTTCGCTATGAAGAATGTGACCATTCTTATCTGACTCGTCATCAATAGTGTCACGGTGACCAGTAATGGTTAAAATATTATTTGTGTAACTAATATGAATGTCTTTCTTGTCAAAGCCTGGCATATCAATCTTTACTTGATACTGCTTATCATTTTCTTCAATGTCAGTCTTCATGTGATCTTCAACTGGCGTAAAGTCAGAGAAGAAATCATCATTCATTAAGTTCCGCATGTTCATCATGTTATCCAAAAAGTTATTCCGACGTGTTAAATCGTTAGCCATAATAAAGCTTCCTTTCCGTTAACTTGATCTTGATTACATTACCTATCTTAATCACTAGAAGAGAAAGCGCAACTATTTTTAGCACTTTAAGCCAAGGAGTGCTAAAAATAGTTTCACCTTTATTGACCAATCCCTATATGACAAGCTTTAAGGGATTACTATTTCCACACAAAAATATAAATTTTAATTTAAACATATGAAATAATAATCATATGTTGTTCGGATGTATTTATAGAAAAAGAATGGTAGGATCAAATCGTAGTTAATTTAAGGAGGAATTTGATGATCACAGTACAACTAGGTCAGACAACTGTACCAGCAATTGGCGTTGGTACGTGGAATATTGGTGAAGAACCAACAAAACACGCCGAAGAGGTAAAAGCAATTCAAACAGCAATTGATGCGGGAGCAACTGTCATTGACACTGCCGAAATGTATGGTCAAGGACGTTCAGAAAAACTTACCAGTGAAGCGATTAAGCCATTTGACCGGTCAAAACTTTATCTCATCGACAAGGTACTACCCCAGAATGCCAGTCATCAACGATTGGAAAAAAGTCTTGATCGGAGTCTTAAGCTAATGCAAACTGATTATTTCGATCTTTACCTACTTCACTGGCGAGGCGGAATCCCCCTTGCAGAAACGGTAGATGAACTAGTTAAGATGCAAACTAAAGGAAAGATTCGTCACTGGGGCGTCTCTAATTTTGATGTTGCTGATTTAAAAGAATTATGGGCACTTCCTCATGGTCGAGAATGCGTTGCTAACGAAGATCTGTATAACCTTGATCGCCGGGGAATTGAATATGATCTTCTCCCTCTGATGCGGGATAATAACTTACCATTAATTGCTTATTCACCGCTTTCTCAAGGGGATCGATTAAGCGGCAATTTAGCAGCCAATCCCCTACTAAAAGAATTAGCTGCTAATCACCAAGCAACTGTCTACCAAATAATGTTAGCCTGGGTAATTCGTGATCAGCATACCTTAGCAATTCCCAAGGCTGCTAGTCCGAAACATGCTCGTGAAAATATTGAGGCCTTAAACATCACATTTAGTCATGATGAGTTAGCTACTTTAGCAAAAGCTTTTCCTAAGCCAACCCACAAAGAACCATTAAGCGTAATTTAAAATAATTTCACTAAAAATGGCTTTAGAAGTCCACGATTTTGGTCTTCTAAAGTCATTCTGTATTTATTCTTTTTCACTTAAAAATGAACTCCTAGTGCCATCCGGGCAAAGCGACTCATCTTATCTGGCCCCCATGCTGGCTCCCAGACGAGGTTAATTTCACATTCCGTGATCTCCGCTACCTGGAGAACGGCCTCCTTAATCATTTTATAAAGCAAATCACTGATCGGACAGCCCATTGTCGTTAAGGTCATCGTAATTTTACATTGTTGATCATTAACCTCAATGCCGTAAATAAGGCCCAAATTGACTAAATCAATCCCCAACTCCGGATCAATCACGGTTTGCAATTGCTTAAGGACCTCCTGCTCAACAGGGCTTAATTTCTCTTTATCTAACATAATAGCCCTCCTTAGCCAATCGAACCTTCCATTTCAAAACTGATCAGTCGATTTAGCTCAACTGCATACTCCATCGGTAATTTTTTCGTAAAGGGTTCTACAAAGCCCATGATAATCATTTCCGTCGCTTTTCGTTCGCTAATTCCCCGACTCATCAAGTAGTAAAGTTTCTCTTCGGAAATTTTCGAGACCTTAGCCTCATGTTCCATCGTGACATCCGAATTATTAATTTCATTAATTGGAATCGTATCGGAAGATGACTGGTCATCCATAATAATCGTGTCACATTCAACATGGGCCTTTGAACCGTTAGCTTTTTCGGTAAAGCGGATATTGCCCCGATAATCCGTTGAGCCACCCGTCCGTGCGATCGACTTGGAAACGATTGAACTAGAGGTGTTCGGGGCATTGTGGATCATCCGCGCTCCTGAGTCTTGATGAATGTGATCACTAGCCACTGCAATCGAAAGCATTGTCCCACGAGCTCCCTTGCCATTAAGGTAGACACTCGGGTACTTCATGGTAACTTTTGAACCGAGGTTTCCATCAACCCATTCCATTGTGGCGTTCTCGGCTGCAGCTGCCCGCTTCGTCTCCAAACTATAAACATTCTTTGACCAATTTTGAATCGTCGTGTAACGGCAATAAGCGTCTTTTAGAACATTCACTTCAACTACTGCGGCATGCAGACTATCAGACGAATAATTTGGCGCAGTACAGCCCTCAACGTAATCAACACTAGCACCTTCATCAACAATAATCAGTGTCCGCTCAAACTGCCCCGTATTCTCCGCATTCAACCTGAAATAAGCCTGGATTGGCGTCTTAACCTTGACGCCCTTAGGAACATAAATAAAGGATCCCCCAGACCAAACGGCACCGTTCAACGCAGCAAATTTATTATCAGCTGGTTTGACTAACTTTCCGAACCACTTTTTGAATAGGTCTGGGTACTTTTGTAAGGCAGTGTCAGTATCAGTGAAGATGATCCCTTGTTTAGCAAACTGTTGCTTCATGTTATGATAAACAACTTCTGACTCATACTGGGCAGCTGAACCAGCTAAATATTTTCGTTCTGCTTCTGGCACCCCAAGACGATCAAAAGTTCGTTTCAGTTCTTCAGGAACATCCTTCCAATCCCGGTACTTCTTATCGGTCATTTTCTGGTAATACAACATATTCTCCAAGTCCAAACCAGATAGATCTGGGCCAAATTTAGGCATCGCCATTTTTTGATAAGTATGAAATGATTCTAAGCGATAATCCAGCATCCACTGCGGCTCATGCTTTTCTGCCGAAATCTTCCGGACTGTTGCTTCAGTTAATCCGCGTCCCGTTGAATAAAGCGGCTTCACGTCATCATGAAAGCCATACTGATAATCTTGATTACCGAGGACATTATTTACATCTGTCACGATTACTTGTCTCCTTTTGCATTCTTGAGCAAGGCTTCTTTCAGAGCCCACCAGGCTAAAGTTGCGCACTTGATCCGGGCAGGAAACTCCATGATTTGGGTTAGCACCTGGGCATCCCCTAATTTTTTCAATTCATCTCTAGAGTGCTTTTCACCAATTGCTTCATCGGAAAAAATTTTAGCGATTGCTAGCGCTTCTTCCGTTGTTTTATCCATCATTACATCGGTTAGCATACTTGCTGAAGCCTGACTAATCGTGCACCCCTGACCAGTAAAACCAATATCAGTTATTTTGTTATCGGCATCCAGGTGAAGACTTAGGTTTATTGTGTCACCACAGGTTGTATTATGGAGCGTCTTTTTATTAGTAGCATTTGGCACAGCATAGTGGTGATGGGGGTTAGCTGCATGTTCTAAAATTACTGCTCGGTATAATTGATTTAATTTATCTAAGCTCACCCTTAAAGAACTCCTTTGTTTCTTTGATTGCATTAATTAACTGGTCACAGTCAGCTTGATAATTATAAAATGCCAAGCTAGCGCGAACGGTCGAATTAGTTCCAAGTGAATGGACGAGTGGTTCAGCACAATGATGGCCTGCACGAACAGCTACTCCTTCCATATCTAGTGCTGTTGCGACGTCATGGGGGTGAAGAGTACCGAGATTGAACGAAACAACCCCAACATGCTGCTGAGGATTCTGGGAACCGTAAATTTTAACTCCAGGAATTGCCATTAACTTAGGCAATAAATAAGCCATCAATTCTGCATCTCGTGCCTTTACCTGCGCCATTCCAACTTGCTCTAAATACTTAACTGCCGTTGCTAATCCGATAGCCCCTGCAATATTAGGCGTGCCCGCTTCAAACTTATGCGGGATCTGATCCCACTTACTGTTGTCGAGCTGAACATCCTCGATCATTTCACCGCCAAACTGGTAAGGCGGCATTTGTTCAAGGAGTTTTTGCTTCCCATATAGAACACCAATTCCGGTTGGTCCCAACATCTTATGCCCCGAAAAAGCATAGAAATCAGCTGCTAATTCTTGCACGTCTACCGGAAGATGGCAGACTGCTTGAGCACCGTCGACAACAATAATTGCTCCATTCTGGTGAGCCAACTCCGCTAGTTTCCTGATTGGACTAACATTACCGAGAACATTACCAACGTGGGTCACCGCAACAATTTTCGTTTTAGCGGTAATCTTTTGTTTGGCATCGGCTAGATCAATTTCACCCGTTGAGGTTAAATTAATGTATTTTAAGGTTGCCTTTTTTCTGAGAGCTAACTGTTGCCAAGGAATCAAATTACTATGATGCTCTGCAAGTGAAATTACAATTTCGTCCCCCGGCTCGATATTCTGTTCGCCGTAAGTACTAGCAATTAAATTAATACCTTCTGTTGTTCCCCGAGTAAAAATAATTTCACGGGCAGCCGCAGCATTAATGAAATGCTGAATGACTTTACGAGCATCCTCATACTCTTCAGTTGCCTTGAATGATAGCTGGTATGTTCCCCGGTGGACATTAGCATTCTCTTGTTGGTAAAAGCTTAACAACCGCTCAATAACGGATTTCGGTTTTAAGCTTGTCGCTGCATTATCAAGATAAGCAAGCCGTTCACCGTTCATTGTTTGACGTAATTCAGAGAAATCTTGACGAACAAGCTCCCAATTAGGCATTTTCCAGTAACTTCCTTTCCAAAATATCAACCATTTCTTGGCGGACGTTTTTATCAGGGACGGCAGTAATTACCGCACTCAAGAAGCCCCGGATTACCATTCGTTGTGCTTGATGCAGGGGGATTCCCCGACTTAATAGGTAGTAGAGCTGATCCTGATTAATCTTGCCGACACTCGCTGCATGCCCTGCTTCAACGTCATTTTCATCAATCAACAAAATGGGGTTGGCATCACCAGTTGCGTGTGGTGACATCATCAATAACCGATTTTGCTGTTCAGCTTCAGAACCATGTGCCCCGTGAACAATTTGACCAATTCCGTTAAAAATCAGCCGTGAATTACCAAGGGCGACCCCGCGCTGATTAATTAATCCCTGTGAATGAGGGCTGCGATTTGTTACTCGATTATTAATCCCAAGTTGTTGGTCGTTTGCGGTTAAGGCAATCAGCTGGGAATTAGCATACGCTCCTTGACCAACTAATTCTGAATCAATTTCACCGACAGTGTTGCATTCGTTCATTAGGCCAATTGCCCAGTCGACTTTAGCATAATTTTTTATAGCTGCCCGGTATTGATAATAGCTGGGACTTTGTTGTGCTAAGTGATCAAGTGAGGAAAAATGGACCTCACTATTTTCTTCAGCCATGATTTCCACAAAATTGGTTAACGGATTAGTTTGCTGACGAGAGGAAACTAAGTGATCAATAATCTGGAAACGACTATTTTCTCCCGCAACAATTAACAGGTGAAAATTAATTGTTCCTTTGACAGTCTGATTAAAGTTAATCGTCAGGTGAATTGGCTTTTTCAATTCAACGTTACGGGGAACATATACAAAAAGGCCCTGATTAATAAAGGCAGTATGGTAAGCTGCAAGAAGATTTTCATCCGGTCGAATTACCGTTGCTAAGTACTTAGTTAGAATTTCAGGATGGGTCTTAATTGCTGAACCTAGCTCACTAATAATAACCCCCTGTTCCTTTAATGAATTAGGGAGCACAACCGTTACTTCCTCTGAACTCGCTTTTACTGTAACTTGATCAGGGTCCGTTAGCTGTTCAATCACTTTAGGAAACTGAAGAGGTGAAGACTGCTCAGAAATAAGCGGCCAATCTTGAAAATTAAATTTTGTTACTTTGGGCAACTGTGCAGTGGTTACATTCTGAAATGCCCTTTGGCGCAACTGAGTCAGCTCTTCTGGCTCCTTATTTGCTGCATACTGTTGAAGTTGAGACTTAAGGTGTGAATAATTAAAATTCATAATATCTATACCCCTACTCATCTTCATCAACTAAGTCAACTTTTAAGCCAAGCTCATCACGTAAGCCAGCATACCCCTCAGCTTCTAGTTTCTTTGCTAACTCAGGGCCACCATCTTTAACAATTCGACCGCCCATCATTACATGAACCGTATCGGGGACAATATAGTTTAACAGGCGTTGGTAGTGGGTAATAATTAGTGAGCCAAAATTAGCACCCCGCATGGAATTAACTCCCCGGGAAACGACTTTTAGAGCATCAATATCCAATCCTGAATCAATTTCATCTAAGATCGCAAAACTTGGTTTGATCATCAATAGTTGAAGAATCTCATTCCGCTTTTTTTCACCACCCGAAAAGCCTTCGTTAAGATAGCGTTCCGTCATTGATTCCTTCATGTCTAACAATGCAAGCTTTTGGTCAAGTTCTTGGAGAAAATCCATAATTGAAATCTGATCATCCTTTGGTCGTCGCGCATTCATTGCTGCTCGCAAGAACTCGGCATTGGTTACCCCTTGGATTTCTGCCGGATACTGCATTGCCAAAAACAATCCTTTTCGGGCACGTTCATCAACGGGCATCTCGAGGATACTTTCACCATTTAACAAAATATCACCTTGCGTAACGTGATAATTGGGTTGTCCCATAATTGTCTGGGATAAGGTTGACTTTCCCGTCCCATTTGGACCCATGATTGCATGAATTTCCCCGGTTTGCATTTTAAGATTAACGCCTTTGAGAATTTCTTTTTGTTGATGAGTTTCCTCGTCTTCAACCGCAACGTGAAGATCCTTTATCTGTAAAATAGCCATATTTAGTGTTCACTCCCTAATAAAACACAATATCATGATGTCAATTACCTATTTTACCAGTTTATCTCGGGGATGAATAACTAGATTGAGAAAAAGAAGTTTGATTCTCGTAATTAGACTCAGTAAGTTCGAAATCATTAAGTGGTTGTTGGAGGATCGAAAAAAGCTAACTAGCGATGGACACTAATTAGCTTCTTCACTGTTATATAGCTAAGATCTGTTCCTCAGGAACTTGCTAGAGCTAGCAACCTCCTGCCTAGGCGCAAGTCGCCTTCGGCAGGAGAAATTGCTAGCTTTCCGCAAGTTCTTTGCTGAGTCACACTCTATTTAAACGTGTTCGCAGGAAAGCCCTTAGAGACAACAAACTCCCTCCCAGGTGCTTTCAGCACCCAGTCGGGAGAAATTGTTGTCTTACAGGACTTTTTTTATCCTGCTCACACTCTATTTTAAACGCGCTCACCCTAAATTCACTCGAGATAACGAACTCCCGCCAATGGTGATTAACCACCATTGACGGGAGAAATCGTTA
>CAMLUN010000045.1 GCA_946487795.1 uncultured Lactobacillus sp. | reverse complement strand
TTATCTATTCAAATGTAATTTTCGTTGGCAGTTAGGGCAAATACCATGGACTTCAATATTATTACCAGTGACGAGATAACCAGTTTTTTCCCTGGTCATGGCGGCTAGATCCTTATTGATTTCTGTAAAGTGAGGGTCAAACACATCGGTAATTTGGCCACAATTATCACAAATAACGTGGTAGTGAGGATGACCAAAGTAGTCATAATGAGTGCTGCCATCACCATTCTTCAATTCGATGACAAGGTTATAATCGACGAAAAGCTTTAACGTATTATAGACCGTAGCCATGCTAATGTTATCAACGCTACCTTTCAAATCCTCATAGATCATTTCCACGCTAGGATGAGTATGATGAGAAATTAGGTAGTTTAGAATCGTTTTTCGTTGAGGAGTAACCCTAACGTGATTTTCTCTAAGTTGTTCAATTGCTCGATCAAATTCTGCTTCAGCCAATTTACTCACCTCACTAGTTTAAGAGCTTTAATTTACGTTAAGTATAACATTTACAATTGTGGTTTTAAACTTTATAATACAATTTGATTATTAATAATAATTCTAAAGAAGGGGATTTCATGAGAGAGTCAATTGATCAAAATGGCCGACCATATAGTCGGTTCTGGTTTATTTTTACACTATTAATTGGAACCTTTACGATGTCGATTAGTCAATCATCCTTGTCGACAGCTTATCCAACGTTAATGCGAGCCTTTGGAATTTCTGCCTCGACAGTGCAGTGGCTAACAACCGGTTTTATGTTAGTCATGTGTGTCAGCATGCCAATTAGTCCGTGGATGTTGAATAACCTTAATTTTAAGACCATGTTTATTGGTGCGCTAGCTCTGTTTGATATTGGTTCATTGATGATTATTTTGACACCTGCTAGTTGGGGAGTATCTGGCTTCTGGTTTATGATGATCGGTCGAGCAATGGAGGCCTTTGCTGTGGGCGTCCTCTTCCCATCGTATCAATCAGTCCTTCTTGAGATAACACCGCGAGAAGTCCGGGGAACAACAATGGGAATTGCCGGCTTAGTAATGGGTTCGGCATTAGCTTGTGGCCCAATTGTTTCTGGGATTATTCTAAAATTCTTTACTTGGAAGAGTCTGTTTGTTTTCTTTATGATCATCATTACTGTGATCATTATTATGGCTGGCTCGGGACTTATCCGGGACGTTATGCAGAGACACGAAAGTAGCCTTGACTGGCTTTCAGTTTTCTTGTCTATTGGTTTGATTGGTGTAATGTACGTAATCAACCAAATCGGTAAAACTAAGATTAACTGGACAATCAGTGGCACAATCTTGCTTGTAAGTATTTTAGCAATTATTTGGTTCTGCATTCGGCAATTAAAGCTCCAGAATCCGCTATTGGAACTTCGGGTAATGAAAACCTTTAATTACGATTTAGCAATTCTACTAACTTCAATCTCTTACATTGCTTTGATTGTTACGACAATTATTTTTCCGTTGTATTACCAAGGAGTGCTTAAAGTCAGTCCGTTTGTTTCGGGGATGTCGCTTGTTCCTGGGGCGGCCTTGCTAAGTATTCTAAATCCGTTAACGGGGAAACTGGCCGATAAAATTGGCTTTAAACCAACAATGCTTGTCGGAATGGCAATGATAGTTGCTGGCTGGTTTGTGGGTCTCTTCTTAATTAACCAAATGAGTTTATGGATCATGATTCTCTGTGCAATGGTAATTGAGGGTGGAAATGCCTTTGTGATGATGCCTGCCGTTACTTTAGGGGCTAATTCTCTGCCTAATGAATTGGTTCCCCATGGGACAGCCGTTATAACAACGGTACGGCAAGTCCTTGGTTCTACCGGAGTGGCTGTATCAACAATTATTTTGACAACCGTAACTAGTCATAACCTCAGCCACGGAATGGGAAACCTCAGTGCCTCTCTTGGTGGTTACCATTATGTCTTCTTAACAATGCTATTCGTGGAAATTATTGGTTTGCTTTTGGCTCTTGCGCTAAAGAATACTGTTAAAAAAGATGCAAAAGCTTAATTATCTCGTTTTGAATATATAGAGAGATTTAATGAGGTGATTAAATGACAACAAAACGACCACTGTGGGCGGAAACATCTGAATTAATGCGTAATTATTATGATACAAAATGGGGGGTTCCCGAACATGATGATCGCGAATTATTTAAGATGCTGACACTAGAGTTATTTCAGTCTGGACTGTCATGGTCAACAATTTGGAAACGCGAGGCTGCCTTTGAAAAGGCGTTTGCTAATTTTGATGCAGCTAAGGTGGCAGTATTTGATCAGGAAGACTTTAAGCGCTTGATGAACGATTCAACAATTATTCGTAATCGGCGGAAAATCATGGCGACGATCAACAATGCTAAGGTAATTCAAGAACTATTAGCAGATGGTGAAACATTAAATAACTATGTATGGTCATTCGTTAACTTTAAGCCTCAGCGGTTACAGTTAAACGGAAAGCGGCTACCGTCACAAACAAGTGAATCGAAAAAGATGGCCCGAAAAATGAAGGCGGATGGTTTTCAATTTGTTGGACCAACGACTGCTTATTCGTTTATGACTGCGGTTGGGATGGTTAATGCTCGTGAGGATTAGTCAATTTATGTTTGAATATGGTCAGCAAATTATGCTAAGATGGGTCTCGTTATAAAGCAAATTCCCGATAGGATTCACTTTACTGTGAAGATGCCTTGTAACCACTAAATGTTTCAATTGTAACTTGCATATGGGGGAATTAACACACATGGTAGAAAAACATTTATTTACTTCAGAATCTGTTTCTGAGGGACATCCTGATAAGATTGCTGATCAAATTAGTGATGCGATTTTAGACGCAATGCTTGAACAAGATCCTGATTCACGGGTCGCTGTTGAGACTTCCGTTACGACCGGACTCGTATTGGTTTTTGGAGAAGTTTCAACTAAGGCATACGTTAATATTCAAAAGGTTGTTCGTGATACAATTCGGCGGATCGGTTACACAGATGGTAAGTATGGCTTTGATGCTGACAACTGTGCAGTAATTACCGCAATTGATGAACAATCACCTGATATTGCTCAAGGGGTTGACGATTCTCTTGAAACTCGTGAAGGGGAAGTTGATCCGCTTGATCAAATTGGTGCCGGTGACCAAGGATTAATGTTTGGTTACGCAACTGATGAGACACCAGAATACATGCCGTTAACTTTGATGCTTAGTCATAAGTTGATGCAACGGATTGCTAAGCTTCGTAAGGATAATACTATTCCTTATCTCCGTCCAGATGCAAAGGCTGAAGTTACCGTTGAATATGACGAAAACGACAAGCCTTTACGGGTTGATACTGTTGTGTTAAGTACGCAACATGATCCAGAAGTGTCACTTGACCAAATTAAGAAGGACGTTATGGAACAGGTTATTAAGGCGGTTATTCCTGCAAAATACCTTGATGACCAAACCAAGTACTTTATCAACCCAACTGGTCGTTTTGTTATCGGTGGTCCTCAAGGGGATGCCGGCTTAACTGGTCGAAAGATTATTGTTGATACTTATGGTGGTGCTGCCCATCACGGTGGTGGTGCATTCTCCGGTAAGGATGCTACTAAGGTTGATCGGTCAGCTAGTTATGCTGCCCGTTACATTGCTAAGAACTTAGTAGCTGCTGGCTATGCAAAGAAACTTGAAATTCAAGTTGCCTACGCTATTGGGGTCGCTGAGCCGGTTTCAATTTCAATTGATACTTATGGTACTGGTACCCGAAGTGAAGCAGACTTGATTGCTGCGGTTCGTAAGGTATTTGACCTTCGTCCTGCGGGAATTATTAAGATGCTTAACCTTAAGCGACCAATCTACGAACCAACTGCAGCTTATGGTCATTTTGGCCGGACTGATGTTGAACTACCATGGGAACAACTAGATAAGGTTGAAGAACTAAAGAAGGTTCTTGGCTAGTTTGATGCTTGCATTTACGAATGCTGGTTGTTAGAATATTTATTAAATATTTGATCGAATTGGAAATAGTAACTGTTAGTTAATTCTTCAGAGATCGTGTGGTGCTGTAAACACGAGGGTTACTAACAATGAACTCGTCCAAAAAGATTATTGCTGAAATTTAGTAGGTAATAACGTCTGCCGCGTTATGGCGTGAAGTGTCATGGACTTAACCATGGAAATTCGGGTGGTACCGCGGAGTAAATTCGTCTCGTAGAACAGGTTTCTACGGGGCTTTTTTATTACGATCAAACAGAAGAATTATGCAAATAAAAGGAGAGAAAGATATGGCTTACGATCACACTGCCATTGAAAATAAGTGGCAACGATTCTGGAAAAAGAATAAGACATTTAAAGCTAACTTAAACAAGGATCAAAAGAAATACTATGCCTTGGACATGTTCCCTTACCCATCTGGCCAGGGACTTCACGTTGGCCACCCAGAAGGTTATACCGCGACTGATGTGATGTCACGAATGAAGCGGATGCAGGGATACAATGTTTTACACCCAATGGGCTGGGATGCTTTCGGTCTTCCTGCAGAGCAATACGCATTGAAGACTGGTCATAATCCTAAGAGTTTTACTAACCAAAACATTGATCATTTCCGCAACCAAATCCAATCACTTGGTTTCTCATATGATTGGGATCGGGAAGTTAATACGACTGATCCAGAATACTACAAGTGGACTCAATGGATCTTTGAGCAGCTCTATAAGAAGGGCTTAGCTTACGAAAGCGAGATCATGGTTAACTGGGCACCTGACTTTATGGGTGGAACCGTTGTCGCTAACGAAGAAGTTGAAGACGGTAAGACAAAGCGTGGTGGCTACCCGGTTTACCGGAAGCCAATGAAGCAGTGGGTCTTGAAAATCACTGCCTATGCAGACCGTTTAATTGATGATCTGGATCTTGTCGACTGGCCAGAAAGCGTTAAGGAGATGCAACGTAATTGGATTGGGCGTTCAGAAGGGGCTTCTGTTTACTTCCCAGTTGCGGGAGACGAAGATACTAAGATTGAAGTCTTTACTACTCGTGCGGACACGTTATTTGGTGCATCCTACGTTGTACTTGCTCCTGAACAAGAGTTAGTTGATCAATTAACTACTCCTGAAAATAAGGAAGCTGTTAAGAAGTATCAAGAAGAAGCTTCCCGGCGTTCTGACCTTGAACGGACCGATCTGAATAAGGATAAGACTGGGGTATTTACTGGTTCATACGTTATCAACCCGGTTAATGGTGAAAAGTTACCAATTTGGATTAGTGACTATGTCCTAGCATCATACGGTACAGGTGCTGTAATGGCAGTTCCATCTGGTGATCAACGTGACTATGACTTTGCTAAGAAGTTTGATTTACCAATTAAGCCAATTATAGAAGGTGCTGATCTTTCAGAAGGTGCCTTTGACGGTGATGGTAAGCACATTAATTCTGGTTTCTTGGATGGCTTGAATATTGCTGATGCCAAAAAGAAGATGATTGAATGGCTTGACGAACATAATGCAGGTCACAAGAAGGTCAATTACCGTCTTCGTGATTGGATCTTTAGTCGGCAACGTTACTGGGGCGAACCGATCCCAGTAATTCACTGGGATGATGGTCGGACTACCTTAGTTCCAGAAGACGAATTGCCATTGAAGTTGCCTGATACTGATAACATTGAACCATCTGGTACTGGTGAAAGTCCATTGGCTAACGTTAAGGACTGGGTCAATGTTTATGATGATCAAGGTCGGCACGGTCTTCGGGAAACTAACACAATGCCACAATGGGCTGGTTCATCATGGTACTGGCTCCGGTATACTGATCCACACAACAGTAAGGAATTTGCCTCAAAAGAAGCATTAGATTACTGGTCTCCAGTAGATCTGTATGTTGGTGGTGCGGAACACGCTGTTCTTCACCTTCTCTATGCTCGGTTCTGGCATAAGGTCCTTTATGACTTAGGACTTGTCCCTACTAAGGAACCATTTATGAAGTTGGTTAACCAGGGGATGATTCTTGGTGCTAACCATGAAAAGATGTCCAAGTCTAAAGGGAATGTCGTTAATCCAGATGACATTGTTGAGAAGTACGGTGCGGATACTCTTCGGCTTTACGAAATGTTCATGGGACCATTAACTGAATCTGTTCCGTGGGATGAAGAAGGGCTTCATGGTTCATACAAGTGGATTCAACGTGTATGGCGCTTGTTGATGGATGAAAATAACCACCTTCGTGATCGGGTTTCAACCTTCAATGACGGGAAGTTAACTAAGGTTTACAACCAAACTGTTAAGAAGGTTACTGAAGATTATGAACGGATGCACTTCAATACTGCTATTTCCCAATTAATGGTCTTCGTTAACGAAGCATTTAAGGCTGACGATCTTCCTGTTGAGTACATGGAAGGGTTCGTTAAGATGATTTCACCGGTAATTCCTCACGTTGCTGAAGAATTATGGAGTCACTTTAATGTCAGTGACACGATTGCTTACCAACCATGGCCAACATATGATCCAAAGGCATTAGAAGAAGACGAAGTTGAAATAATCGTTCAGGTTAACGGAAAGTTTCGTTCAAAGATTAAGATGGCAAAGGATATTGACCGTGAAGAAGCACAAAAATTAGCACTTGCTGATGAACATGTTCAAAAGTTTACGGATGGCAAGGATATTAAGAAGGTTATTGTTGTTCCAAACAAGATCGTAAATATCGTTGCTAAGTAGAAAATCATAAAGGATGAGACCGGAAAGTTAACTTTCCGGTCTCATTTTTTTCGCTCGTGGTAAAATATTGGTTGTTTCAAAAAGAAAAAGTGAGGAATTAAAATGGAAATTGTTAGTTATCCCGCAATTTTTCAACAAAAAAATAACCAGATTGAAGTCGATTTTCCGGATCTGCCTGAAGCATTTACTCAAGGGAAGAATATGGAAACAGCAATGGAATTTGCTAAGCTAGGATTAGCTATTACGTTAAACGATAAGTTAGGCCATTTTGAAAAGGCTCCGCAAGTTAGTGAATTAGCCGAGGTACAAGCAGCGCACCCAGGAGCAGTGGTAAAAATGGTAACGGTTGATTTGGAACAGTATTAGCAAAGATTTTTTAAAATAATTTGCGACGATGCTCCATTAAGGATAGAATGATTAGTATTGATTTTAAAAAGTAAAAGGTAGGATTTAAAAGTTATGAGTGAAGGACAGCAAAAAGATACTGCTCGTTCAAAAATGCTGAATGGTTCAGCGTGGATGACGGCGGGGAATATTACTTCGCGCATTCTTGGGGCTATTTATATTATTCCCTGGGTTACCTGGCTAGGGGCTTATAGTGATGAGGCCAATGCCTTGTATGCTCAAGGATATAATATTTACAGCCTCTTTATTACCATTTCAACTGCAGGAATTCCATCAGCAATCTCGAAACTTGTTGCTCACTATAACGGGTTAAACGAGTACGGGGTTAGCCAGAAGCTGAATCGTTCTGCATTGTATATGGCGCTTGCGTCGGGTGTTATTTTTGGAACCGTCATGATGTATATCGCTTCATGGCCGATCGTTTATAATGGCGATACTAATTTAATCCCGGTATTACGGTCGTTAGCCTGGGCAATCTTTATTATTCCGTTAATGGCAATTAGTCGCGGGATTTTCCAGGGTTACAGCATGATGGCACCATCTGCAATTTCACAGTTTGTGGAACAACTTTTTCGGATAATTTACATGTTAGGGGCTACTTACCTGATCATGAAAATCCAAAAGGGTAGTTGGGTCAGTGCCGTCAGCCAATCAACTTTTGCGGCATTTATTGGTGCTATTGGTGCCTGTGTCGTTCTCTGTTTAGCATGGCTAAAGTATCGAGGAGTTATGCAGGGGACGGGGACGATTGAACAGCCAGTTACGGAAGTCTCGACAACTGAATTAATTCTGAAGATTGTTTACCAATCAATCCCATTCATCATTATTGAATCAGGAATTAACCTTTTCCAATTAATTGATCAGTACAGCTTTAAACGAATGATGCCATTGGTAGGGCATTTTACTAAGTATCAGATTGATGTTTTGTATGCCTTGTTCGCATTTAATGCTAATAAGCTTTATATGATTATTATTGCTTTAGCGAATGCTTTAGCGGTTACTGCAATTCCGTTGTTGGCAATGGCCCGGGCAAAAAATGATCAAACGGGGATGAGAAACCAAATTGAGAACGTTCTGATGCTCTTCTACTTTGTCATGATTCCGGCAGTTCTTGGTTTGTATGCAGTTGCTCAGCAGGTATACACGGTCTTTTACCGTTACAACCATGCTGGGGTAATCGTTCTTGAGTTTGCAGCATTTATGGCAATTCCCCTTGGACTTTATACGGTGGCAGCCGCGATGATGCAGGGGATTTCTGAGAACCGCCGAATGATGAAGTATTTGGGGATTGGGTTAATAATCAAGCTGCTAATTCAATTCCCATGTATTTGGATCGCTCAGGGATTAGGACCACTGTTGTCTACAGGAATTGCGATGATGGTTATTAATTACCTTATTATTCATTCATTTAACCAGGAATTTCGGTTAAACTTTGAACAAATGGCATTGCCAACCAACCAAATTTTGGCATATTCACTTGTTATGTTAGTGATTACTAAGGGT
>CAMLUN010000044.1 GCA_946487795.1 uncultured Lactobacillus sp. | reverse complement strand
GAGCTAACGACCTCCGACTCCGACGACAAGACGTCGTTCGTCGGAGAAATCGTTAGCCACCGGAAGGTTTTAACGGGCTTGCACTCTGTTGCCTACCAACTAGCCTTTCTTACACCTGGGATTTGGCCTTTGTGGGCGAGTTCACGGAAAGTTAACCGGGACATGCCAAATTTGCGCATGTAAGCGTGAGGACGGCCATCGTAACGGTCACGGTTGTGTAAACGAACAGCGCTGGAATTACGTGGCAGCTTGGATAATGCAATGTAGTCCCCTTGTGCCTTTAATTGTTTCCGCTTTTCAGCATACTTCTTTACCAGTGCTTCTTGGTGCTTCAACTTAGCAATCTTTGACTTCTTTGCCATAAATTAAAGATCTCCTTTGTATTCATATTATTTGTAAATGAGCTATTAATAACAAATAATCGAAACATTAACAAACTAATGGTTAAGGCCCGTATTAAATTTTTCCGATTAGTTTAGCTAATATTTCAAAGCGACTGTAACAGCGTAACGTGCTCTCATCAGATTGTAGTGAAAATGAGAACCCACATCATTAATCAACATTTGCGAACAATTCATTAAATATAATTATACTAACTTTTTGTAAGACTTACAAGAAAAAAGTCTGACTAATTTTGACCAAGCCGTTTGCAGTAGTCTAAATACTGAGTGGCATAACCATATTTTTGATTCAGCCGGGTTAATTTTTCGGGATCATGCGTATAGGCCCTCCCGGTATGCATCATCAAATCGTATAGCTCAACATAGGGAACAGCGGACTGATCCGCAATCGCCTGCTCTGCCTTTCGATCGTAGCCAACATGACGGAAGTTGACGGATGCCATCCCGAGATCATCAACCTCGATTACCAAGTAATGGGCCCGCATGTCTCGGTGCAATTTATCCCAACCGTTAAATGGCTCGCCAACAGCTCCAGGATTCATGACAATTCGCTCGTCACTTGCATACCGCATAATTTCATGGTGGACATGGGCATAGATTGCAACGTCAATTGGCGGGTCAGCTGGGGTAAAGACCTGATCGAAATTCTTAGTTGATTGAGTTGGAAATAGATCCTGTCCCATATTTAACCATGGTAAATTATGGGAAATACCAAAATTCAGGGGGCCAACCTTCTTGGTAACATGGAGAGGCCAGCTAGCGATTTCATCAACCATCCCCCGCGGAGCACTTTGACTGACATATTGGGCTAACCGAGCAAAGTAAATATGAGACGGATAGTTAACATCAATTTTTCCCCGGACACCATTAACCACCAGATCATCCCAGTTTCCCCGAACGATCACGCTTGGATTAATGATCTTAAGCAACCGCCAGATTTCGCTAACACTTGGTCCTGGCATCAACAGGTCGCCCACAAACCAATACTGATCAATGTGCTGTTGGCGGCTATCACGGTACATTGCACGCATTGCACTCAGGTTTCCATGAACGTCTGAAAAAACTGCAATCCTCGTTTTCATTAAGTCTGCTCCTTCTCCTAAAATTACACTTCACCAATAATTGTACCAAAGAATTCGTTAAAGAAGCAGCAATTGATTTGACACTCCATGGTAAACTATTTTAGTAACCTTAAAAAGCAAAGGAGTAATAGTGTGAATCAAAATGGAGAAGTAAGCCCACGGGTCCGGAAAATTATTACGATCGTCCTGCTTGGCTCATGTTTTATCAGTTTAGCAAGTCAAACAATGATGGTAACAGCGCTTCCCGTTATTCAGGAAGATCTTCACGTTTCATTGAATGCCGTTCAATGGTTAACAACCGGGTATACCCTGATTATCGGGATTGTGACCCCGCTTTCATCAAACATGTACGAAAAGTTCACTAACCGGCACGTCTTTATTGGAATTATCGGGACCTTTCTTGCCGGGACACTAGTGGGCTGTTTTGCCAATAATTTTGCAAGTCTTTTAATTGCCCGGCTGATCCAGGCATGTGCCAGCGGAATGCTAATGACCTTCCAAATGACGACAATGATTTCAATTTATCCAATCGAAAAGCGCGGATCGATTCTTGGCCTTTCAAGCCTTGTTATTTCTGCTGCTCCAGCCCTCGGTCCGACAATTTCGGGATTAATCCTCGAATTTCTTTCGTGGCGCTGGCTATTCATTCTCGTCCTGCCACTAATGATTCTGGCCTTTATTATCGGCTACTTAAAGCTACCTAACTTCTCCACTCCACGACCGATCAAGATCGATTACATCTCCGTCATCATCTCGTTAGTTGGTTCTGGATTAGCCCTCGGGAGTTTAACAGTTTTCCAGATCAATTTTTGGTACGGCTTAATAATGTTAATCAGCGGTTTCATTATCATTGGTGGCTTTGTCAAACGGCAGCTTCACCTAAAAAATCCAATGCTTAAAGTCCAAATTTTTGCTTACCCATCGTTCCGTTGGATGACGATCGTTGGTGTATTTACTTTCATGGTCCTGTTAGGAACTGAACAGTTAATTCCAATCTATACGGAAAAGATCGTCGGAATGGGAAGTTTCCTTTCTGGATTAATTCTTCTTCCAGGAGCAATCGCCAATGCCATTACCGCATCAATTGTCGGCCGGCTCTATGATCAATACGGTCCGAAATGGTTGATTACAATCGGGGCAGTCATTATGCTGGTTGCTTCGGTTCCATTAGTCCTCGTTAACCGCCATTCGTCCATTGTCTTCCTTACCTTAACCTACATGCTCCGGATGATTGGAAACGCCTTTGTCTTTAGTCCGGCCCTGTCAGAAGCATTTTCTAACCTGAACCAAGCAGAAAATAGTCACGGTACTGCGCTAAACAACACTCTGCGCCAAGTTTTCGGTGCTGTCTCGGTTACCCTCTGCGTAGTTATTGCTAACACACCGGCTTCATTAGTAACCGGGATCCGCTACGGAATGTGGGCAACCGTTATCATGGTTGTTCTCATGATCCTTAGTTTCTACCATTATTTAAGAATCAAAAGCGCTAACCAGAATTAGCTTCTTTACCGTGAACTTGTTATACTCATAGTTACTACGACTAAAAAAGGAGCAAATATTTATATGGATTCTGAGCTATCTCCCCTGTGGCGCAAAACATTCTATTCATTATGGATTGGCTGTTTTATAACCGGGATGGGATTCTCAATGACGATGCCATTCGTTTCACTATTTATCAATGAGCTTGGTAACTTTTCAAAATTTCAACTAAATTTCTACTCAGGATTAGCATTTGGGGCCACCTTTGTCAGCCAGGCAATCGTCTCACCGCTTTGGGGCAGTTTGGCCGATCAAAAGGGACGTAAATTAATGTGTATGCGGGCCTCCGGAGTAATGGCGTGCACAATTTTTATCACTGGTCTTTCACAGTCAGCGTGGATGATTATTGGAATGCGGTTTTTACAAGGGGCCTTTTCTGGGTATATCAACAATGCGGCGGCCTTAATTGCCGGAGAAACTCCCCATAGCAAGTCCGGTTGGGCGATGTCGGCAATTTCAACCGCTGGGATTGCCGGAAACCTTGTTGGTCCGCTACTTGGTGGGGTCCTCTCGGGAGCATTCGGCTATCGGGTTCCATTCTTCATTACTGGTTTCTTGATGTTCTGCCTCTTTCTCAGCACGACATTCCTAGTTAAGGAACGGCATTTCAAACCAATTAAGAAGGAAAAGATGCGGCCAATCAAGGAAGTTATGGCTGAAATTCCAAACCGCAAATTGATTTTCGTTACTTTCCTAACGACGCTTATCGTTATGGCTTCATCGATGTCAATTAGTCCAATCATTAGTCTGTATGTTCGTCAGTTAATGCATAACCACGGTAACATCGCCTTTGTTGCTGGGATCGTTGCTGCAACCCCGGGATTAGGAACCCTCATTGCTGCTTCAAAAGTTGGTCACACGATGGACGAAATTGGCCCGGAAAAAGTCTTGCGAATTGGTTTAATCACCGCATTTATCCTGTTTGTTCCAATGACCTTTACCCATTCACCATGGTCATTAGCTTTTTGGCGCTTCCTTCTCGGTTTAGCCAATGCAGCATTAATGCCTGCCGCCCAGACTGTGTTAACACTGAACGTGCCAACAGAAGCCTTTGGACGGGTCTTCAGCATTAACCAGTCGTTCCAAGCTGGCGGAGCTGTTTTTGGTTCCCTTCTCGGCTCGATTATTTCTGGACTTTCCTCATACCCAATGGTCTTTGCAATTACAGGACTAACACTGTTAATTAATTTTATCTTGATTGTATTAGTGCAACCAAAGAAGCCAGCTACCAACTAGAAAGGTTATCAGTATGACAAAAACAAATCACCTTAAAAATGAATCTGAAGTTAATGAAATGTTTACCAGAGTTGCGCCTAACTATGACAAACTTAACAATATTATTAGCCTTGGGACGCAAAAACTCTGGCGGAAAAAGCTTTTAGCTGGTTTAGAATTCAAGCCAGGAATTAAAGCCCTTGATGTGTGCTGTGGAACCGGTGACCTAGCAATTGCACTGGCTAATCGCTTACCACAAGGACGCGTTACCGGTGTTGATTTCAATGCGGCAATGCTAAAAATTGCTGAACAAAAGGCCAAGACAATTCCGAACCTCATCTTGATTAATGGGGACGCAATGGACTTGCCGTTAGAGGACGAATCATTTGATATTGTTACGATTGGTTTTGGTCTGCGGAATGTTCCAGATGCGGATAAAGCATTAAGCGAAATTTATCGGGTATTGAAACCTGGTGGCCAATTAGGTGTTCTGGAGATGTCACAGCCGACAAATTCACTGATCAGGGTTGGCTGGAAAGCTTACTTTAAGGCATTTCCTTACTTGGCCAAGCTTGCTGGCGGCCATGTCAAAGATTATCAATACCTCAAGAAGACAAGTCAGCAATTTGTTTCCGCTGATCAGTTAGCCAGAATGATGGCTGATGCCGGATTTAAGGCCGTCAATTATTCATCACTTAATTTTGGTGCTGCAGCAATTCATTTTGGGATTAAAGAATAAACAAGCTACGAATTAGACTCAGTAAATTCGGAAATTACTGGCAATAGTTAAGGACCAGAAAGAAACAAATTGTTTCTTCCTGGTCCTTTTCTTCGTTTGTTCACTTATTAAGTTTTAGGGCAACGGGATAGAAAGAAAGGTGCGCAACCTAACGTTCTACTGCTACAGAGCCTAGATCTGCTCGCCACGACCGCCACCCCCAATGCAACATAGCTAAGATCTGCTCGCCCTAACCTTCCTCGAGCTAACGACCTCCGACTCCGACGACAAGACGTCGTTCGTCGGAGAAATCGTTAGCCACCGGAAGGTTTTAACGGGCTCGCACTCTAACTCTATAACACTCCCACCCCATATGTTATTACTTGGGCAAGGGAGCCGACGAGGAGAATTTTAACGGCACAGGGGAAGGTGCGTTTTTTGACTTGTTCGTGGTACAGAAGCTTTGTTTGTTTGACGACGAACGGGATGATTAACAGGGTAAGCAGCATAGTCCAAGGGGCTAGGCGTGCCATAACGGCTGTAATAATTGCTAAAAAGGCGATCACGTTTTTAGTGGTAAAACTATTTAATCCCTGTTGAACACCGATAAAATGAATAATGGTGTGACGATGATTATCCTCATCTTCCTGAGCATCACAAATATTATTAGCAAGCATCAGGTTTGAAATCCATAGTTCACATGGCAAAGCGACTAACCAAATTTTAAGTAGGTTGCTCCAACTCCAATCAAAGCTACCGGTTTTATTGATATAAACCGAAATCAGCATGATCATGAAACCCATCGTAAAGCCAGAAAAGAATTCACCGACCGGTAACCCGTTCATCTGAAATGGTCCTGAAGAATACAAGATCCCCACAGCGAAACAAAAGATTCCCATCCAAAGCAGGGGTAACCCCACTCGGGTAACAAGATAAATTCCAATCCCGGCAGCGATAATGCTAAAAATTAGGATCAAGGTTAAGACAAGACGTGGGGAGATCTTTTCCCGACCAATGATATTGGTATTCTTCTTGTAATCCTCAGTATCAACCGCATGATTATAATCGTTATAATTATCCATCATATCAACGGCCATATTAAAGAGGAGCATTGCAATAAAAAAGAGAATTGAGTTAATAAGGTTAAATGAGTGATAGTAATAAACACTCATGCAGACCCCGAGAAGCATCGGGAGAATACTAGCAGTTTTGGCTTTAATCTCAACTAACTCTAAAAAGACATCTAATGACACATTCATACTTCCCATTCATTTAAAAATATTGTTACAATATGATAGTACACCAATACAAAGGAATTATCATTCAATGGACAAACATTATTTCCGTAGTGACCCACAGCTTAATAACGCACTTGAGGAAGTCAATCACCTGATTAATCAGCGAATAACCGTTAATAATACTGATTTACAAGCAGCACTAAAGCAAATGGCTTCAAAGGGCGGTAAATACCTCCGCCCTGCTTTCTGCCTAACCTTTGCCCGACTAGGTGGCAAGAATAGTTGGAACAGTTCTAAATTAATCAAAATTGCTTCCTCATTGGAAATTCTCCACATGGCAACCCTAATTCATGATGATGTAATTGATGACTCCCCTGAACGACGTGGTGCCCCAAGCATTCAAAAAGCTTTTGGAAAAGACACAGCGGTATATAGTGGCGACTTATTATTTACTGTTTTCTTCGACCTGTTAGTTGAAACCATGGAGAGTTCACCTTACCTAGCAACGAACGCTCAAGCAATGCGTAAAATTCTTGCTGGTGAACTTGGACAAATGAATCAACGTTATCAACAACAATCACTTCTCGAATATTATCGGAATATTAACGGTAAAACAGCGACCCTCTTTAGTCTGGCTGCCCAAGAAGGAGCACACTTTGGCGGTGCTGATGCTAGAACTGTTCACCTTGCTAAACATATCGGGCAAAATATCGGAATTACCTTCCAAATTCTAGATGATATGTTGGACTACACCACCAATAAGAAATTAAACAAGCCGATTCTTGAAGACCTCGCTACCGGTGTTTATTCCCTACCGCTTCTCCTGGTCTTAAAAGAGCACCATAAAGAACTTGACCCGTACCTCGCTAAAAAGCAGGAAATGACGGTTGAAGATACTCAAGAAGTTCAGCGATTGGTTAATCAATATGGCGGTGTTAAACAAGCACACGAGCTGGCTGGTAAGTTTACTAACAAAGCATTACAATTAATTGATGAATTACCAACAAGTCCTACTCAAAAGCTTCTCAAAAAGGTCACCATCCAACTCTTGGACCGCTCAATGTAAGAATAAGGAAGTTAAGCTAAATTGAAACGTCAAGTATACATTTTATATCTTCTTACCATGGCCCTCTTAGCGGTTATTTCGATTCTATTAATTGCATTTGACTTTGCTCATGAGCTTAATATCAATAACGAGCCATTCAAGACGGTTAATGATGGGATTCTGGTTATCTTTGCAATTGATTACTTTACCCGATTTTATCTTGCCAAGGATAAGAAAAAGTTCTTCAAGCATAATATCTTTGACCTGCTCTCAATTATCCCCGTGAATGGTCTTGCCTGGATCTTCCGGTGGAACCGGGTTAGTCGGGTTTTCACCTTTTTACGAATTGTTCGTCTTATTGGATTAACTGGACGGTTAAACCGGTTTATCGAAAAGGATGGTCTCCTGTACTATCTTTATGTAACCTGCGCAGTCCTTTTGATTTCTGCTTCAATGTACAGCATCTCTGAGGGTACTCATTTTTCCACCGCTCTTTGGTGGGCAATTACTACAGCTTCAACTGTCGGTTATGGTGACATTTCACCTACCACCACGATCGGCCGAATTGCTGGTGTCCTATTAATGCTAGTCGGGATTGGTTTGATCGGGGTCATTACCAGTACAATTACCGACTACTTTTCTCAAGAAGACAATAACCAGATTCAAGATAAATTGGATCAAATTGAGAAGGAAAACCAGGAATTACGAAAAGAACTGCAAGAGTTAAACGAACATTTGAATCACATTACTAAAGGCTAAGAAAAAATGTTTTTTCTTAGCCTCTTTCCATATTTAGCGCTCTCCGATGTTACATTGACCATAGTGATTCGGATTATAATTATTAACTAACTGTTTTACTAAGTTGGGAGGCTAACAAAATGAAAGCTGCCGTTGTTCGTAAAAATTGTGATGGATACTTTGATGTTAAAGATGTTACTCTTCGTGATTTAAAACCAGGTGAAGCATTAGTAAAAATCGAATATTGTGGTCTATGCCATACTGATTTACACGTTGCTGCTGGTGATTTTGGTAAGGCTCCTGGCAGAATTACCGGCCATGAAGGAGTTGGCCGAGTTGTTAAGGTTGGACCAAATGTAACCAGCCTCAAAATTGGCGATCGGGTATCAGTTGCCTGGTTCTTCTCTGGTTGTGGACACTGTGAATACTGCATTACCGGTAATGAATCACTTTGCCGTCACGTTGAAAATGCTGGTTACACCGTTGATGGAGCAATGACTGAATACTGTATTGTGAAAGCCAATTACGCCGTTAAAGTTCCAGAAAACTTGGATCCTATTAAAGCTACTTCCGTTACCTGTGCTGGGGTAACCACCTACAAAGCAATTAAGACTAGTCAAATTCGCCCTGGTCAATGGTTAGTAATCTATGGTGCTGGGGGCTTAGGTAATCTGGGCGTTCAATGGGCGAAGAATGTTTTTAAGGCTCACGTAATTGCCGTTGATATTAGTGATGAAAAGCTCCAAGCCGTTAAAGAGGCTGGTGCAGATATGGTTATTAACTCTGCCAAGGTTGATCCTGCAAAGGAGATTCAAGATAAGATTGGCGGCGCACAAGCAGCAGTTATTACTGCTACTGCAGCAATTTGTTACGATCAGGCACTTGCTTCTGTTCGTGCCGCCGGGAAGGTTGTTGCAATTTCACTGCCAAAAGGAAACATTGACGTCCCAATTGCTAAAACAGTTCTTGATGGGATTGAAATTGTCAGCTCATTAGTTGGTACCCGGCAAGACTTAGCTGAAGCCTTTGAATTGACAGCTGAAGGAGCTATTAACCCAATTGTTCACACACGGAAATTATCCGAAATCAACGATATTGTTGACGAAATGAAGAACGGTAAAATTGTTGGTCGAATGGTTGTTGATTTCACTAATGGTGC
>CAMLUN010000043.1 GCA_946487795.1 uncultured Lactobacillus sp. | reverse complement strand
ATCCTTCTGGCGAAACATTATGCAAGTCCTACATAAAAAATAAACATATGTACAAAGAAAGAGGAAATAATGGCTTACTTTTCCATTGTTTCCTCTTTTTTATTATCGTATTGCATTTGCAGGACATTACGACCCTGCTCAACCGTTTTTTCTATTGTAACAAAGTGTAATTGCTGATAAAGATTAATTGCCGGAATATTATCCTCAAAAACTGTCAGGATCAAATTTTCTAAACTACTATAAGTATTAAACCAATATTCTGCTTCATCGACTAATAAGCGACCGATTCCGTTTCGCCAATACTTTTTCCGTACCACGACTCCTAATTCACCGGTTGTCGGTTGATGATCTAATACCATTACAGTAACCATCCCCACAATCTCTTCGCCGAGCATCGCAAGTAAAATAACACAATCATCAAATTGATTTATTAAATCGATATTTTTTGCTTCTGTCTTTTCACTAATTTCATTTAGATGCGGAACTAATACCGCGTCACTTTCAGTTGCAGTTGCCCGTAGAAATTGTAAAACAGCCCCGGCATCCTCACTCGTTGCTAACTTTATCGAAATGTCGTCTGCCATTGTTTCACCACGCTTTTTACAATTTGGTCAAAATGCTGTCCATGGGGTTCAAATTCCAGAATACGAGTATTATCATCACCTGTTCGCTTGAAGTGAATAGCTAAAAAGTCAGTTGGCAATTCATCTTCAACAAATTCAGCCCATTCAACAACTGAAACTCCATCACCATCAAAGTATTCTTCAAGTCCGAGGTCTTCTGCTCCACCATTTTCTAAGCGATATGCATCCATATGGTATAAAGGGAGACGGCCATCTTGGTATTCATGAATAATTGTAAAAGTAGGACTTTTAATGATATCAGGGATTTCTAACCCTGCAGCTAACCCCTTGGTAAAAGTAGTCTTGCCTGCTCCTAAATCACCGTCTAAGACTAATACATCCCCGGCAACTAATTGCTGACCAATTTTCTTTCCAAGGGTAATTGTTGCGTCACGATTCGTTAACGTTAAGCTCTTCATAGTACTCTCTCCAAGTTTAAAATACTAGCCCTATTGTACCCATCTCGTGTTTAAAAAGCAAAGGAAGTGGGACTAAACTCGCTTGCGAGTTTCTAGTCCCACTTCCTTTTCATCAATATTTACAATGCTTGTGCTGCGGTAATCATTGCAACCTTATAAGCATCATCCTCACTGCATCCCCGTGAAAGATCTGCAATCGGTGCGTTAAGTCCTTGAAGGATAGGACCAACTGCTGTAAAACCGCCAAATCGTTGTGCAATCTTGTAGCCAATATTCCCTGCTTCCAGACTTGGGAAAATAAAGACATTAGCATGACCAGCAACTTTTGAATCAGGGGCTTTAAGTTCACCTACTGATGGGACAACAGCAGCATCAAATTGTAACTCACCATCAGCTGGTAAATCAGGATCTAATTCATGAACTAGCTTAGCAGCATCCGCAACCTTGGTAACCATTTCACCCTTAGCAGAACCCTTAGTTGAAAAACTAAGAAGCGCAAGCTTAGGATCAATTTCAAATAAACGTGCTGTTTCCGCACTTTGAATTGCCACTTCGGCCATTGTTGGGGCATCCAATTCAATATTAATCGCACAATCAGCAAAGATATAACGTTGATCGCCTTTAATCATGAGGAAAGCCCCACTAATTCGATGGGCACCAGGCTTAGTCTTAATGATTTGTAATGCAGGCCGAACAGTTGCCCCAGTTGAATGAACAGCACCAGAAACCATTCCATCAGCCTTTCCCATATAAACAAGCATTGTTCCAAAGTAGCTCACATCTTCAAGCATCTTTTGAATTTCTTCAGGAGTATTCTTTCCTTTACGCCGTTTCATTAATGAGTCAAACATTGCTTGCTTATCGTCTTCTGGATAAGTTGCTGGATCGATAATTTGAAGGCCAGCAAGATCAAAACCATTTTTACTTGCAACTTCTTTAATCGCTTCTTCATCACCAAGTAAAATTGGCTCTACTAAATTATCTTTCTTTAAACGGACAGCAGCTCCTAAAATCCGCTTATCTTCACCTTCAGGAAAAACAATGGTCTTGTTTTGTCCCTTAATCTTTGCAGCAATCTCATCAAATAATTCCATAATGCAAGTACCTCCTTATGGTCACTAAACATTTTAAAGTTGTGACTGATAATCACATCTTTAACGATAATTTGGTTCGGCAGGCAGTTGCCAATCAATTGGCTGTTCTCCCATTGCCTGAAGTGCTTCGTTTGTTTTAGAAAATGGTCGAGACCCAAAGAATCCACGGTTAGCAGATAATGGACTCGGGTGAGCTGATTCAAGAACGATATTTGTCTTTGTATTAATTAACTGTTTCTTATTTCGAGCAGCCCGTCCCCATAAGATGAACACAACTGGTTTAGGACGTTCAGATAAAGCATGAATCGCTGCATCTGTTAATTGTTCCCAGCCATGTCCACGGTGAGAATATGCTTGCCCTGCTCGCACTGTCAAAACCGAATTTAATAACAGGACGCCTTGATCAGCCCACTTCTTTAAATAGCCGTGATTTACCGGTATACAACCTAAATCACTTTGCAATTCTTTGTAAATATTCTGTAATGAAGGCGGGACCGGCACCCCAGGCAGTACTGAAAAACTACACCCATGAGCTTGGTTTGGTCCATGATAAGGATCTTGACCAAGGATAACAACTTTAACCTTACTAAAAGGAGTCCATTCAAATGCTTCGAAAATATGATGCATTTCTGGATAGATCGTTTGATGGGTATATTCTTCTTTTAGGAAATTATGCAATTGCGCATAATATGCACTTTCAAACTGGGGCTTTAAAACTTCCCACCAGTCGTTATGAATTAATTGTTTCACGATTATTAGCACCTCGCCTATTATTTTAGCATAATTAAACATCATCATGGGATAAATTGGAAGCGTTTTTTAACTTAGAAGTTTCTTCACCAAATTTGCTAAGAAGCTGGTAAAATAAAAGGTAGATTATCAAAGAATGGTGGTGGCAAAGTGCGACAATTATATATTCGCGATCGTTCAAGTGATTTACATGGAACGACCGTCATTCGCGATAAGAATGGTAAATCATGCTATCTTCTTGTCGGTAAATGGGGAATGAGGTACGATGCCCTATCATTATATGCAATTGATGGAGCCTTATTAGCTGAAGTGAAGCAATTAACTCTTGGACTGTTACCCAAATTCGCATTATATGTTAATCGGCAACGCGTTGGAACAATCGGAAAAGGTCTTGGGTTTGTTCAACAGGTTATTTATATTCGCGGTATTAACTGGATCGTTGTTGGTTCACCATTAACAAGCCGCTACCGTGTTTTTTCCGGTAGTCACTTAGTTTTTTCAATTCAACCTGTTAAACTATCAAGTGGATATTGTCATGAATTAAAAATAAATAAAAAAGAAGATGAACCTCTAGCAATTCTAATCGCTAGTATTCTCAACCATTGGGCTCGACGAAGCGAACAGGAACCATTATTAGCACGGTTGATAAAACGTTCCCCTAATCTTAATACCAGCATGTCATTTTCAATTAGCAATCAGTTAAACTTTAACTGTAAAGAACGCAGAAACAAATAGATTTTAAAGTGAAAAGCCTAGGTGAAAATTTGTGATTTTCACCTAGGCTTTTCACTTTAATAATGTTTCATAACTCGTTCAATTTCACGGTTTTGTTCACGACGCTTAATTGCTTCACGTTTATCGTACTGGTGTTTACCTTTGGCTAGTCCTAATAAAACTTTTGCATAGCCGTGTTTAATATACATTTTCAAGGGAATAAGCGTAACTCCCTTATCCTGTAAGGCTCCTACAAGCTTATTGATTTCCTTTTTGTGCAATAGCAACTTGCGATTTCTTAATGGATCTTGATTGAAGTAAGTCCCATTATCATACTCACTAATATGCACATTCATTAACCAAGCTTCACCGTTACGAACTTGGGCAAATCCATCTTTCAAATTCACCCGGTGAGCACGAACAGATTTTATCTCCGTCCCCGTTAAAACTAATCCTGCTTCAACAGTATCCGTGACAAAATAATCATGACGTGCCTTTTTATTTTGTGCAATTAAATTGTCATTATTTTCTTGATGGGATTTTTTTGCCATAATATCCCTCCCCGCTCTTAATGGTGGCGACGAACGCCTTCATGATCACGTGAATTATTGTGGTGACGAGTTTGTCCCCGATTTATTTGACGATTATTTTGACGACCATTTTCTTGGTGAGTTCGACGCCATTTTCCTTGAGTATTACGGTAATGATTACCGCTAGTGTTCTCATGACGGGAATTATTATTGGCACGTCCTTTGCGGCCACGACCTCGACCCCGATATTCATCATTACGTGGGACCCGAATCTTTGTCTTTGGTGCTTCTTCAGGGTTAACAATTTCAAAATCAACTTCACGAAGATCTTTATCTGCCCGAACTAACTTAACCTTAATAGGTTGTCCCATTTGGAAAATTCGATGAGAGTTTCGTCCAATTAAGGCCATGTGTTTTTCTGAATATTCATAATAATCATCATTCATGACGCTAATATGAACTAACCCTTCAACTGTATTTGGCAATTCGACGAACAAACCAAACTTCATCACTGAACTTACGACAGCATCAAAGGTTTCGCCAACATGGTCTTCCATGTATTCGGCTTTCTTCATACTATCAACATCACGTTCGGTATCAATTCCCCGCCGTTCGGTAACCGAAGTATGTTCAGCAATTTCTGGAAGCTTATCACGCCAATGGTCCTTAGCTGGTTCGTTTTTACCATGTTCTTCGTACCACTTAATCAAACGGTGAACCGTATCATCGGGGTATCGCCGAATTGGTGAAGTAAAGTGAGTGTAGTATTTAGCGCCCAAGCCAAAGTGACCTAGCTCTTCATCCGAGTATTTAGCTTGTTGCATACTACGTAACATCATCACTTGAACCATTTGCTCTTCAGGAGTACCAGCCACATCCTTCAATACTTTTTGAAGCATCCCTGGTTTAACATTCTTAATATCACCATGAACCTCAATTCCAAACACAGCTAAAAAGTCCACAAATGATTTAATACGTTCACTATCTGGTGTTTCATGGATCCGGTAAAGGAATGGAACGTGTTCCTTAAAGTAGTGTTCAGCAACTGTTTCATTAGCAGCTAACATAAAGGATTCAATCATCCGTTCAGAAAGTCCCCGATCTCGTAGTTGAATATCAGTTGGGTGACCCTTTTCATCCACAATAATCTTTGCTTCAGGAGCTTCAAAGTCAATAGCACCACGTTTTTTTCGATTCTTAAGCAGTAATTTGTGAATCTCCCCCATTGTTTCAAACATTGGAACGAGATCTTCATATTGCCTCATCGTTTTAGCATCACGCGACTCCAGAATCTTATTAACTGCTTTATAAGTCATTCGGGCATGTGATTTCATAACACTTTGGAAGATTCGGTGATTAACAATTTTCCCTTGCTCATCAATTTCCATTTCGCAACTCATAGCAAGGCGTTCTTCATTAGGATTTAAAGAGCAAATTCCATTAGAAAGCCGCTTAGGAAGCATTGGAACTACCCGATCAGTTAGATAAACAGATGTACCACGCTTAAATGCTTCTTGATCAAGCGGTGTACCTGGCTTTACATAGTGAGTAACATCCGCAATATGAACCCCAAGGTGGTAGTGCCCATTATCCATCTTCCAAGCTACCACCGCATCATCCAAGTCTTTTGATTCAATTGCATCAATGGTAACAAGCGGTTGGTCAGTAATATCCACCCGACCCTTTTTTTCTTCTGGGAGAACATGAAGCGGAATCTTATTAGCTTGTTCCATCACTTCTTTAGGGAATTCATGAGGGACGTCGTGAGCATAGATTACTGACATAATATCAATACCCGGCTCATCCTTATCACCAATCACTTCAGTAACGGCACCCGTCATTACTTCCGGTACCTCATCGCTAGGATAAGTCTCAACAGTAGCTGTTACTACTTGGCCGTCAAGTGGTTTTAATCCCTTGTCCGTTACATAGAAATGATACTGCGATAATTTCTTATCTTTAAGCAAAATTTCACCAATGTAATCATCGCCGATAGTCGCTTGCTTAAATTCACCAACTACATTTTGATATTTATGTTCAACAATCCGGGTTACTTGACCTTCTGGACCCTGATCACTACCTGCTTTTGCTGGACGTAATACTTTAACTTCTACCTGGTCCCCATTTAATGCATGCAAAGTATGATCAGGATTAATATACATGTCTGGAAGATCAGGGTCATAGTCTACAAAACCGAACCCCTTATCGTTTCCGTGGAAAGTTCCAATAAGTGGTTGCTGTTTAATAACTGCTTCGAATTCACCATGATCAGTTACTTGAACCTTTTTCTCTCTTTCCAATTGAGCAAGAGATTGAACGATCGGTGTAAACTGCTCAGCATCATCCATCCCTAATTGATGAGCAAGTTTTTCTGCTGAGTAACTCACACCTGCATTATCTGTTAAATGTGTTAATATTTTTTCTCTTAAATTATTTGTTGTCATTAGAAGACACCTCGAATAAATTTTGTAAATATTTTTCTACATCGGCAAATAGTTGACGATGAGCGGTATTAACTGTTAATAAGTGAGTAGCGGTTGGGTAGTAATGGTAATCAACTGCAACCCCATTCTCCTGTAATTTTGTTTTTAATTGCAGTCCAGACGCTGGATCAATCATTTCATCTGCGCCTCCTTGTGCAATAAAGAATGTCTGATGAATCTGATCTAATTGGTCACAAATTTGATGCGCCATTGTTTGAATTTGTGCTAGTTGTTGGGGGAGTCGTTCAGTCAATTTAGCAACCTTTTCCTTAGTAATTAATGGGTTGATTTTTTGCTGACGATAATACTTTGCCGCAATTTTAGGGAAGTATTCCGGAACATTCGATTGTCCCCAGGTGGTAATTGGGGATGCAAAAACACCACCACCTAATAATTGCGGATCATTCTCAAGAGCTCTTGTTGCAAGTAAACCACCAAGCGATAACCCAAAAATTGCAATTTGATCAACTCCGGCATCTCGTAAACGAAAAATTGCCATCCGGGTATCATCCCACCAATCATCTGGGCCATTGCTTTCCAGCACCTTTTGCGGATCACCACCATGACCATGCAAAAGCGGTGCGAAAACCGTATATCCTTGCCAGTTAAGCTGACGTCCCAGCATTCGAACATCATTCGTATTTCCTGTATATGCATGAAGCAAAATAACTCCATGCCGTCCACTATGGGGAAAGAAAAAAGACTCACCAGTATACGTTATCACTACATCATCCCCTACACTCCAACCGTAGCGTCAAAAAAGCCCCCTGGAATCACAATAATTTCAGGAGGCACTTTAAATTTAATGTGACGAAACGTAAATCATCGCTAATGCCAGAATAAAGAAGAGTGCTCCACAAATTGTTGTAACAATCTGCATAACAGCTTCAAATCCCCGCGCTTTACGACGTGAGAATAAGTCACCCGCACCACCTGTCAAAGCTGACATTGCATCATTATCGTTTTTCGCTGGCTGCATCATTACACAAGCAATTAATACAACGCAATCAATTAAGAATAAAGTCATTAATGTGTTATACAAGGATTCTTCCTCCTAATACTTTCACGCTTTTATCTTAATTATCATATCATATTTATTGTTCTATTGCTATCCTTGTGCATAATGCGCAGCCCGACTTATCTCATGGTAAGCTTGTCTAGTAGTTGCTGAATTAGCCCGCAAAATTAACGTATCGCCAGCTTGCAGCTTTGTTTGACCATTCGGAATGATCTTTTCTTCTCCCCGATAGACAACCATCACAATACAATCAGTTGGCCATGGAAAATCTTTAATTTTACAACCATCCAACTGGGCGCCAGCATAAATGGTAATCGACATCGTAACATCCTCTTTATGGCGTGCTGGTTGCGGATTATTTCCAATAAAGGCGTTAAACATTGCTGTATATACTGGTTCACCGTGTAACGCATCCACAACAAGATAAGCTACTACTGCTACCAAGGCTAATGGCATTAAGTGCGCAAGTGAGCCAACCATTTCAGTAATTAATAAAATAGCAGTAAATGGCGCCTTACTAATACATGCAAAATAACCTGCCATTCCATAGATAATAAAATTAGGTAAATATCGAACTGGCATTAATCCCAAACGAACCATTAACGCACAATAGACTGCGCCTAAAATAGCGCCAAGAGTTAAAATTGGCAAAAATATCCCACCTGGTAATTGCGAGCCATAACTAATCATTGAAAATACAAAGCGAAGGACAAAAAGCCCCACAAAAAGCGCTAAAGAAAATGGCAAGGAACGTAAAATAATAATTAATTCATTTCCCCCGCCCAACGTGATTGGAAAATACCAGGCGATAGGAATAACCAGCAAAAACGGAATAATTGGATAAGCAATAGGAGATAGTTTAGGAATCCGTGCCGTCCAACCATTCAAATGCAAAATAACAATTTGGTAAAGCCGCCCTAAGATACCTAATAAAATACCAAGCGCGATCAAATGCCAATAAAGATTATTAGGAAGCATATGATTATAAGGAACATTCAAAACCGGTCGTAAGCCAAAAAACTGCATCGAAACTATATTAGAACAAAGCGAACTCACAAATGTTGCCAACCAAATTACCGGTGAAAAATTATGATACACTTCTTCCAAAATAAAGATAGTCGCAGCGATTGGCGCATTAAAGGCTGCAGATAATCCTGCTGCTGCTCCACTTGCGATCCCTATTTGGCGATTAAGGTGCCCTACTTTGGCCTTTTCCTCTACTCCTTGCCCAATTGTTGCCCCAAGTTGAATTGATGGTCCTTCACGTCCGAGATATAATCCAGATCCAATGGCGAAAATTCCGCCGAGAAATTTTCGCCATAACACTGGCCACCATTTTTCATCAAATTGGTTAGTCAACTGTCCCTCAACCTGTGGAATCCCCGACCCTTTTATATCAGGATAGGATTGAGCTAACCATCCTAATAATAATGCTAAAATAATTGATCCAATTGTCCATGGTATTAGGCATAATGGATGAGAATGAAAATATGCAAAACTTGCTGTTACTAATTGTAAAAAGTGTTGAATTATGAGTCTAAATACACTAACTACTAAACCAGTCAATATTCCAATAATGATCGCCCGAATTAGTTGATTGAACTGATTATAGCGATGAAATACCTCTTTTCTACTCTCCATTGTTCTTCTCCAATTTATTAAAAGTCTACATGCCATTGTACTACATGAGCTTAGTGAGACGAAATTAATTTAAAAAT
>CAMLUN010000042.1 GCA_946487795.1 uncultured Lactobacillus sp. | reverse complement strand
GAGTCTTGTGGAACATTTCCAAACCAGTAACAGTTGACTTAAGAACGTCTTCAGTCAAACCAACGATTTCAACTTCGTCACCGATCTTAACAGTACCACGGTCGATACGACCAGAAGCAACAGTACCACGACCAGTGATAGTGAATACGTCTTCGACAGGCATCATGAATGGCTTGTCAGTAGGACGCTTTGGAGTTGGGATGTAGTCATCGATAACATCCATCAAGTGAAGGATAACCTTTTCTTGTTCTGGGTCACCTTCAAGTGCCTTAAGAGCAGAACCACGAACAACTGGAACATCGTCACCAGGGAAATCGTATTCGCTAAGTAAGTCACGAACTTCCATTTCAACCAAGTCAACCAATTCATCATCGTCAACCAAGTCAGTCTTGTTCAAGAATACAACGATGTATTGAACACCAACCTGACGGGCAAGAAGAATGTGTTCACGAGTTTGTGGCATAGGACCATCAGTTGCGGCAACAACAAGGATAGCACCATCCATTTGTGCGGCACCGGTGATCATGTTCTTAACGTAGTCCGCGTGACCTGGAGCGTCGATGTGAGCATAGTGACGCTTTTCAGTTTCGTATTCAACGTGGGCAGTGTTAATAGTGATACCACGTTCCTTTTCTTCTGGAGCTGCATCGATATCAGCGTAGTCTTCAGCCTTAGCCAAGCCCTTTTCTGATAATACCTTAGTGATAGCAGCAGTTAAAGTAGTCTTCCCATGGTCAACGTGGCCAATAGTACCAATGTTTACATGGGGCTTTGTACGTTCATAATGTTCTTTTTCAGCCATTAATGAAAACCTCCTGTGAATTTACAAGTATAATGCCAGTCATTTCAAAAAATAACTGACACACCCTTATGGATATTGTACTACTTCTTTTCGCCAATGAAAAGATTAATCAAATGGCTCTCAAGAAGAATTCTATAACATAATATCAACTATCCGTCGATTTGTAAATAATTTAAATCATGTTTTTATTGTAATTTATCAATGAACTGATTTAGTCTTTTCTGCCAGTGGATAATTTGTTCGTTTTTGCCACTATATTCACCTGTAGTAGCTCGCTTATACATTACATCAATCCACTGTTCTGGATCGGTAATGATCTTATCAATTAACGGGTTTAATAAGATTACTTGAAGATCTAGTTGAATTTGCAATGCTCTCAAAATTTGCGGGTCAGTTTGTCCTAGTCGCTTGCTTAATATTTGCTGACACTTAACAATTACCGAATCTTGGTAAGCGGTCGGTAAATTATTAGGAATAATTAAATGTTCTTTCTGATCGATACATAGCATTGTAATTTTCTCCTGGCATTTAAGCTGCTGTAATATATTTAAAATATCAGCCCTAACAAATTGTTGGGTAAATGGATCACGAAGCAAAAACTTTGCGCCAACCATAAAGTCAGCTAATGGGAGCTGGTCAGCAGCTAATAGTCGCTTTCGTTGTTCTTCTAACGGGTAATCGCCAAGGTGGTAGAAAGTCCGAAGCTGGTTTTGAATTGTTGCCTTAAATTCTTGACGATAGTTCAATTCCGCCCGTTGAACGAGGGGAAGCATTTTAGCAATTACTTCCTCTGGCTGACGTAAAATCATTGCTCGCGTAGAAATAAAATGCTGAGCCTTTAATCCAACCTGAACAAGGAACTTCACATCATTTGCAAACACTTGGGGATCTTGAGTGGCAACTTGATAGGCAAGTTTGTACTGCTTCGAGTTATATAACGCCCTTGTTGTCCACTCGGTGAGTTGCTCATCATCCACCTCATTTTGTAAATCAAACAAAATCGTTGCTGCGTCCCGCCATTTATTTTCCGCAAAAAGTTTTTTAGCCTTTTCAAATTGCTCTGTTTGTTCAGGATTCATTTTTACTTCACCTTCAGCTCTTTTAAAATCAAGAAACCAGGAAGCTTAGTTCTAAATACCCAACTCCCTGATTTCCTCCAATATTATTTACGCATTATTCTTTTTGGCATGGTGTTTCCGGCCACGACCACGACCTGAATGCCGCTTTGCTTTTTTCTTATTATCCTGTTTGCTAGGTTCATTCTCTTCATTCTTCTGAGCGCTAACCTTTTTCCGTGAATTTTGGTTAACTTCCATAATTACCGGAAGAATTACCGGGTGCCGTTTGGTTTGGTCAAACAAGAACCTGTTTAATTTTTCTCGAACATCTTGTTTTAAGTGTCCCCAATCAAATTCCTTTTGATCCAAGTTCTCTTGAACAACCTTCTCAACTAAGTCAGCACTCTGCTTCATCAACTGCCGGTTAGTTTTAACAAAGACAAAACCACGAGACGTAATTTGCGGACGAGCAACGATCTTCTTATTCTTCCGGTCAATTGTTGCGACAACAACAAAGATTCCATCCTCAGATAATACTCGACGGTCACGTAAAACAATATTACCAATATCACCAATTCCCGTCCCGTCAATCATGGTATTAGCAACATCAATGTGTTCACCCACATGGAATTTGCCGTTCTTATAAGTTAGGACATCCCCCTTATTTACAATGAAGATGTTTTCTGCAGGGATTCCTACCTCTTCAGCTAATTCTGCATGGCGATCTAATAACCGATATTCACCCTGAATTGGAATAAAGAACTTTGGCTTCATAAAGTTAAGCATCAGCTGTTCGTCATTCTGATTTGCGTGTCCAGATGGGTTAAGGTCATCTGAAATGAACTTAACTTCAGCTCCGGTCCGGTAAATCATATCCTTAGTCTTTTGGACTTCGGTTTCTTGGGCATATGAAGGCGTCGTTGTAACAAAGACCAAATCGCTATCAGACAAATGAAGCTTAGGATTATCCCCATTAGCAATCTGCTGGAGCGACTTAATTGGTTCTCCCATCTTCCCGGTTTCCAAGATCACAACTTGGTCTGGTTCAAGATCATTAGCCTCTTCCATACTAATAAGCAGATCTTTAGGGAGTTTTAATTTACCTAATTGCATTGCGGTATCAATAATCTGCTCAATATCTTCACCTGAAAGGACTAATTTACGACCAACCTTAACAGCCGCATCAATAATTTGTTGGACCCGCATAATGTTAGAAGCAACACTAGCAACAACAATCCGCCCTTTTTGGTACTTAAACGTTTCAAGGATATATTCACCAATATCCTTTTCCCGTGCTGAGGCACCAGTAATTCCTGCTCCGGCAGAGTCACTCAACAATGCTAAAACTCCTTGAGAGCCAATTTCAGCTAACCGGGCAAGATCAGTCTGGTACCCCGTGCTAGCGGTTTGGTCAAACTTAAAGTCACCGGTATAAACAATGTTTCCTTCAGACGTTTCTAGGACAATCCCCAATGTTTCTGGAATTGTATGGGTGGTTGCAAAGAAAGAAACTGTAACATCGTTAAAATCAATTGCCGTTGACTCATCAACAACGTGAAAGTCATTAAACTTTTTAACTTCTTTATGCCCCTTGACTGCTAATTTGGCTAACGCAATTGTCATTTCGCTACCAAAAACAGGAACATCAAAATCCATTAAGAAGTATGGTAATGCGCCAATTGCGTCAGCGTGTCCATGGGTAAGGAAGACACCGACAATATCGTTCTTCCGCTTTTTGAGGTATTCCCAGTCAGGAATGACAACATCAATCCCCATTAATTCATTTTCAGGGTACTTTAAACCAGCATCAAGAATGAAAATTTGATTTTCAATCTCGACAGCGTACATATTTTTTCCATTTTCGCGTACTCCACCAAATGGAATTATTTTTATACTACTCATTTAGCGAGCTCCTTTGTTTAGTTTTACCTTTTCTAGGCATTTTATCGTACAAAATCACTATGTAATATCTTACCACAGAATAGTTAAGAATTGGAATAGGAGTACCCTCCAGCTAAAATTTAAAAAAGAAAAAGCCAGAACTTTTCAGTTCCAGCTTTCCAATGTGATGAATTACCGACGAAGACCCAACTTTTGGATAAGGTCACGGTAAGCATTCAAATCGGTCCGACGTAAGTAAGCCAAAAGGTTACGACGGTGACCAATCTTCTTCATCAAACCACGTTGTGAGTGGTAATCATGCTTGTGTGTACGCAAGTGGTCATTCAATTCGTTAATATCTGCAGTTAAAACAGCAACTTGTACTTGGGTAGAACCAGTGTCACCTTCGTGAGTTGCAAATTCCTTGATAATTTGATCCTTACGTTCTTTAGAAATAGCCATGCTATTTTCCCACCTTTCAATTATATAAATGCGCCAAGTTCTAAGTATTGCGTCGGTGAGGATCGCAAAACTGAGAAGAGGCATGGTTCAAACAAACCTTTAATAATATAACCAATTTTTCCTCAAGATGCAAGTCAATCGTTTCAAAATTCTTCTTTACTATTGCATTGAGAACTAGTCTTTTGTATAATGACAGATGTTGAAAATTCTGGTCAACTGAATATTGGGTAACGGAGGTGAAACTCATGCCAATTATTAAATCAGCAATTGAACGTGTTCGTACTAGCGAAAAGGCTGAAGCACGTAACGCATCCCAATTAAGCAAAATGCGTACTGCTATCAAGAAGTTTGACAAGGCAAAGCTTGCTGGCGCAGATAACCTTGATGATCTTTACAAGGCTGCAATCTCAGCAATTGACCGTGCCCACTCAAAGGGTCTTATCAAGGCTAACAAGGCTGCTCGTGACAAGTCACGTCTTTCAGCACGTTACGCTAAGTAATTAAAAAAAGTGAAACTGAAAAGTTTCACTTTTTTATTTTTAAACGAAAGCTCCTAACGCTCAGACTAGAGTATTAGGAGCTCTTTTATTATTCACAGTTAGCTCATCCCTATACCTTGTTGCTGTCCATACTGAAGCATAAACAGTTGAAAGAGTAATCTGGGATCGCGTTGCGTTGTTTTCAATGCCTTTTCAATATTAACTAATCCTAAATATGCATTTTCTAATGCAAGTAAACTGAATTGACGAACGGTTCGAAGTCCTAACTTAACACGATATGGGTGGACCTTTAATTTTTGTGCCAAGCTTCCCTGACTAAGTCCTCGTGAACTCAAAATCTTAATTTGCAATAATAAGCGAAACTGACTAATCAATACTGCATTGATCCTCAATGGCGGTTGTTGTCCCGCGATCAATTGATCATATAAGTCAATAGATCTTGGTTGGTCATGTTTAAGAACCGCATTAACTAAATCAAAGACGTTTTCATCAAGCGATTGGGGCACTAGCTCTTTAACTGCCTGCTGGGTAATGTGTCGGTCCTGATACGTCAACAGTTTAAGCTTGCTTAAGTTAGCATTCATTAACTCATAGTCAGCATTGGTCCGTTGAACTAGCTCCTCAATGGCCGTTTCATCAATTGTATACTGATCGCTAGTAAGCTCAGCACGGACCTGTTGCCGTGCATGTGCTTCATCTAAAGGAGCAGTATCAACTGTTACCGCTACCTTTTTTAGTTCTTTAACAATTTTTTTGCGTCCATCCAGTTTTTCATACGGTGCTAAGAAAACCAAAATAGTTGACGGCTCCGGGTGTTGTAAATAATTACTCAGCGAGTCAAGATCATGTTCAATTTTTGCTGGCCCCTTTTCTCCAGTAAAGAAATATGGCTTATTAATCAAAACTAGTCGTCGTTCACCAAAAAACGGGGCTGCCATTGCATCATCAAGGGCAACTGCTAACGGCGTTGTTTCCATATCATAACTCCCAACATTCATTACCCGTTCTTCTTTCGGAATTAGGTTAATAAACATCTCACGTACTCGTTGCAACAATACCTGCTGCGTTCCAAGAGCAAGGTAGATCATTGCAGGAGTTTTACTCGTTATTTGTTGTTTAAGCGTGGTAACATCCACCCGTATTCATCTCCTTTTAGTTTTGTTTGCCAATGATAGCTGCTTCCATAGTAACGGTACCGAATCATTCCATACCTCTGGGTTGATACCGGCTTAACATTATTTTTGCTTAACGTAATTAGGGTCTCCTGATTAGGATGACCGTATCGATTTTGTCTTCCAGCAGAAATAATCCCTATTCGTGGAAGAAGTTGCCTTATGAATTGCGGATCACTTGATGTCTTACTACCATGATGACCTAATTTTAAGACATCTATCTTCAAATCAGGGTTACGGTGCATAATATTTCTCTCCCCCTGACGATCTAAATCTCCCATAAACATAAATTTGAGTTGACCAAAGACTCCTGCCAAAACCATTGAATCTTCATTCTTACCCTCGCTCTTATCAAAAGGATGCAAAACATAAAGATTTGAGCATGATAATTTATTACCAGCTACTACCGGAAGAATTTGAGGAATTTGTTGGCAATTGACAGGAATTAATCTTATCAAGGAGTGCTGCTTTTCCATCCCCTTTGGCACCACAAGCTGCTTTACTTTAAAGTTTTGTAAAACCGATGTTAAGTAACCAATATGATCTAAATCATGGTGGCTAAGGTAAATTGTATCGATTTTACTAACTCCGCAGCTCTTCAAATAATTAATACTGGTCTTCGTAGCATAATCCCTTTTTGTTCGCGCAGGTCGTTTCCCAAATAATAATTTTCCACCTGTATCAATAAGTTCAACTCGATTGCTAAAAGGATAGCGAATTATCACACTGTCACCCTGGCCAATATCAACAAAGGTAACCTCACCATAAAGCGGTACATGAACAGTGATAAATGCAATGGCATATAAACCACCAAGAAAAAGCAATGATCTTAGCCGATAGTGATCAATTATTAATAAAGTTACAATAAATAACACCCAAATGATGATCGCTGATGGCTTACCAAACCTAATCACCCCAGGCCAATTACTTAGTTCACCTAAAAGCCACTCAAACTCCTTTAGCAAATAATTAACAAGCAACGGAAAAAGAGGTAGCCACTTAGATAATAATGCACTAATAATTACAGCTGGGAAAATAATTTCTGAAAAGAATGGAATAATAAGAAAGCTACAAATAAACGTTAACAGGTGGATTTCATAAACAAATGCCAATACCGATGGCAAACTAACCAGGTTTAAGAGTAATGACTGTCGATAAGAGCGAATCGTATTAGGAATAACCTGTAATGCAAACGATAATAAATAGCTCAACTGGCCACCGAGAGTTAGAAGAAGCCAAGGATCAAACAATAAACCGCCAAGCAAGCTAATTGCCCACCCATCAAGTGAACTTAATCCTGTCACCCGTTGAATCAAGTTCATCTCCGCCATGATTACAGCCCGGATCAAACTAATCGAGCCACCACCAATAATTAAATATATTGGCAGGCTAATAATTAAGAGCCATTCAATATCTTCACGATTAAAGTGTGCTCTAACCAATCCCTTTCTTAGGCAATCGGTTATTAAGACAACGTGCATCCCAGAAATACAAAACAAATGCAACAAACCTAACCGCTTAACATTTTCCATCATCTCTGCACTTTGGTCATTCTTCATCCCCAAAATCAGTTGTTGACAATAGCTAGCAAGCGGGTGAGGAAAATAACTAAAGTAGGTGTACAACTTCGCACGCAAAACGTGGCACCGTTGAATTAATCCCGACTGATAATTATTTACGACTCGTAGTTGCTTGCATTTAACCTGATTATAAATATGAAACTGCCAATAATAGCGTTGTGAATCGAATTGATTAAAATTAGTGGCCGGCTCAAGGGGACACTTATTTCCAGAGACCGTCCACCGCATCACGCTACTTGTCTTGCTGATTTTTTGCACTTCCTGATAATTCTTCGCAAAGTAAGCTAGAATCACTCTTTCACCAGTTTGAACATCTGTTGCCCGAGCACTAATAAAAGAGTCATTAATCGTTACTTGATCCGGTAAAACCAAGTATGTCCGATTAGTGATCTCGCACTGTTGTTTAACCGTAATTGACCGAATATTCTGCTGTTCATTAAAGCACCTAACTGCTGTAAAAATCGCGATACAACACGTTACGATTAAAACTGTTCGTTCTTTTAAGCTAATTATTCGATAAAAGGTCAATGCAAGAAGGAGCAGGAGCCAATAATAATGATTCAGGATAATCGCCGTTACTAACCCAGCAACAATTGCCGGAAAAATAACCCGATTATAAATCGCTACTTCTGCTTTGGATGAATGTATTGATCCAAAGCTACCTGTTCAAGGATATTATCGTCTAATTTAATTTGATTAAGGCGGATATTCTTTAATTTAATTAGTTTCATAGCATATTCATCATTATGATAATTCCGAATATAGTTAATTTCCTTGATTCCGGCCTGCAAAAGACTCTTTGTACATTGCAAACAAGGAAAGTCAGTTACGTATAAGCTAGCACCATCAGTAGAAATTCCAAACTTTGCACATTGCAAAATGGCATTCATCTCAGCATGAATGGTTCGTACACAATGGCCATCACGCAGGTAACAGCCATCGTCTATACAGTGAGCATCTCCTGAAACAGAGCCATTGTAACCACCGGCAATGATTCGTTTATCCCGTACTAAAACAGCACCAACGGATAACCGATTACAAGTACTTCTTGATGCTAATAATGCTGCTTGGATCATAAAATACTGATCCCAATCAATCCTCTTTTTCATCTTTTCCACACTTTCTGAATACTTTTGATGACTAGTATAACAAACTTAAAATCAAACTAAAAATTAGACTGCTAACATTGGCTTCAACTTAGTAACGGTTTTTTCACCAAAGCCATTAATATTTTTTAGATCATCAACCGAATTAAAACTACCATGTTCCTGACGATATTGGAGGATTAGATCCGCTTTTTTATCCCCGATTCCCGTAATTTTACATAGTTGCTCTTTAGTGGCGGTATTAAGATTAACAATCTCTTGACTACCACTAGGATTGTTCTCATTTGCCGCTGAAATTGATGATCCACCTCCCGATAATAATGACGGTATTTGTTCACCTTTTTTAGGAACATAAATAACCTGAGCGTCAACTAGCTGCTTAGCTCGATTAATCTGGTTCATATCGGCATCGGGAGTTTCATGGCCCGCTGCAATTAAAGCTTCATTTACCCGCGAACCTCCTGGCAAGCGGTAAACTCCTGGATGAAGGACCGCTCCCTTAATGTCAACGCATACTGCTTTCCCACCCTTCACCTGTGATTGCTTCTGGGTGGTCGGTATTCTTTTACTGGTAGTTGTCATAAAAGGATCATTATTAACATTAGTTTGTGGATGATATGCTTTACCACCAACCACGACAGCCCCTATCAAAAGAACTATAACCATGATTATTTTATTACGGTGATTCAGCCAGATTTCCTCTAAGTGTTCCATAAATTATCCCCCTACCAATAAAGAACGTTAAAATTTAGTCTTTGCACGTTTAAATTTTAAAAGGGAAAACTAATCTATACCTTCATACCTAAAAAGCCACTCAATCGCCAAT
>CAMLUN010000041.1 GCA_946487795.1 uncultured Lactobacillus sp. | reverse complement strand
TTTGGGCACTGTAGCTACCACCTGATTCACGGGCAGCAATCCATGCCTTAGCGGCGGCATCGTTACCGGATACGCTTGATGTGTAGTTGCTGTAACTTGCAGCATTGCTTGCTGAAGTTGTTGCAGTTGCAGTTTGTGCAGCTGAGTTGTTAGTAGTAGCTGCAGAACTAGTTTGGTTGTTTTGAGTCGTGGTGTTTGCTGATGGTAAAGTTTCAACTTGTTGTTGAGTAGCAGGTGCAACTTCACCGTCATCCTTGATTACTAACTTTTGACCAACGTAAATCAGGTTCTTGTTAGCAATGTTGTTGTTTGAGGCCAAAGTATCAACGAAAGTTAAATCATGACCCAGCTTGTAAGAAATCCCAGAAAGGGTATCGCCTGATTGAACAGTGTAAATGCTGTCGGCGCTAGCGGTGGTTGCAGTAGCTACAGTACCTAAAGCAACGGCACCGGCAATGGCTGCTGTAATCTTAGCTGCTTTCTTAGATAACTTCATAAAAAAATCAATCCATCCTTTTCTCTTGTAAGTTTGTAAGTAATATGATGTTAATTGTTTTGGAAATTGATGTTTTAGATATCATCAACGCTTATATACTATACAGATTCAGCGTTACGGATGGGTTACCACGATTTTTCAAATTCCGCTATTTTTGTAATTTTTTGTAACAAATATGCATCTTTTTCTTATATATTCATTTTACTGGTAGAGCTATTTGCTGATATATCAGCGTTCTTCGGTTATCCTAAAATTTTCCTTCGCTAATTTGGAAATCAACCAAATGTTCTATTATTTTACCCATTTTTAATTTAAAATCCCGATTTTAAGCTAAAAAAAGCCCCATAACACGCGAATGTTACAGGACTATTGCAAAGATTGACGTCTTTGTAATTTGAATTTAGTTGTTCATTAGTACATCAAGCAATTCAGAAGCTGATTCCTTCAATGCATCCTTAGACTTGTCATTTCCAAGGTGAGTGAAGATTTCACCAACATAAACTCCCTTATTAAATAATTCAGTGAAGACCTTGTCAATAATTGGCTTTGTCTTTTCTTGTTCTTGAACAGGACCAAATGGGTTAGCAAAGAATGTCTTACTCATTCCAACTTCATCAGTTGTTCCCAAGGCCTTCCGCTGACCGGCAATAAAGACTTTTTCAGCTTCTTCCTTAGTGTCAAAGCGGTGAATTCCAACTTGATCGCTATAGTTGTTAGCATACAACCACATATCAATGTGGTGGTGCTTAACAACATTTTGATAAGTATCAGCTGGAATAATAACCCGGGCATTCTTCCGTTCTGGGTTCAAGTATACCCCACGGTCCATGTTGTTAAATGCAACCGCACTGCTCAAGTCGTCAAGACGAACAAAGGCACCAGTTTCTGTACCCTGTGCATAGATGTGACCATCATCATTCAAGGTAAAGCTTCCCATATCATCAAAAATGGTTTCCATGCTGACAATCTTATCATCGGCCAATTCTTGTAAGGCTTCAATTGATTCGGACTTTCCGGCACCTGAATCACCAAAGAAGACAACGTTCTTTTCCTTACCATTAGTGAACTTGATCTTCAACATTGAGCCGTGAATTGGCAAACGACCATTGTAAATTTGGTGAAGGTTATGAACGGTCAAGCACATCTTCTTCATGTAACCAAAGTAAGTGGTCTTATCAGTGTATGGTACTTCACCAACCCAAATATCGTTCTTCTCATCGTGGTAATAGTGTGAAACCATTCCTTCAGTCTTCTCAAGGCCAAAGAGAACAACAAGATCTGGCTTTTGTCCCTCGACTTCTTCAGGTGATGCTAGTTCAAACAAGTTTGAAAGAGCAATTCCATTTACTAAGTAATCAACGTTAAAGTAGATGAAGGCAAGGCTTTCACCAATCTTAGCTGGGTAACAGAACCACTTACCCCGTTCACCATGGAAACGATCGATCGGGTTCTCTTCTACAGCTGAGAAGACTCCTTCCCGCTTGTTACTCTTAGTATGCATCATCATTGGTGGTCGGAGCATTACGGTATTGATGAAATCAATGTCACGCAGTTCTTCATAACCAGCAGGAATCTTCCAATCATGTTGTTGAACTAAGATAGTAGCATTGGTTGCCGCATTAACTTGCCGGTATGTCCGGTTTTCAAAGCCTTGAAGCTTTTCTTCAAGAATCCGGTAAAGCTTCCGTACTAAATCATTAAATTGGGTATCAATAGTCCGAAATTCGTTGCCAACAATTTTATTATCATTGTAACTAATAACAGAAACCCGCAATAATGAACGATAGTATGAGTACAATTCTTCGACACTAGCTAAAATATCTTTAGGATCATATTCATCAAAGGCACTATCATCGTCAAAAAGGATCTTCTTTAATACATCGATAAATTTATCAACACTGGCATTATCAAAGGCATCATCATCGTTATCAGGATTTCGTGAATCCAAGTATAATTTAACGATTTGCTTTACTTCATCACTATTTACTAATGAAGGAATATCAGTGAAGTAGTTTTGACTGTAATTTAGGGTTGCTACTCCACGTTCAGGGTTTACATATAGTGACTTAGTATCAATAATCTGACTGTCTTTTGACATTAATCTCATCCTTTCATCTCCGTAGTGTCTCCATTATAGTATATTTTTAAGAGAGAGATGAAAAAAATATTAACAAAATTTCATTTATTTGCAGAAAATACCAATTTTTATTAAAGAAAACGGATTCTTAACTATGCTAAAATAAACTATAAGTAAATATTTTTAAGGAGAGCCATAAATAATGAAAATAAATTGTAATGAAACTCTTGCGGTCTCCCTGCACCGTGTTTTTAATGCCGACCTCAATGAACACGGGACCGTTTTTGGCGGGCGAATTTTAGAGTTAGTGGACGGCGAGGCCTCTGTTGCCGCAATGCGTGTCACCCGCTCAACCGTCGTGACAGCCGCCATGGACCATGTTCAATTTCTTAAGCCATTCCACCTTCAAGACTCAATGTGCATGGAAGCCTACGTTACAGGTGTTGGGCATAGGTCATTAGAAGTCTTCGTCAAAGTCATTGGTGAACACTTAATGACTGGTGAACGCTTTGTCGGTTTTTCTTGCTTCATGACTTACGTAATCCAAGATCCCCAAAAAGCAATCAAGTATGACCAAGTAATTCCACAAACAGCAGAACAAAAGGCCATGGTAGCTGGCTATGCAACCCGTCGTCAGCATCGAAAAGAAAATCGCCAAAAGCAAGCAGCAATCATCAACTCAATTAGTAAAGATAAGCCATGGGAAAACTAACCTAATAACGGCTTCTCAACTCTCATAATAATTTGAAAGTTGAGAAGCCGTTTAATATTTATTTGACTATTTTAACCGCTGTCCCGTACACTGTAACCATTGAAGAAGTGGACTCAAAACGCATCGCTACTACTACATCCGCTCCTACTCGCTTAGCCTTATCTCGTAATACTTTAATTGCTTGCTCATGGGCAGACGCTTTTTCTTCTCCAGTAGCGGTTCCAAAGACTAGACCAATAATTCTGTAATCATTCTCCGGAATTTTTTCAGTCGTTGTTAAAGTAATTTCATCAACTGCTTCAATTGTTGGCTGTTTTTTCTTCTTTCGTCCCTGAGATACAAATCCTGCTAGGCCACGATTTATCCCTGCTCCATACATCTTTTTAGCACGATCAATTGATTCCTGATCATTTTTTGACTTAAACAGCATTTAACTCCCACACCTATTCATAGATTATTATATTTAGATTATAGCAAAAACTCGAAGCTGGGAATTAACTTTCTCGGAGGGACGGTTGACTAACCTAGAACGATGAATGATGATGAAATCATCAGAATCGTTCGTAGTTAGGCTCGAGTCCCTCAGTTAATTCCCGCGATTAGACTCTATAGGTTCGGAGAGCGCTAAATATGGAAAAGAGGATGGGAAAAAAGCCTAGTTTTTTCCCATCCTCGAATTATTTGCTATTTTATTGTAGAAACGCGTTTGCTAGAGATAACGGTCCTCGGCAACATAGCTGAAACGCGCTCGCCAGGAGCTTGCTAGAGATAACGGTTTTAGGCAACATAGCCGAAATGCGCTCACCCTAAATTCACTCAAGATAACGAACTCCCGCCAATGGTGATTAACCACCATTGACGGGAGAAATCGTTATCAACCGTGAATTTTTACGGGTTCACGCTCTATTTTAGTACCAACCGTGTGATTGCCAGAATGATTGTGCGGCACTCCAGGATCCGTAACGGCTAGCTACGTATTGGTCGGCTACTCGTTCTTGGTTTGCGGCGGAGTAGTCACCGTTAAGGTATGATGCGGATAATTGGTACTTACCAATGTATTGACCGTTTTGGGCACTGTAGCTACCACCTGATTCACGGGCAGCAATCCATGCCTTAGCGGCAGCATCGTTACCGGATACGCTTGATGTGTAGTTACTGTAACTTGCAGCATTGCTTGCTGAAGTTGTTGCAGTTGCGGTTTGTGCCTGAGTACTTGCTGAAGCAGTTTGTTGTGATTGTGCTTGGCTTTGACTAGCAGCACTAGTTGAGGCAGCTGCAGAACTAGTTTGGTTAGCAGTATTAGCTGATGGTAAGGTTTCAACTTGTTGTTGAGTAGCAGGTGCAACTTCACCGTCATCCTTGATTACTAACTTTTGACCAACGTAAATCAAGTTCTTGTTAGCAATGTTGTTGTTTGAAGCTAATGTATCAACAAAAGTTAAATCATGACCTAACTTATATGAAATTCCTGATAAGGTGTCACCGCTTTGCACCGTGTAAATTGAGTCGGCGTTAGCGGTTGTGGTAGTTGCGATAGTACCTAAGGCAACAACCCCGGCTACAGCAGCTGTAACTTTAGCGATGTTCTTCGATAACTTATTCATATAAATGAAATACCTTCCTTTTCTCAAATATTGTTTCAAATTTCTAATTATTAATTTAGGTTGTTGATGAACCTCATCAACGGTTTCTAATATACACGATCAAAATTACATGGTAGTTACTACAGATTATCAATTTCAGTCTTTTCCGTAATCTGATGTAACAAAGCAATTATTTTCACTTCTGAGAAGCATTAATAAAGCCCGGTAGCAAGCGATCCAGCTATCTTTTCTCATCAATTCATTTATAAAATATATTTTGTAATAAAGGAAAATAAAAAAGTCTAAATTAGGGATTTCTGACCCTTGATTTAGACTTTTTATCGCTATTCAGTGTGTTTCTGTAACTGTTTTGTAACTAAGAAAGACGCGCTAACCATGAATTAGCCGGCAATTGCGCCTTAAAGAAGTCACCAGGAGTATTAAAATGAGATGCCTCTTTTTGATCATTAACTACTGTCTTTTCATTACTAGCAATAACACGGTGTTGATGAAGCTCCAATGGTTCGTCATCCACAGTGGCTAGTTTTCCCCACTTCAACTGAGCATTAGGAGCCACCCATCCCCACTCATTTACTTGGGCACTAGTGTTTTCACCGTAGCCATCAACCTGAGTAACCACCTCTTGCTGGCAGTCAGCCTCAACCATAGAAGCTAGCTGGACATTCCAATGGGCATCAGAACCATCAAGAAAACTATAAAAGCTACTATATCCTTGTTGATTCTCTGGAATAACCCCTTCAACCTCAAGCTTCGATCCACGTGCTTGATAAGAGTGAACTGCTTGGCGAACTAGGTCACCATGATAGTGATTATTCTGGCAGAACTTTACCTGAGCTCCCGTCCCCATCAAAATTTCAGTAGCAGCAAATAACGGACTTTGCGTCTTGTAATCACTCTCTTCAATGACCGTTACCTGAGCACCAGCACCAACAATAATTAGGTTATGCGGATTATTGCTCCTCGTAACTAGCCCTACTTTTAACGGTTTCTCTAATTTTGTTTCATCTGGAACATAAATAAATTGACCAGTATCCATTAATGCCAAGTGAAGTGCATTCAACTGGTTGTCCTGCCAGCGAACTGCTTTCTCCATCAAGTTTTCCTGTAATAATTCAGGATACTTTTGGACAGCCATGTTGATTGGCAGTGCAACAAAATCGTCCCCGTCATGATTCAGCAGTGAAGATTCATCATTGGTTACAAGCTCTGGTTCCTGCCACTTTGCTAACCATGCCTGCTGCTGATTGGCTAACGGGAACCGTTTTTGCAGCATTATTGCTAGTGAACGCTTCTTTTGTAGCCAGTCTGGTTGTCCCTGACTAGCCTTTTGAACAGTCTTCAATAATTCTTCATTCATTAATCTCACCTGTTAATGGACTAATTTATCCCAAATAACTACTTTGCCACTAGCAAATGACTTAGGGACATCAATAATTCGTTGATTGGAACTGCCCCGGAATTGTAAAGTCAGATCCTTTTTTGCCAACAAGAACCGGCCATCAACCAGAATATCAATATTATGAAGCATTTCCAATTTATCATCAGAATCCTTCAATAGTTCTTCCCAGGTATATCCAGACCATGACCAAATATCTTTAGTATGGCCGAATTCCTTTCGTAGCCGATGAATCAACTTTAAACAAACCTGAGTGTTTAAAAACGGTTCGCCACCAAGAAGAGTAAGTCCCTGAACATAGCTCTGCGAGAGATCTTCCATTATTTGATCTTCAAGTTCCTGGGTATAAGGCTGACCATAGTGGAAGTTTTGTGCCGCCTTATTGTAGCAACCCGGACAATTAAATAAACAGCCACTAACATAAACACTGCAACGAACCCCTTCACCATCAACAAAGTTAAACGGCTTATAGTCCGCTACGTATTGAAGTGAATGGTCCTTTGCTAGCCACTCCTTTGGTTGTGGATTTTTTGGTAATCTTTGTGGTCTCTTTTCTCCCATTTTTACCCCTCTTAAATTTGATCACCGTTAATTGCAGCCCGGCTTTCCTTGCAGTCAAATTGACGGTTTTGTTCAAATTGAGCAGCCGACTTAATCATTGAAGAACTCATATGCTTTACCCGGTGGATAATTTCTTCATGTCGACCATGAACCATTGGCCGCTGCTGTGGATTTCCTAAGTAACCACAAGTCCGCTTAACAACATCACACGTTGCCGGATCATGGTTCCCACATTGCGGACACTTAAAGCCACGTGCAGTTGCCTCAAATTCACCTTTAAAGCCACACTTAAAGCATTGGTCAATCGCGGTATTTGTTCCCAAGTAACCAACATGATCATATGCCCAGTCCCAAACAGCTTCGAGTGCCTTCGGATTTTGCCGCAGATTTGGATATTCGCAATAGTGAATGAAGCCACCCGCAGCTTGGTATGGAAATGCTTCTTCAAATTCTAGTTTTTCAAATGGTGTCGGGTGCTTTCGTACATCATAGTGGAAACTATTAGTGTAATATTCCTTATCAGTAACATCTTCAATCCGGCCAAACTTTTTAAGGTCATCTTGGCAGAAAGTATCAGTTAATGATTCAGCAGGAGTTGAGTAAAGACTGTAGTGGTAACCTTCTTCGCTTTCCCACTTAGCACAAAGTTCATGCATCGCCTTAGCAATCGAAACTGCAAAATCATGGGCTTCCTTATTGTGTTCCCAATTTGAACCATAAAAAGTGGTGCAGACTTCATACAATCCAATGTATCCCAAAGAAATAGTTGCTCGACTATTCTTAAAGACTTCATCAACACTATCAGTCCGCTTTAGCCGCTTGCCAAACGCACCATACATGTAAAGCAACGGTGCATTTTCGGGCTTAGCCTGCTTTGTCCGCGCAATTCGGTACTTCAAAGCAGTATGACAAATATTCATCTTTTCTTGGAAAATTTGCCAAAAGAGTTCCTTATCGCCTTGAGCTTCAAGGGCAATCCGCGGTAAGTTAACCGTTACAACCCCAAGATTCATTCGACCAGAATTAACCTCTTTACCTGTTTCAGGGTCTTTCCATCCCTGCAAGAACGAACGACATCCCATTGGCGTCTTAAAACTGCCAGTGATTTCTTTAATTTTGTCGTACATCAATAGATCTGGGTACATCCGCTTAGTTGAACATTCAAGTGCCAGTTGCTTAATATCATAATTTGGATCACCAGGTTGTAAGTTCAATCCGCGCTTCAATGTAAAAATCAATTTAGGGAAGATTGCTGTCCGGTGTTCCTTCCCTAATCCCTTAATCCGGATCTTAAGAATTGCTTTTTGAATTTCCCGGCTAATCCAACTGGTACCTAGGCCAAAGTTGATTGTGGTAAATGGTGTTTGACCCTGGCTTGAGTAAAGGGTATTGATCTCATATTCCAGAGCCTGCATTGCATCATAAATATCCTTCTTTGTCTTCGCACGAGCAAATTCTTCCCGCTTTTCAGGGGCAATCCATTGTTCAGCATCCTTCATATGCTTTTGGTAGTTTAGCTTTGCATATGGTTCCAATAATTGGTCAATCCGGTTAGCGGAACAACCACCGTACTGTAATGAAGCTACGTTTGCAATAATTTGGGACATCTGAGCAGTTGCCGTTTGAATTGAACGTGGTGAAGAAACCCAAGCATTCCCGATCTTGAAGCCATTCTTAAACATTTCATCAAAGTCGATCAAGCAACAATTAGTTTCGGGTGTTACTGGGGAATAGTCCAAATCATGCCAGTGAATATCGCCACGTAAATGAGCCTTAGCTACTAAATCAGGTAACATTCTCAATCCCAAAGCACGGCTAACGACCCCTGCTTCCAGATCCCGTTGCGTATTAAAAACGTGGCTATCCTTATTTGCGTTTTCGTGGACAACCCGCGAATTACGGTCAAATAATTGACTAAGCTTGTATTGCGGATCAGTTGCTTCCGCAAAGTTTTCCTCGTCTTGACGGCGATAGTTAACATATTTTTGGGCCAGAATATTTTGGTCTGCTTTCTTTAGCCCCGAAATAAATGCTTGTGCAATTTCAATAGTAGAAACTGTTTTCTTTCCCATAAAGGAGAGAAGTGCTTGGTAAACAGCAGCTTTCGTTTTACTGTCAGCATTTAGTTCCTTTAACACTAAGTCAATCTTATAGCCGTAAAAGGGTGTCTCAGTGCCATCACGCTTTACAACCTTTACATCGGTTAGATTTTGTAAACTTGTATCATTCATTAACTCTATTTTCATTTCTGCAGACCCCTCTTTTATTGTTTAACGATTGCTATCTTACTATTGAATAAATTGAAGAGAAAGGTTGACTTCCTCAACACAATATGTAGGGGGTGATATATTATATCTACTATTTATTGTGATTTTTGCTAAATTGAGACAATCTAATTAAGAATGATAAAGTACAAGGTCTTGCCTTATTAACTTTCTTCCGGATTTTGTATTGAAAATCCGTCTTTTTTCTCTTCTTCATATTATCAATAGATAAATCATCTAACTAAAAATTTATTAATCTAGATACATGAAAAATGATTCATATATAACTGATTACTTCAATAAAATTCAGTGGAGAGGTCTAAATTTTTGATTATTTTGTAT
>CAMLUN010000040.1 GCA_946487795.1 uncultured Lactobacillus sp. | reverse complement strand
GTCAGTATTATTTATTTGAGTCCAGTGGCTAACTTATTCTTGAAATTTAGGTTAATTGCAATTTTAATTAAATAGAGTAATATATAAAAGTTAGATACCAAACAATTATAAAATTTGACGATAAAGTGAAGAGGAATAGCAATGATACGGATAGCACGAAAAAATTTAGCCTTTTGGGCAACAATTGGTGCAGTTTTCTTTTTATTAATCCAAGTTTCGTGTGACCTATATTTGCCGACAGTTACCGCCGATCTTGTTAATCGGGGAATTGTGCAAAAAGATATGGGCGTAATTTGGAATGAAGGAATTAAAATGATAATTGTGGCTGCGATTGGATTAGTGGCCGCCGGATTAAATGTTTATTTTGCGGCGACCCAATCAATGAAGGTGGGTGAAAAGCTACGAAGCCAGATCTATCATAAGGTTTTACGTTTCTCGAATCGCGAAATGGATGAGTTTGGCGATTCATCTTTAATTACGCGGTCAACCAATGATATTGTGCAGATTCAAAATGTCATGGTGCAAATGCTTCGGATGATGCTTCAATCACCCGTAATGCTTGTTGCAGCCTGTGTTTTAGCGTATGTTCGAGAACCGCAACTAACTAAAGTGTTTTTTATTAGTTTGCCAGTTTTAGCGATTATCGTCATGGCAGTTATGTACTTTGCGGTTCCGTTATTCAAGAGCATTCAGAAAAAAACTGATCGCATTAACTTAATCTTTCGGGAAGGGCTAACAGGAGTTCGAGTTATTCGTGCTTTTCGGCAGGAAGATTGGGAACAAAATCGCTTCAAAAAAGCAAACGAGGACTACACGCAAACCGGAATCAAGGCCTTTACAATTGTTTCGACACTATTCCCAGTGGTAACGCTTATTTTAGGAATGACAAATGTTGCCATTATTCTACTGGGTGGTCATCTTGTAGCTAATATGAGCATGCAAGTAGGGGATTTAATTGCCTTTATGACATATGCCACTCAGATTATGATTAGCTTTATGATGCTTTCAATGATCTTTGTCTTTGTTCCCCGAGCATCGGCATCTGCTACCCGTGTTAATGCTGTCTTGGACCAGCCAATCAGTATTCATAATGCACCGGAAAAGGATCAAGAAAAGATTTCGATTAATCAACCAGCTTCCCTTGAATTTAAAAATGTTGATTTTCGTTTCCATGGGGCAGAAAGACTAGCTTTGCATGACTTAAACTTTAAAGTTACAGCGGGTCAGACTTTAGCGATTATTGGAGGGACTGGTTCAGGTAAATCAGCTTTGGTTAACTTAATTCCGCGGTTATTTGATATTGAAAGCGGGGAGATTAAAGTTGATGGTGTCCCAGTTAAAAAGTTAAGTCAGCATAATCTGCATGAGGTTATTTCTATTACTCAACAGCAAGCAGTTCTTTTTAGTGGGACTATTCGGTCTAACCTTCAATTTGGGTATGAGGAAGCAACGAATAAAGAAATGTGGCATGCACTTGAAATTGCGCAAGCAGCAGATTTTGTCCGTGAAGAAGGCGGATTGGACGCAGTTGTTGAGCAAAACGGGAGTAACTTTTCTGGTGGTCAACGCCAACGGTTAGCGATTGCTCGAACAATTATTAAGCCCGCATCGATTTATGTTTTTGATGACTCATTTTCGGCCTTGGATTTTGAAACTGATGCAAAACTCCGGGCTGCTTTAGCAAAAGACCCACAAATTCAACGTGCTGTAACGGTTATCGTGGCCCAGCGAATCTCTACTGTTGTTGATGCTGATCAAATTATTGTGCTTGAAGAAGGACGGGTAGTTGGTCAAGGAACTCACCAAGAATTAAAAGCACATAATGAAACTTACCAACAAATAATTAAGTCACAAGTCGAGAAAGGGGATGTTGATCGTGCGTAGAGGACCACAAGTACCTGAACAGGCTCAACACTTTTGGCCAACCACAAAGCGATTAATTGCCTATTTACGACCATGGCGAGTTGGGGTTATTGTTTCAATTCTCTTAGCTGTTATTTCTGTTATTTTGTCAATCTTAGCACCAAAAATTCTTGGTGAAGCTACTACGATCATTTATGATGGAATGCTTAAAGGGTATGCAGAAATGAAAGCTGGTGCCCACTTAAGTACCCTTCCAATTAACTTTACCCGGATTTGGCAAATTGGAATTACAGTCATTTTGCTTTATTTGTTCTCTGGACTATTTAGTTTCCTCCAATTACAAATTATGACACGAGTATCGCAACGTGTTGTTTACAATTTGCGTCAAGATTTTGAAGAGAAAATGCGCCGGGTGCCAATTAAATATTATGATACCCATAATAATGGCGATATTATGAGCCGAATGGTTAATGATATGGATAATATTGCGGGAACCCTCCAGCAAAGTTTGATTCAAATCATTACGAGTTTGTTAACGCTTGTTGGTGTTTTCATTTTAATGCTTACGATTAGTTGGAAATTAACAATCATTGCCCTTGTCACAATTCCGCTTAGTATTCTGGTAGTTGCTTTTGTTGCCTCAACTTCACAACGTCTATTTGGTCGTCAGCAAGCCGCTTTGGGAAAAATTAATGACCAAGTAGAAGAAACGTACGCTGCTCATACGATTGTGCGGACATTTAACAAGGAACAAGATGAAGAAGAAAAGTTTAATAAAGAGAACCATCAGTACTACCAAGCAGCATGGAAAGCACAATTTTTCTCTAGCTTAATGATGCCAATGATGGTCTTTATTCGGAATCTTGGGTACCTTGTTGTAGTAGTGGTTGGAGCGATTCAAGTTATTCATGGTCAGATTACTCTTGGTAATGTGCAAGCATTTCTACAATATACCAATCAGTTTTCTCAACCAATTGCCCAAATTGCGAATTTAAGTAACACCATCCAACAAACAATTGCTTCGGCAGAACGTATTTTTGCTGTTTTAGATGAACCAGAGATGAGTGATAAGGTTGAGAATATTCCATCCCTTACTGGAAAGGATATTCCGAAAGTTGAATTTAAGGATATTAAGTTTAGCTATACTGATGAACCGCTTATTCAAGACTTTAACCTTAAAGCACCACGAGATAAGATGGTCGCCATTGTTGGCCCAACCGGAGCAGGAAAAACGACCATTATTAATCTTTTAGAGCGTTTTTATGATCCGCAAGGCGGCCATATTTATCTTGATGGGAAAGATACTCGTTCAATGACTCGTGATACCTTACGTAAGCATATTGCGATTGTTCTTCAAGATACTTGGCTCTTTACTGGGACGATTTTTGAAAATATTAAGTATGGTAACGAGAATACATCGGACGAAGAAGTCTATCATGCTGCTAAGATGGCTCGGGCGGATGCTTTCATTCGTGAACTGCCTGATGGTTACCAAACGGTCTTAGACGAGTCTGCTTCTAATATTTCACAGGGACAGCGACAATTATTAACGATTGCACGGGCATTTTTAGCTGATCCGGAAATTTTAATTCTGGATGAAGCTACTAGTTCTGTTGATACCCGAACAGAAGTCTTGATTCAAGAAGCGATGAATGCTCTGCAGCAAGAACGAACTAGTTTTGTTGTCGCCCACCGCTTGTCAACGATTCGGAAGGCTGACCAGATTGTCGTGGTTAATCATGGGAAGATTATCGAAACAGGTAACCATGAATCATTAATGAATAAAAAAGGTTTTTACGCTAATCTTTATAATAGTCAGTTTGCTGGAAATAATTAAAGAAAAATGTGGTTGTTTTGCACGTTATCTTGTTATTGTTCATAAAAATAGTTGAGGCTGAGAAAAAACAGAGGGCGATAATGCCCTAAGTTTTTTCTCAGCCTCATCTTTATTTTTACAAGTTTTTATCGATTTGGAATGTTAACTTAGAAAGTTCGAGTCCATTCATTACTAACTCAGCCATTAAAGCTTTTGTTCGTTTAGCCATTTCGGCAACCATTTCATGCGTCTTTGAACTTAGGAAAGCACTGACTTCAGAAGATGACATCCCCTTAACCTGTGGAGCAACTTCATTGACCCAGCGGTAGAGATATTCACGGGCATCTTTGAGATAATCCAAGTCGGCCTTAGAAAATTCTGCATGGTGTGATTCGACAATCATTGAAAGCGCCCGATACATCCAGTAAGCACTCTTTAAATCCATATTGAGTTTCTCTGGTGTTTCACGATAGCTTACATCAATGTCTTCAGCATTACCAAAGAATGGAACATATGGGGTAAAGGTAGGAATACCAAAGCTCATCCACATAATCGTTGAAGCAGCTTCCGGTAAGTCATTGCGGACCTGAAGAACGTGGGAATTTTGCGTCCGGTTTAGTGAAATTGGCCGGAACATATGCTTTTGCTGGTCGGTACCTTCATGACCTAGTGGATCGTAAGGTGTTCCTTGGTAGTGGCTACTGAGGATCTTTTCGACGTCTTCAAGGGTAATTCGATGGTCCGTTTGCATAATAAATGGAATATCAAAATCAAGCGGATCAAATTCAGTTTCCGGATTTAATACCTTATGACCGTACCATTGGCGTGGCGTGTTGTAGTGTTGATCAAAAATATCAGCAGTCCCAAAGATATGGCGGAAGTCCCAACCATATTTATCAGGGTTGAGGTGGTTTTTCTCAACGAATTCTTGGATGCCGTCAGACCACATAAAGTTATCAGGGTCATTAAAGTCAACTTGCTGGATTGCTACTCGATTTCCAGTTACGGCATAAGAGTCATCGGGGATCCGTTGAGCAACCCAGTGGTGACCAGTGACGATTTCCATATACCATACATCTTTTTTGTCGCTGAATATAATACCGTTTCCTTCAGCAGAACCGTATTTGGCGACTAGTTTACCAAGGTATGCAACCCCGTCACGAGCGCTATCGATAAAGGGAAGGGTAGCAGCGACCACAAGATCTTCATTGATTCCGGTTTCGGTATTAAGCGGATCGCAGGCAAGGACGCGTTCATTTGCATAAACACTTTCGGTTGCACTCATTCCAACATTTTTTTCGTTAAAGCCGCTCTCATCGAATACCCCTTCAGTTCGATAATCAACATTAGGAGTACCTTGATAACGATAACCATCAGCAGGGCGATCAATTACACATTTATTTAAGTATGCCTTTACTTGGTTAGGGTGATTATGATATGCGGGATAAGTAACGAAGCGTTGGGGCGTAAGTGGACCAAATGTATCATCATTCCGTGCTGCCATTGTTGAACCATCAATCGTTGCGTTGCGACCCACAAGGACAGTGGTACAAGCAGATAAATTCTTTTTCATCTTTTCAGGACCTTTCTATCAAACAAACTACAATAATCAGTTTAATCTTCAACATTAACCGGGTCAATCGTCAAGAAACTACTTTTGTTCTAAATCAGCGAAAGTAGCATGAACTAGGGTGGCAAGATCTTCGGCATTTAATTTAATAGAACGGCCCACTTTACCTGACGAAACGAAAATATCGCCTTGTTCTCTGGCCTCGTTATCAATAAAAATAGGGTATTCAAACTTCTCGTAAATTCCTACAGGGGTGTTAGCACCATGCACATATCCGGTAGTTTTGAGAAGATTTTTTAGCGGCACCATATTAACCTTTTTATTGCCCGAAACCTTAGCAAGTTTTTTCTCATCTAAGTGTGTATCGACTGGGATGACGCCAACTAGCGGTCCGGTTACGTTACCGGTTAATACTAGGGTCTTATAAATAATATGTTCGTCAACCCCGGTATGATCAACACTCATTGAACGTACATCGCCATCTTGGTGAGTCGGAAATTCAGCTTGCTCGTAAGCAATGTTATTTTTATCGAGGATTTGTTCTACCTGTGTTTTTTTCATTTTGCTTTTTTTATTTTTTTTACTCATAAAAATTTCCTCCTAAGTTTATCTGGGACGCACCAATATTTTACAAAAGGATCCCAATTTAAAATAGGTCTGCTATACTAAAAGTGTAGCTTAAATTGCGAATTAATTAAATCCGAGGAGTTAATTAGATGGCAGACTTAGTATATCGCTCAGTGATGCGTGATATAAAACAAAAAATACTAGACAATAAATACCAAGGGATGCGTTTACCTGATGAACGAAGCTTAAGTGAAATCTATCAGGTAAGCCGCAGTTCCATAAAACGGGCATTGGGAGTGCTCGCTCAGCAAGGAATTATTTTTAAGAAACGCGGATCCGGTACATTTATTAATCCGTTATACCTAAAAAACCAGTCATTGTTCCATTATGAAGGTAGTAATTTGGGTGTAACGGACAGTTTCCAAGTAGATGGTAAAAAGCAAGGAATAAAATTACTTGATTACCAAGTTGTTCCTGCAAGTAAAGATGTTCAAGAAGAACTATTTCTTAATGATAACGACTTTGTTTATCAGATTAAACGGCTACGGTTAATTGATGATCAGCCGTTTATGATTGAAACGGGTTTTATTCCAATTAGAATTACGCCCACTCTTTCTCCCGAAGTTGTTAATGGGTCAATTTTTAATTATTTAGAAGATATGATGGGGAAAAGGGTTACAAAGTCATTTATGACGATTGGTGTTTCGCCGTCAACAAATGAAGATCAAGACTTATTGAAGTTGAATGAAACAGAGCCGGTTGGAACAATTGAAGGGATTTTCTTTTTGGATGATGGGACGCCGTTTGAAGTTTCTAATATGCGAATTCACTATAAATACATGAAATATAGTACTTTTGTTAGCCTAGACCAAGAAAACTAGTGAATATGATAGCAGTATTTAAAGTATTAAAATAGATGTAAAATTTATTTTTTTCAAAAGAAATTTTAATTGTACACTGTTGGTATTGAACGGGGTTAAACAAAGGTAAATTAGCATTTCTGCGGATTAAGATAAATAGAAAAATGTTAAAGAACACCTTAAAAAGATTAATTTTTTATAATTGGACCGTATCAATTTGTAAAAAGGTTGACTTTTTGAAAAAAAAGTTTATCATTAACATTGTAAATTTAATGATTTACGTTATGTTGTTATAGAGCACAGGACGTATTGATTTATATAGAAGGAGTGTTTATTAGAATGGCAGTAGATTACGATTCCAAGAAGTATTTGGAAAGTGTTGATGCTTACTGGCGTGCAGCTAACTACCTTTCAGTTGGTACTTTGTTCTTAATGGGTGATCCATTATTACGCCAACCATTAAAGGCTGAAGACGTTAAGCCTAAGCCAATTGGTCACTGGGGTACTATTGTTCCTCAAAACTTCATTTACGCACACTTGAACCGTGTAATTAAGAAGTACGACCTTGACATGTTCTACATCGAAGGTTCAGGTCACGGTGGCCAAGTTATGGTTAACAACTCATACTTGGATGGTTCATACACTGAAATTTATCCAGAATTTACTCAAGACACTAAGGGAATGGCTAAGTTATTTAAGCACTTCTCATTCCCAGGCGGTACTGCATCACACGCCGCACCTGAAACTCCAGGTTCAATCCACGAAGGTGGGGAACTTGGTTACTCACTTTCACACGGTGTTGGTGCAATCTTAGATAACCCAGACGTTATCGCCGCTGTTGAAATTGGTGATGGTGAAGCTGAAACTGGTCCATTGATGGCATCATGGTTCTCAGACAAGTTCATCAACCCAATCAAGGATGGTGCGGTATTACCAATCATCCAAGTTAACGGATTCAAGATTTCTAACCCTACTATTCTTTCACGGATGAGTGACGAAGAACTTACTAAGTACTTTGAAGGTATGGGCTGGAAGCCATACTTCGTATCAGCTTACAAAGAAGCTGACCGTGATGGTGAATTCGATGGTTACAAGCCACACATGGAAGTTCACGAACAAATGGCTAAGACTATGGATAAGGCTGTTGAAGAAATCAAGGCTATCCAAAAGAACGCTCGTGAAAACAACGATGATTCATTACCACAATGGCCATTAATCATCTTCCGTGCACCTAAGGGTTGGACTGGTCCTACTAAGGATCTTGATGGTAACCCAATCGAAAACTCATTCCGTGCTCACCAAATTCCTATTCCGGTATCACAAGATGACATGGAACACAAGGACATGCTTGTTGACTGGATGAAGTCATACAAGCCAGAAGAATTGTTTGACGAAAACGGTCACCCAGTTGCTCTTGTTGAAGAGAACACACCAGAAGGTAACCGTCGTATGGCTATGAATCCTATCACTAATGGTGGTATCGATCCTAAGCCACTTGTATTACCAAACTACCGTGACTTTGCTGTTGACGTTCAAACTCCAGGTTCTGTTGTAAAGCAAGATATGCTTGAATGGGGTAAGTACCTCAGCAAGATGGCTGAATTGAACCCAACTAACTTCCGTGGATTTGGTCCTGACGAATCTAAGTCAAACCGTCTTTACGCATTCCTTGACAACCAAAAGCGTCAATGGATGGAAGGCATTCACGAACCAAACGATGAAAACGTTGCTCCACAAGGTCGGATGATTGATTCTCAATTATCAGAACACCAAGCTGAAGGATTCCTTGAAGGTTACACATTAACTGGTCGTCACGGATTCTTCGCAACTTATGAAGCATTCGGTCGTGTTGTTGATTCAATGCTTACTCAACACATGAAGTGGTTACGTAAGGCTAAGGATCTTTACTGGCGTCGTCAATACCCAGCATTGAACTTTGTTGATACTTCAACTGTATTCCAACAAGACCACAACGGTTACACTCACCAAGATCCAGGTCTATTGACTCACTTATTTGAAAAGGAACGTCCAGACCTTGTTAAGGAATACTTACCTGCTGATACTAACTCACTTATGGCTGTATCAAACAAGGCATTCCGTAACCAAGAATGTATCAACCTCTTTGTAACTTCAAAACACCCACGTGCACAATGGTTCTCCATTGATGAAGCTACTGAATTAGTTGACAATGGTCTTGGCTACATCAACTGGGCATCTACTGACCAAGGTAGCGAACCAGATGTTGTCTTTGCATCAGCAGGTACTGAACCAACTGAAGAAGCTCTTGCTGCTATTGACATTCTTCATGACAACTTCCCTGAATTGAAGATTCGTTACATCAACATCATTGAAATCATGAAGTTGATGAAGCAAGACAAGAACCCAGAAGGTTTGTCTGACGCAGAATTCAACCGTTACTTCACTACTGACAAGCCAGTTATCTTTGCATGGCACGGATTCCGTGACATGATCCAAGCATTGTTCTTCGATCGTGCAAACCGGAACGTTCACATTCACTCATACGAAGAAAATGGTGACATTACCACTCCATTCGACATGCGTGTATTGAACGAACTTGACCGTTTCAACTTAGCTAAGGATGCTATCCAAAGTGTTCCTGGTTACGAACAAAAGAGTGCTGCATTTGTTGCCAAGATGGACAACATGATTAACAAGCACAACCACTACATCCGTTCAGAAGGTAAGGACTTACCAGAAGTTACTAACTGGACTTGGAAGGGTCTTAAGTAATCAGCTACTGATTGCTAATTAAACACTTAATAAATTAAGAAAAGAGATCGAGTTTAACTCGGTCTCTTTTTGTTTAGAAATATAAAAATTGGTTAACTTGCTTACCTGTAAAGCCTTTAAAATAAGA
>CAMLUN010000039.1 GCA_946487795.1 uncultured Lactobacillus sp. | reverse complement strand
TTTCCATTTGATCTGCTTTCTTGGCATTTACAGGAATTACATGAACATCAAATGGCGCAATACTGTCAGGCCAAACTAGTCCGTTGTCATCAGCTGTTTGTTCAGCAACCGCAGAAAGCAACCGGCTAACACCAATCCCGTAGCTCCCCATAATAACATCAACTAACCGACCGTTGTTATCGAGTACTTGTGCACCAAGCTTCTTCGAATAATGAGTCCCTAACTTAAAGATATGACCGATTTCAATCCCTGGTGTGAACTTGATTGGATGGCCATCCGGTGCAATTTCGCCTTCCTTAACGTTACGGAAATCACCGAATTGATCAACACGGAAGTCACGATCAATATTGGCATTAATATAGTGGTGACCATCATCATTAGCACCACAAGCCATATTAACCATTACCTTAACGTAATTGTCAGCATAGATTTTAACATCTTCACTAACACCAACTGGCCCAAGTGAACCCGGATGTGCTCCCAGATATTTCACAGCATCTTCTTCGTCAGCTAACTCTAATTCTTCACAGCCTAGTTCATCCTTCAACTTGGCCTCGTTAACTTCATCATTGCCGCGCATCAAAACAAGAACTGGCTGTGTTTCCTCTTCACTCATTTTGGCCATGTAGAACATTGTCTTAATGATCTGATTTGAGTCTATTCCAAGACTTTCCGCAGCCTCGTCGACACTGTGAGCCCCTGGGGTTGGCTTCTTTTCAAGTTTTTCAGGTTCAGCGGTTTGTTGAACACCGGTAAACTTACTAGTAGCCTTTTCCAAGTTAGCAGCGTAATCCCCATCAGTATAAGCAATGATATCCTCACCAACCTCTGCTGGAGCGGAAAATTCTTGTGAGTTCTTACCACCCATTGTTCCTGAGTCAGCCAGGATCACCTTGTAGTCTAAGCCAATCCGGTCAAAAATATTACGGTATGCTCTTGCTTGAAGATCATAGGCTTGGTCTAAGCCAGCTTGATCAGCAGAAAATGAATAACCATCAAGCATTTCAAATTCCTTACCACGAAGGATCCCGTAACGAGGGCGATCTTCATCACGGAATTTATCTTGTAGTTGGTAAACAACTAATGGCAGCTTCTTGTATGACTTAATACTGTCACGAATAACTTCAGTAAATGTTTCTTCATGAGTTGGCCCCATGATAAAGTCACGATCACGACGATCCTTTAACTTAAATAAGTTATCGCCATAGCTTTCATACCGACCAGATTCTTTCCATAAGTCAGCAGGAAGGAGTGCCGGCATCATCATTTCAACCGCACCAGCTTTCTCCATTTCTTGACGAATAATATTTTCAACCTTCCGAATTACCCGGTAGGCCATTGGCAAGTAAGCCCATACACCAGCGGACACTTGGTAAATGTAACCAGCCCGGACCATCATCTTATGGCTAAGTGCTTCCGCATCACTTGGTGCTTCCTTTTTTGTTGGAATTAAAATCTTTGATTGTTGCATTAAAATACTCCTTTTCCCTTATCGAATGAAATAACGCTGAATGTCATTCCACGTAACCAAAATCATTAATACTAGCAGCAAGAAGAACCCAATCATTGTCACAATCCCCTCGGCCTTTTCCGGAATTGGGCGACGAATAATCGCCTCAATGATATTTAATAATAGTTTTCCGCCATCTAACGCTGGAATTGGCAATAAGTTAACAATTCCAAGGTTAATTGAAAGCAGTGCTAAGAAATTCAAAACACCTGTAAAGCCAAGCGACGTTGCTTGAGATGTTCCTGCATAAATAGCAACTGGTCCACCAAAATCATTTAATGAAAAGCCGTGGGTAAACATGTGGCCGAGGACACTAAAGATTAGTGTACCTGCTTGAACAAACCGTTGCCAACCAAAATTAAGCCGTGCTGAGAAACTTTTATCCGTTTCTTCAAGAATCCCAATCTGACCAACTTTCTGATCTGACTGTTTAACTGTTTTGGGAACCATTGTGGTGGTGTGCTGTTTTCCCTGGTGTTCATAAGTTACGGTAATCTTTTTCCCTGGATGGCTAGAGATGGCAGTTGATAAATCTGTCCAATCTTTAATTTTAGTATTGTTGACTTGCTTAATCCGATCACCGCTTACGAGGCCTGCTCGAGCAGCAACTGAATTAGCATTAACATGCCCGACCTTATTGCTATTCACCGGAACTCCCCCGCTTAAGAGGAAGCCGAGAATAATAAAGACAACAAGAGACAAAATAAAGTTATTCATTGGACCAGCAAAATTAGTCATCATTCGTGCTGGCAAACTAGCAGAATTAAATTGGACATCCTTAGGTGCGATTTGAACGACGGTGCCATCGTGCTCAGTAATTAAAGCATCATGAGCAACATTATAAACCTTCAAGTCGTTCTCATCGCCATTGACGTATCCCTTAATCCATAAATCGTTAACCAGATCAGAATCAACAATTTGAAGCGGGATCCCTTGGAACAATGTTGTCTTTTGACTTGCATTAATATTAGTGACCTGATCCTGATCATTAAGCTGAATAGTTACCGGAGTCCCTGGACGTAACTCATCTTCGTCCTCATCATCTGCACCGGCAAGACGAACATAACCCCCTAATGGCAAGATTCGAATCGTATACGTCGTGCCACCGGATTGTTTCCACCAAATCTTGGGACCCATTCCAATTGAAAATTCACGGACTAGGATCCCTGCTCGTTTTGCGAAATAGTAGTGACCAAATTCATGGACTAAAACCAGTATTCCGAAAACGATTATAAAGGTGATGATTGTTATTATCACAAAATCCCCTCTTCTTTCAGAACTAAATAATACCTAAGAGGTGCATCATTGGCATAACGATTAACATACTATCAAACCGGTCAAGGATCCCGCCATGTCCCGGTAAAATTTTCCCAGAATCTTTTACTCCATAGAACCGTTTAAGTGATGATTCAATCAAATCACCAAACTGACCCATAATTGACAAAATTAACGTTAAACAAACCATTGGAATAAAAGATCCGCCAACCGGAATAAAGTATAAGTAAATAGCAATCAGAATTGTAGCAGAAACTGTCCCGCCAATCGATCCTTCCCAGGTCTTGTTTGGACTAATCTTAGGTGCTAATTTATTTTTCCCGATTTTTCTTCCGATTAAGTAGGCCCCACTATCGGTAATCCAAACAATTAGCATCCCGTATAGTAAGGTTTGGAAGTTGACTGCTCGTGCTTCGACAAAGTAACGAAAACCTAATCCAATGTAAAGCATCGCTAAAGTTAGCACACCAGCATCATCAAAAGTAAACCGTTGCTTTCTAATAACCGTATGTAATAGTAACAAAATTACCAAGAAATAGAATGCAAACCACCGTGTTGCAACACTTGGTAAAAAGTCTAACCAACTATCTGGTAGGATTAATAGTGCAACTCCAAGGTAAGAAACGATTGCCTCAAATGAAATGAGGAACATCCGTTTCATTGCTAAAATCTCACTCATAGCAACGATCCCAAGTGCAATTGCGGCAATTGTTAATGGCCAGTGACCATAAACTATTAACGGAATGAAGATTGCTAAACCAACAACAGCTGTTATTATCCGTGTTTTCAATATTATTCTCCCCAAACTTAGTTATTTTTTAAGCCACCATAACGACGGTGACGTCCCTGAAATTTAACAATAGCATCTTCTAATGAATGCCGGTCAAAATCAGGCCAGTAAACATCAGTAAATTCTAACTCACTATAAGCAATTTGCCAGAGCATAAAATTACTAATCCGTTCCTCACCACTTGTCCTGATAAGAAGGTCAGGATCTGCTAACTCACCTAAGTCAGCTGTCATCATATTTTGAGACAGTAACTGTTCGTCAATTTGATCAATACTAATCTCTTTAGCAGCGACTTTCTTTGCAATTTGTTGAGTTGCCCGAATGATTTCGTCACGACTGCCATAGTTTAAGGCAAAGTTCAGAACCATCCCGTCACACTCAGCTGTGTCAGCGATTGCATCATTAACTGCTTTTTGAGTTCCTTGGGGCAATTTAGTAATGTCACCCATCACCATCACCCGAACATTATGTTTAACTAAATCTGGAACAAAAGTTGAAAAGAACTTGATTGGTAGTTGCATCAAATAATTTACCTCACTCGAAGGCCGTTTCCAATTCTCGGTAGAAAAAGCATAGAGTGATAGAACCTTTACCCCCAATTCACTAGCAGCGATCGTCACATTCTTTACGGTCTGCATTCCCTGTTTATGACCTGCAACACGTGGTAAGTGGCGTTTTTGAGCCCAGCGACCGTTTCCATCCATAATAATCGCAATATGATTAGGAATTCGGTTTGGATCTAACTTCGCGTTACTAGTCGAGGATCCTTCTTTTTTGCCAAACAAAATAGTTCCTCCAGACAAATTTTATGTTTAAAGTAAAAACTACTTGTCAATTATAAATGTATTGAGGAGAAATGCCAACCCCAACCAAAAAAAGAGCGGGAATGAACTAGCTTTCTAGTTCGTTTTCCCACTCTTAGTTAGTAATTAAGACTAATCTAGCCCATTAATTCTTTTTCCTTATCGGCAGCGATATTTTCAAGGTTCTTGATCCCGTTATCGGTCTCAATCTGAACTTTCTTTTCAAGATCATGAAATTCATCATCATTGAAATCGCCGTCTTTGTTACCCTTCTTTAAGTCATCCATCGCTTCACGACGAACATTTCGAACAGCAACCTTAGCTTTTTCAAGTTCAGCCTTAACATCCTTAACAAGCTCTTTTCGCCGTTCTTCAGTTAATTGCGGAATTAGAATCCGAATTGCTGAACCGTCATTTTGTGGTGTTAAGCCAAGGTTAGCAGCATAGATTGCCTTTTCAATATTGTCTAATGAGCTTTCGTCATATGGAGTAACAAGTAATTGACGTGCCTCAGGAATTGTAATTGATGCCACTTGGTTAAGTGGTGTTGGAGCGCCGTAGTAATCTACTTTAACTCCATTAAGCAGACTCGCATTTGCTCGTCCTGCACGAATATCAGCTAAAGTCCGGCGTAATGCATCTCCGGACTTTGCCATTTTATCCTTCGCTTCATCTAAAATTTGTTTACCTGTAGCCATAGGTTAATCCCCCTCAATCGTGGTTCCAACTTCTTGTCCCTTAACAACCTTCATAATATTTCCGGGAGTGTTTAGGTTAAATACAACTAACGGAATATGGTTATCCATAGAAAGTGAACTTGCGGTGGTATCCATAACATGGAGGTTCTTTTCAATCAGATCCATGTGGGTTAGATGATCGAACTTAACAGCGTTAGCATCCTTGTTTGGATCAGCGTTGTAAACACCATCAACACCGTTCTTTCCCATTAAGATAGCATCTGCATTAATTTCAGCTGCTCGCAATGCAGCGGTAGTATCAGTTGAGAAGTATGGGCTTCCCGTACCGCCAGCAAAAATCACAATCCGATCCTTTTCAAGGTGACGAATAGCCTTCCGTCGAATATATGGTTCTGCAATTTGACGCATTTCGATAGAGGTTTGTACCCGTGTTGGAACATCAAGTGATTCCAGAGCATCTTGAAGAGATAGTGCGTTCATAATGGTTGCTAACATTCCAATGTAGTCAGCCTGGGCGCGTTCCATACCAAGTTCTGCCCCGGTAACACCACGCCACATGTTTCCGCCACCAACGACGATAGCAATTTGGACACCTAATTCATGAACTTCCTTTAATTCCTTGGCAACATCTTTAAGCACTGGTGGGTTAATACCGAACCCTTTTTCACCGGCAAGGGCTTCCCCACTAAGCTTTAAAATGACACGATTGTATTTAATGTCTGACATAAACCTGCCTCCTAATGGTAATATTTTCAAAAAAAGGCGCACTTCAAAGAGTACGCCCTTTTTTGCCGAACGTTGTTTAGTTCATTTGATCCTTAACTTCTTGAGCAAAGTCATCTTGCTTCTTTTCGATTCCTTCACCAACTTCGTAACGAATAAATGACTTTAACTTACCATTGTTAGCAGAAACAAATTCTGCAACAGTTTGGTCTGGGTTCTTAACAAAGTCTTGGTCGGCCAAGCAAATTTGTGAAAGGAACTTGTTTAAACGACCTTCAACGATCTTGTCAACGATCTTAGCAGGCTTACCTTCGTTTAAGGTTTCTTCCTTGAAGACTTCGCGTTCGTGATCGAGACGATCTTGAGATACATCATCACGAGTCATGAATTCAGGGTTGATAGCAGCAACGTGCATAGCAACATCCTTAGCTGCATCTTCATTGCCACCTTCAAGAACAACAAGAGCAGCAATTTGGCCACCTTGGTGAAGGTATGCACCAAAACTGTCGTTATCGTTCTTTTCAACAACTGCAAAACGACGAAGACTAATCTTTTCACCGGTCTTTTGAGTAGTGCTGATCAAGTCGTCATTTAAAGTACCGTTTTCGGTCTTCATGGCAAGCGCTTCTTCCACGTTTGCAGGCTTGTTTTCGCTGATCAACTTAGTAACCTTCTTTAGTAAGTCCTTGAATGGGTCACTTGCAGCAACAAAGTCAGTTTCTGAGTTTAATTCAACGATAGCAGCGGTATTACCACTAACAGCAATGTCAGCTAACCCTTCGGCAGCAACACGGTCACTCTTCTTAGCGGCCTTGGCAATACCCTTTTCACGTAAGTAGTCCATTGCCTTATCCATGTCACCATCACTAGCAACTAATGCCTTCTTGGCATCCATGATACCAGCACCAGATTTCTTACGTAATTCCATAACTTGAGCAGCTTTAATTTCAGCCATGATTAGATCTCTCCTTCGTTTAACTTTTTTAATAAAAAAGGCTATTTGGTACTCAGGCCACAATGGTCCGTACGCAAACAGCCCAAGTATTTAATACTTAATTATCGTTTAATTACTTGCCTTCAACGCTGTCCTTAAGGTTCTTTAATGAATCTTCAGAAACTTCTTCGTGTTCTTCTTCGGCAGCATCGTTAGCATCAGCTTGCTTGTTGTCATCTTGACCTTGCTTACCTTCGATAACAGCATCAGCCATCTTTGAAGTGATAAGACGAACGGCACGAATAGCATCATCGTTTGATGGAATTACGTAGTCGATGTCATCAGGGTCGGTGTTAGTATCAACCATAGCAACGATTGGAATGTGAAGCTTTTGAGCTTCCTTAACAGCAATTTGTTCCTTGTGTGGGTCCACGATGAACATTACATCAGGGATCTTTGGCATGTCTTCAATACCGCCTAAGAACCGTTCAAGCTTTTCACGTTGCTTAGTTAAAACAGCAACTTCCTTCTTTGGAAGAACATCAAAAGTGCCGTCTTCGGACATCTTCTTCAATTCCTTCAAACGAGCGATCCGTGATTGGATAGTCTTCCAGTTAGTCAAGGTACCACCTAACCAACGATGGTTAACGTAGTATTGACCTGCACGAGTAGCTTCTTCTTCAATTGAATCTTGAGCTTGCTTCTTAGTACCAACAAAAAGAACAACACCGCCGTCAGCAGCAACATCCTTCATGTAGTTGTAAGCAGTATCGATTAACTTAACAGTCTTTTGTAAGTCAATGATGTAGATACCGTTACGTTCAGTAAAGATGTATTCTTCCATCTTTGGGTTCCAACGGCGAGTTTGGTGACCGAAGTGAACACCTGCTTCAAGCAATTGCTTCATAGTAACAACAGACATAAAATATGTACCTCCAAAATGTTTTTTCCTCCCCAATAATCATCTGGCAGCCAAACTAAATTAGCACATTGGCCACCATCCTATTGGGTGTGAAATTGGCGTTTAACACCGAAATATAGTATACAAAAAAGCATCTCATCTGACAAGCATTTATCCTTAACTTAATGAATTAATTTAAATCTTAATTCCTCTTATATGGAGGTAGCGTTCCTTTTGTCGTCTGCTTTGGTGCTTAAAACGGTATTCAGCACTTAACGCCTTATGTTTTGTTGGGTATTCGCACCAATACATCAATCGAAGTGGGTGTCGTGATTTTACACGGGTATATTTAGCTCCCTTATAAGATTGATGAGTATTGAACCGCTTCTGTACGTTAGTGGTAAAGCCGCAATAAAGACTTTCATCAGCACAGTGAAGAACATATATATAATAATGTTTACTTTTTATCTCCATATAGTAATTGTTGCACCTCAGCCCCATATTCGCCATTGGCTTGGTTAACTACTAATGGTGGAACAATCCGAATTCCACCAGTTCCACCATCTTTAATTACTTCAATTAAGACGATATTAGCTTCCCGATCTGGCTTTGGGTGAATAAAGCGAATTCGCTTGGGTGCAAGGCGGTGACTGGTTAATTCAGTCAAGATTTCCGCTAAGCGATCCGGTCTATGAACCAAGTATCCCCGACCATTCATTTTCAATAAACCACTCATCTTTTCAACAACCATTGTTAAGTTAGTTGTGATTTCGTGACGTGCAATCGCTAAAGCTCGATTAGGGTTCTTTTTGCTATGTTCGTTGTTAGGAAAATATGGCGGGTTGCACAAGACGATATCCGCAGAATCCTTAGGAATTTTATTGTAAATATCTTTAATGTCCATATTTAAGACATCATAGCGTTCCTCAAGATGGTTCAGCTTAATTGTTCGTTCTGCCATATTGGCAATTGGTTTCTGCAACTCGACCTCTGTAAAATGGCCACCAAGCTTATTATGAAGAAAAAGGCCAATAGCACCGTTACCAGCACAAAGATCAACAATTTTTGCCTGGCGCTTCTTATTAGGACGAACAAAGTCAGCTAGCAAGACCGCGTCAAGAGAAAAAGCAAAGCAATGGGGATTCTGGATAATTTGAACATCCTGACTATATAGTTGGTCAATTCGTTCGTCTGTCTTTAATAAATTCTCATCGTCCATTTATTATTCACCTCTTTTAGACTTGCAAGGAATTACTTTTTTAGTCATAATAATGCCAGTTATTATACAGATTAGATTGGATGATTTTATGCTATATTCATTTCTTATTGCCATTGTTCAACCATTCTTAAACCTAATCAATGGCAAAGCAAAAATTTATAATAAAGAAAATATACCTGACGGCAATTATATCATTGTTGCTCCCCATCGGACATGGATGGATCCGGTTTTAATTGCTCTTGCGATCTACCCCAAAAAATTTAGCTTTATGGCAAAGAAAGAGTTATTTAAGAACCCAATTGCTGCTTACTTTTTAAAAAAGTTAAATGCCTTCCCGGTTGACCGCAAGCATCCTGGCCCTTCAGCAATAAAAAAGCCAGTGCAAATCTTACGAAAAACTGATCTATCAACAATTATTTTTCCATCAGGCTCTCGTTATTCCAGTAAATTAAAGGGCGGTGCAACATTAATTGCCAAATTAGCAAACGTTCCGCTAGTTCCTGCAGTGTATCAAGGGCCTCTCAAATTTAGCGAATTATTCAAACGGCATCCCCGTCACATTGCCTTTGGAAAGCCAATTTATATTGATCGGAAGAACAAACTCGACGAAGAAAGTCAAGCTAAATTAGAGAGTGAAATGCAGCAATCATTTGATGAGTTAGATCACCAAATCAATCCTAATTATAAATACATCATGCCGCCTAAACCAAAAGACGATGATTTCTAATCGAGTAGGAGATAATTGATTAGTTCAATTATCGACCTCTCACACCACCGTAC
>CAMLUN010000038.1 GCA_946487795.1 uncultured Lactobacillus sp. | reverse complement strand
TTTTTAAAAAATAGAATTTGAATTAAATTCCGTTCTTTTATATTGGAGGTGACAAAATGGAAAAGTTTCGAAAACTGGTGAATAAGGCGATTGGAAACCGGAGTTCTGACCTATTTATTCTTCCTTACCAGAACCATTACCGGATTCTAGCTTGTGTCCAAGGCAAAAAAAGTGTTGTTGAAGAGTTGAGTGCGGATGAGGGGCAGCAGATGATCGCCTATTTTAAATATCGCGGCAATATGATTATGAGTGAACACCGTCGTCCCCAAATTGGTGCACTTAAATGGCAGATTAACCGTGATGAAGCAATTGATGTGCGTTTATCGACCGTCGGAAATTATCGAGCGCAAGAATCAATGGTTATTCGCTTTATTTATCCATTAAAAGATATTGATTACCGGGTAAATCGACCGGAACAGTGGGAAATTATTACTAAACTAACTCGATCACGCGGTTTAATCCTCTTTGCAGGACCGATGGGATCGGGAAAAACAACGACAATGTATCGGTTAGCCAAAGAACTTGCAAGGGAAGAGCTGGTAATGACAATTGAAGATCCCGTTGAAATTGAAGAAGCAGCATTTCTGCAGTTACAGGTCAATGATAAGGCAGCAATGGGGTACCAAGAGTTATTAAAAGTTGGTTTACGACACCGACCAGATGACTTTATTATTGGTGAAATTCGTGATCCGCAAACGGCAAAACTAGCAATTCAAGCGGCTCTTAGTGGACACCTTGTCTTAGCGACGGTTCATGCAACAAATGCTTACGGAGTAGTTGCTAGAATGCAACAGTTGGGAGTTGAAAAATATTACCTTCACCACGGATTAACGGGGATTTGTTACCAGAGATTGCTTCCTCTTCGTGAAGGAAGTGCCGTTTTATTTGATGTATTAAGTGGAAAAGAATTATCAACGGTAATTGAAGGACAAGGAATGCGGGGGATGAGTAATGCTTGGCAGCAACGGCTTAAAAAATTACGGGAAGAAGAGAAAATTTCAGTGGCAAATTATGAAAAACTTAAAAACGGCTAAATTTAATTATTGTGCTCAAGCAGAATGGTTGTTACTAATTGCTGACTTATTAAGGAGCGGTTTTTCCCTTCGCCATGCGATTGAATTTTCAGGAGCAATTTTAAAAAGACACCAAATTCTTTTTCAGGAAATTAATTTAGCAATGCAAGATGGCAAATCATTTGCCGAGTGTTTAAAACCGCATATAAAGCCAAATTTATATTACCAGTTGCTTTTTGCAGAACAGCACGGGAGCTTAGAAGAATGTTTGCAAGAAATTGGCAAGTTGATGCTTCATCAAGAAAAACAACGCCAAAAATTAATGACATTATTACAGTATCCGTTAATCTTACTGGGGTTATTGGTGAGTTTAATGGTAACGTTAAAAATATTTGTTTTTCCCGAGCTATCTCAATGGGGAACGGGAAATTCACAAAACTGGGCTGATTATTATTTATTAGAAATAATTGCCTATCTTAGTGGAGGAATATTAGTGACAAGCTTACTAGTAGGACTGCGGTGGCTGAAATTAGATCAGTTACAAAGGATCAATGCATTATGTTCCTTACCAGTAATTGGCAAGTGTTACCAACTGTTTTACGGCTACTATGTGGTCACTAATCTTGCAATGATGATTCGCCATGGATTAACGATTAAAGAAATTTGCGCAATTGTTAGTGAAAACTCTGAGCAAAGCTTCTTATCAATGCTAGGGGAAATTACAAGAACTGCGGTTAACCAGGGATACGGATTAACGGAACCGTTTAGGCGTGCACAATTTTTACCGGGAGAACTAAAAATAATTGTGGCGAAAGGGTCGACCTTATCAGATCTAGGTAGTGATTTAACAGCTTTAGCTAATATTTTGTTTACTCGATTAACTAGACGAATTGAGCGATTATTAGCACTTATTCAGCCAATTATTTTTAGCATGATTGCGTTAATCATTATTGGACTTTATTTACGACTGTTGTTGCCAATTTACTATTCAATGCAGGGGGTGGTTTAATGTTACGAAAACGAGAAGCATTTACATTATTAGAAATGTCAATTGTCCTTTTTATTATTAGCTTGTTAATTTTGATTGTTTTACCTAATCTAACGGCTCAGCGGAAAAGTGCTAAAAGAATTCACCGTGATGCAATGGTTTCGGTTGTGCAGACCCAAGTTGATGAATACGCAAATGACGGTGGTAACGAGAATGTCAGCCTAGAAGAGTTGAGAGATGCCAGATACTTGACGGCTGCCCAAGTAAAGAAAGCTCATGAACAACATATTGTAATTGTGGATGGAAAGGTCATTAAGCGGTGAAAAAAGAAGCTTTTACCATGCTTGAAACAATTATTGTCTTGATATTATCTGTTGTAATTATCACCTTTTCCTTTCCTAACCTGATGCGGAGTCGACAGGTGGTAGCAGAACACGAATTTTGGAATGATTTTCGTCAATCATGGCAAGCAGCTCAGGTTCGTTCAAAAACAAAACATATTGAAACAATGGTGACTTTTGATCCTGTAAGTTATCAAATAGAATTTGATTGGCGTGATCAACAAAAGCTGGTTAAGGGTAAATTAGATATACCGGAAACCATCCTTGTTAGAAAATTTGATGACTTTAAAATGCACGAAAATGGCTATACTAAGCCACGAACACAGGAGTTTCAATCGTCAATCAATGGGCGGAGATATTTGATGCGAATTCAGTTGGCCTGGGGAGGGTATCGGATTGAGGAAAAATAAACACCATGCATTTATTTTAGCGGACAGCTTAATTGCATTAACAATCATTTCCTTAGGGATTACGTTTACCTTAATTTGTCATCAGTGTTTAGTACGCCAAACTAAACAACAATATATTAATCTGGCAGCACATCGGATTGCCAAAGAAGCCACTGATGAGTTAGTAGCAACTCAGCGGCCAGTTTATCTAAGACGTGATGAGTTAAATGCAATTGCTTCTGAAAAGAAGGTAGTAGTATCTCTTGATGATCAAATAATTTTAGAGGTCAGAAAATGAGAAGGAAAAAAGGCTTTACCCTATTAGAGTGCTTAATTGCATTAATTATTATGGCACTGATTACTACCCTGGTTTCACTTCAGATTAGGGTTATTAAATCGGCGACTGTTCGGTCGAGCGCCCAGCCACTTGATTGGTATGTTTGCTTAACAGAGTTAGAATCAGCAGATCATCAATTTATACTTGAGCGAGTCGAACAACAAAAATTATGGTTAACAAGCCAGCGTTCCGGATTAACTTATGAATTACACGCAACAGATCGTTTATACCTAAGTCGTGAAAATCATGGAGGCTATATGCTCCTTTTTGATGATATTAAACCAGGATCAGTATTGTTTAGTGAGTTGACTGGTTCGCGAGTTGCGGTAAAGGCAGAACGCAAAAATGGACAACCGATATTAGGAGTAGTGAAGTTCTATGAAAAAACAAACTGTCAGAATGAGGGCGGGCTATGCAATATTAATTAGTCTAATTTTATTGATGCTTTCAACTGGAGTGGTAGTTTTTGAATTTCAGTATCAAAAACAGCAATTAACAGTTAATCGTGAATTAATGTTAAAACTGCAGGATCAGATTAGAGAAAACTTGAATAGAGCAGATAATTGTACAAAGGAAAAAGTTCACAATTTTAGGAACAAATAGGCCTATTTTAACTTAATTCGTTAAATAATGTTCGTTAGTAAAGCGTTACCTTGAATTTAATAGACAGAATCGTTAAACTTAAAGATGATTGTAATGTAATGGAGGTGACCTGCACTGTCACAGCAATCAGTTCAAAAACTATTTGAGTTGTTTGATCAGGGAACGATGCTTTTACAGTCTGCGTTAAATTGTTCTTATTTAGACGCAATGCTAGAGAATGCAGAGAACATTATTGATGACAATACTGTTCGGGTAGAGGATGGTGTTCCTGATAAAGAGACTCAAGAAAAACTGAAGAAGATCTACCAGCAACTTGATCTTAAAAATGTTAAAGCAGAAGCAATTCGTCAATTAATTCAGTTAAGCTTTTTGAAAGTTATTCGAAAAGATGCAATTCAGGCAAATCATCAAATGACGCCAGATACAATTGGCCTTTTGATGGCATTCTTGATTGAAAAGGTAACTCAAAACACAAAGCTTGAAACAATTTTCGATCCCGCGGTGGGGACAGCTAACTTATTAACGACTGTCATTAACCAGCTTGACAAAGATGAACATGATAACATCAAAGGCTTTGGGATTGACAATGATGATTCAATGCTTAGTGTAGCCAGTGTTAATGTTGCATTGCAGTATGCTAATGTGGATTTATTCCATCAAGATGCTGTTGGTGCTTTGGATATTCCACAGTGTGATTTAGCAGTTAGTGATTTACCAATAGGTTATTATCCGCTTGATGATAATACTAAGGATTATCAAACACGGGCAAAAAAAGGACATTCGTATATCCATCACCTGTTAATTGAACAATCGATGAATTATTTAAAGCCAGGTAGTTTTGGCGTTTTTCTTGTTCCAAGTAGTTTATTTCAAACGAAAGAAACAGAGGGATTTGTTAAGTGGATTCATTCAGTTGCCTACCTTCAAGGATTCGTCAATTTGCCAAGTGAATTATTTGCTAACCCAGCTGCGCAAAAGTCAATTTTACTTTTGCAGCGTCATGGAGGAAACGGCAAACAAGCCGCCAAGGTTCTCCTTGGTGAATTTCCGTCATTTAAGGATCAAAAAAACTTTGCTCGTTTTATGCAGGAAATTAATGATTGGGTTGCAACAAATATTAAAAAATAAAGGGGACGTTATCATATGTCAAAGACAATTGCAGTTAATGCCGGAAGTTCAACACTAAAGTTTAAGTTATTTGATATGCCAAGTGAAGAAGTTGTTGCTGAAGGAACAATTGAACGAATTGGCGAAAAGATGGGCCATGCTAAAATTAAGTATGGTGATGGTCAAAAACATGAAGAAGAACGGGCATTTGCCGATCACGGTACCGCCGTTAAGTACCTGCTGGATCAATTAATCAGTCTCAAGATTGTTAAGAGCTATGATGAGATTACTGCTGTTGGTCACCGGGTTGTTGCTGGTGGTGAATACTTCAAGGATTCTGCAGTAATTACTGATGATGTAATTGCGAAAATTGATAGTTTAGCTGAGTATGCTCCATTACATGATCCTGCTGAATTAGTAGGGATTAAAGAATTCCGCAAGGTACTGCCAAATGCATTTGCGGTTGCCGTATTTGATACTTCATTCCACGTAAACATGCCAAAGAAGAATGCTCTTTACAGTGTTCCTTATGAATGGTATGAAAAGTATGGTGCCCGGAAATATGGTGCTCACGGTACTAGTCACCGTTATGTTGCCGGACGGGCTGCTGAAATGCTCGGCAAGCCGCTTGAAGATCTGAAGTTGATCACAATGCATATTGGTGCAGGTGCTTCAATTACTGCCGTTAAGGATGGTAAGTCTTACGATACTTCAATGGGCTTTTCACCATTGGCTGGGATTACAATGGCAACTCGTTCAGGGGATGTAGATCCTTCCTTGGTTGAATTTATGCAAGAAAAGTTAGGCAAGACTGCACCAGAAATGATTGATATTTTGAATCATGAATCTGGAATTAAGGGAATTTCTGGTATTTCCCCAGATATGCGTGATATTCTTGCTGCAGCTGACAAGGGTGATAAGCGTGCCCAATTGACCATTGATATTTATGTAAACCGAATTGTTCGTTATGTTGGTGCCTACATTGCAGAAATGGGCGGAGCAGATGCAATTGTCTTCACTGCCGGTGTTGGTGAAAATAGTGTTCCAATTCGGAAGATGGTTACCGATAAGCTTGCATACTTCGGAATTAAGATTGATCAGGAAAAGAATAATTGCCATGGTGTTGAACGGGATCTTTCAACACCGGATGCTAAGATTAAGACGTTATTAATTCCAACTAACGAAGAATTAATGATTGTTCGTGATATTGAACGCTTGAAGAAGCAAAGCAAGTAATTTATTATAAAAACCGATAGTTGGGAGAGTGTTTTTGTCCCAGCTATCGGTTTATTTTTATTTAAATAAGGGGTGAAGAGAATGCAATTTGTTACGGCTGATACTCACTTCTTAGATGAGCATTTATTAGGAATTGATAATTTCGCGCCACGGCCCTTTCTGACGGTTGATCAAATGGATCAAACGATTATTAAGAATTGGAACGAACGGGTTAGTGAGAATGATACCGTTTATCATCTTGGCGATATTGCAGTTTATTTTGCTAAGCCTCAGGCAAAAGCGTATGAAAAGATTTTTCAAATTCTTGACTCGTTAAATGGTCATTTAGTTTTAATCAAAGGAAATCACGATAGTAGGGGATTGTTTAAATACCTAGCTAAAAATAATTATTCTTTTAGTGGAAAACCAAAGTTTACTTTTCATGATGTTGGCGTATTGCTGAAATACGATCATCGTCAATACTATTTAACCCATTACCCACTAATGTTGGGAATAGCACCGCAAATTATTAACCTTCATGGTCATATTCATCATTATGCAGTTCCGGCGAAGGAAAACATTAATGTCGGAATTGACTCACCTGAATTTGATTATTTATTGCCGGAAAAGGTACCATTTGGTGCACCCCTTAGCTTTGATCAAATTGAAAAAATGATTAATGGTAAGACGGATGACTTTGCAAAGCGACGTTAAGAACGTGGTATTATGGTAATTAGTAATTTTAAATTTAGAATAAAGCGAGGTGAAAAGTTTGAATCGCGCAAAAATTCAAGAGTATATCGATCAACGTGAAGAACAACGGATTGATTTATATCATTATGAGGAGCAATCAGGGAATGATTTTCTCCTTAATGGTCATCAATATAAATTATTAAAGAATTATCGTGAAGGATTCGATGGTAAACAATTAGCCAACCGATTTAGTAATATCCTAAATAAGTATGACTACATTGTTGGCGATTGGGGTTACGATCAGTTACGCTTGAAGGGATTTTATGATCCGGATAATCCACTGTTTCGGCCTGATCAGGGGGTTGAGACGATTGAAGATTACCTATACGAAGATTGTAATTTTGGTTGCCCATATTTTATCGTTCGAAACTGTGATGTTCGTCTGCCTAAACGACGTAATCGCCGACGCCGAAGAGAACATTCTCCAGCAATTAGGGAGCGACGGCGGAAACTCAGCCAGCCAGAGCCACGAAAGCGACGTCACCAATCAGCAAAACGGGTTAAAGTCGGTAATCACCAACAAATATTTGTTATCCATCAACGGGTAAAGAGGAATCAAAATGAAAAATAATTATCAGGGGTATTTTATCGATCTTGATGGGACAATGTATAAGGGAACTAAGAGGATCCCAGCTGCGGCAAGGTTCATTCGTCGCCTTCAAGATGCAGGTAAGCAGATACTGTTTGTAACAAATAATAGTACAAGGTCACCAGAGTTTGTTGCTGATAACTTAACTACTAATCACGATATTCACGTGAACAGCGATAATGTTTATACGACAGCGCTCGCAACAGCTGATTATTTAGATCAAATCGCCGGGGATAAGCGCCGGGTTTACGTAGTTGGTGAAAGTGGTCTACGAAATGCGCTTATTAGTCGTCATTTTACTATTACAGATATGTCACCAGACTATGTGGTTGTAGGCTTAGACTCAAAAGTAACTTATGACAAGTTGGCAACTGCCGTTTTATTAATTCGGGCAGGAGCAACATTTATCGGAACTAACTCAGATAGTAATTTGCCAAATCAGCGAGGGATGGTTCCTGGGGCAGGTTCTTTAGTGAAATTAGTAGAATATGCTACTCAGAAGCGACCAATCATGATTGGCAAGCCAGAAAAAATTATAATGGCGATGGCACTAAAGAAAAGCGGCCTTAACAAAGAACAAGTTGTGATGGTCGGAGATAACTACAATACGGATATTAAAGCGGCAATTAATTTTGGTATTGATAGTTTATTAGTATATTCAGGCCTATCTACAAAATTAGAAGTCAGTAAGGAATCCATTCAACCAACTCATCAAGTTGATAGTTTAGATGATTGGCAGGTTGAGTAATGAAAATAGAAATCAAGAGCATCCTGGAAGTATTAGTATACTTTGTAGCAGCGGCTTCTATTGCAGTGATTATTACGACAAACGTCTCGATTATTTTCTTGCATCCATTTGCCGTTGATGGGATAAGCTGGGGAGAAATTATGAGTGATTATCGGCGCTTACTAATTTATCTCCAGTCCCCAATAGCTAATCAGTTAACTTTTCGCTATTTACCAATTAGTAGCAATGCAAGCGAACATTTTTCAATGGTACGGTGCTTCTTGATAATTAATGAAGGGGTATGTCTTACCAGTTGGGGAATAGTTATTAGCAAAATCAAACATGAAAAAAAGCGAAGCCAGCTAATAATGTTGGTTTCGCTTATTGATTATCTATGTCTTGGATTGTTAATAATTAGTGGGTTAACAGCAATTGACTTTGAAAGAACGTTTATTTTGTTCCATTACTTGTTATTTAGTGATAACAAGTGGATTTTTAATCCGCAGACTGACCCAATTATTATGGGGATGCCACCGACGTTCTTTTTGAAACTATTTGGCATTTGGTTAATAATTACAATTGCGATTCTTGGATATTTGCGGTTTTATAATCGGCAAAAATTATTTAGCGGTAAATTTAGATCTTAGGTAGCTGACCACTGCAGGTATTAGTGTAACAACAATGATGGCAATGATAATTACCGAGAAGTGTTCCTGGACGAATGGTAGATTACCAAAGAAATAACCGGCTGCACAGCAAATAGTTACCCATGAAAGACAGCCAATAATGCTGTAACGAATAAATTTCCGGTAAGGGAATCCAGAACCAGCCGCTGCAAATGGAGCAAATGTTCTAATTATTGGCATGTAGCGAGCAAGAATGATTGCTGGAGCTCCGTGCTTTTCAAAGAATTGTTCAGCCTTTGTAAGACTATCTTTATCAATCAACTTTCCGAATAATGAATGATTAGATAGTCCCTTACCGATTCGGTGACCAATATAGAAGTTTATTGAATCACCGAGAAGACAAGCAGCAAGGAAGACAAGGACAAATATCCAAATATTAAGATGATATTGTGCGTTAGCAGTTAAAGCGCTTGCCGCAAATAGTAGTGAGTCACCAGGTAGAAATGGCAGAATCACTGCACCAGTTTCGATAAAGATGATCGCAAAGAGAATAAGGTAAGTAGAATCACCAAAGTTATTTACAATCTGAATAAGGTGAGTATCAATATGTAAAACAAAATCAATTAATGTTGAAATCATTGACTAGCTCCTTTTAAAAATTCACAATACTTAGTAAGTTTATCAACCGTTGTTAACTTTGTGAAGTGCAATTTAAAGGCTTTGTTAAAGCTTAATAATGATTGAGGAAAGATTGCTAAATGTTTTTTAGAATTTCTATTGACATAGTATCAAGAACAAGGTATAGTAATTAACGTTGTCTGCGAGACCAATGATTTCTATCAAATGTTGATTGAAATTAGTTGTTGACTTAAGCAAGATGACATGATATATTATAAAAGCTGCTTGTTAAAAAAAGTTGTTAACATCTAGTTAAAATTAGTTGTTGACATCTTACACAGCATTTGATATAATGAATTTGCTAGTCAGCACTTATTACTGACTAAGGTAGACCTTTGAAAACTGAACAAAGTTTCGACGAATCAAATGTGT
>CAMLUN010000037.1 GCA_946487795.1 uncultured Lactobacillus sp. | reverse complement strand
CCAGCGTTAATAACGTTATCAAGGTTATGGATTAGCTGGCTTAACTGTTCAGCATAATCAGTATTCTTTAGGCCAGAAAGATCTAAGTCAAAATCTGCCGTTAAATTCAAGAACTCCATTGTTTGTTGAAGGAGTGGGCGTCGCTGTTGGGCAGCAATTACGATTGATGGTTTCCAAGTACTTGGATCCCGTTTCATTTGCTCAATAATTGGTGCAAGCTTAATTGCTTCAGCACGCGTCCCAAATAAAAGCATAATTTTGAATGGCTTTTGCACAGTGACAACTCCTTTGCGAAAATACTATTTTCATTGTACAACATTTAATAATATCTGGGAAAATTTACTCCGGATAAACTTTATTTCCCGGGAAATAGTAGATCCAATTTCTCATGGTTAATCATTTTTACTTTCTTGCCACATATATATATTTTCGTAAGAGATACTGAACGCCTACCAATATAGTTAAAACTGACGATGCATAGCGTCCTGACATTCCCTGATGAACCAGAATCACGCTAATAATAACTACTAAAACAAATATTCCGTAGAATAATTTCGCAAAGACTGATAATTTTTCGTCAGGCCGTTTACCACTCCGATAAAATGTCCGACGATTGATCCCGAGGAAAAAAGGACTTACCATTTCTTCATAAATCATGGCAAGAAGAAAGATTGCTCCCATGCTATACCAAGCAATACTGCCCACTTTTGTTGAATCATCAAGAAGATAACTAAGTCCAAACATTATCCAAATAAAGCCATAAGAGATACTAAAAGAATTCATTGCTCTCCCTTGTTCTAAATAGTCCTTCAACTTTTGGTCCTCCCTTAATAGTGAATCACGTGAAATTTGATAAACATTACTAATTCTTACAAGCATATTCAAATCAGGATATGTTTTATTGTGCTCCCAATTAGACACTGCTTGTCGAGTAACGAATAACTTTTCAGCTACCTCCGCTTGTGTCAAATCTAACTCTTGTCGTCGTTCTTTAATTTGTTCGCCAAATTTCATTGGTCTCTCCTTATTTTTGGGTTAAGTATATCGAATAACAATAGACAGTACTAGCAATGATTCATTGCACCACTAAAAATAGTACAAAAAATAGGCAAGAAAACACATTGTTAAAACGTCTTTTCTTACCTCTAATTATCTACCGTTAGCTTCCAAACTTACTAAGTCTAATCGCGGGAATTAACCTGAGCCTTCGAGTCTAACTACGAACGACTCTGATGATTTCATCATCATTCGTCATTCTAGGTTAGCCAACCAGGCTCTTAAATAGGTTAATTCCCAGCTCCAACCAAATGGTCCCATCCGGAATCGAACCGGAATCGGCCGCTTAGGAGGCGGATGTACTATCCAGTTATACTATAGGACCAGACAAAGAGTATTATCGCATTTACGAACAAACTCGTAAAGCTAATTTTACTCTTTTTCATTAATTATTCAAAGCACTGCCTTAATCACATCCCACTCTTACGGCGGTGCTTGAGACGAATCCCCTTATTTTTCCGATTTTTCTTATGAGGCTTCTTTTTCGGCTTTGTCAGTTTACCAAGGGTGTGATGAACAGTCTTTTCGACACTTGCATTGTCATTCCACTGTTCTTTTTGCAATTGCCGACTGTTTTGCCGCCGAACTGAAACTGACTTTTGACCCTTTTGTGGTTTTTGATCCGTAATTTGGTCATTATCAATGTAAAGATGCTCCAAATGATAATCAGTTGGGGCAAGGAGCTTTTTCAAATCACGGATATCGTGATCATCACCTAAGTTAATTACCAGTCCTGGTTCACCTTGACGGCCTGTCCGCCCAACACGGTGGATATAAGTATTCGTTTCTGTTGGCAAATCAAAGTTAATAACAGCAGGAAGCTTAGGAATATCAATCCCCCGCGCAGCAACATCTGTTGTCAGTAATAACTTAATCTGGCGTTTCCGAAACATCCGCATCGCCTTTTCACGTTGCGTTTGCTTCTGTCGGCCACCCAAAGTTCCAATTGTCATATGTTCGTGACGAAGACGACTAGCGGCATAATGAAGTGTCTGGGTACTATTAAAGAATACCAAGCCACGAAAATCTTTGATACTGGTCAGCCGACGAAGGACAGCAGTCTTTTGCGCATTCGTTCGCGCATCAATATACCCGTGACGAACATTTCCCCGAGTATGGTCACTATCAGTAACATCAAGGGTTAAAATATCCCGTCCGAACATCACTGAAAGTTGCTTAAACACTGGCGATTTAGTAGCAGAAAAGAACGCTAACTGAGCGCTTAATGGCGTAGCACGCTCAATATCTTCAACAACAGCCAAAGTATCGTCACGCAGTAAGTCGTCTGCCTCATCAATTACCATCGTTTGAAGGTGACCGAGTTTGAGGTGCCGGTTATCCAGCATATGGAGAACTCGGCCAGGCGTACCGACAACAACATCCGGATGTTTACGAAGCTTCATTACCTGTCGACGAAGGTTAGCACCACCTGTTAAGGCAAGGACTTTAACGCCAATAATATTAGCCCATTCACGCATTACCCGAGTCGTTTGGATCGCTAATTCCTGTGATGGCGCGAGAACTAATAACTGGGTGCCAGCCCCGGGCATAATTTTCGGAAGAAGAGGCAAAGTAAATGCCAGTGTTTTCCCTGAACCAGTAGGCGCGATACCGAGGATTGACTTGTCTTCAGCTAATGGTTTTGCAACCGCCTCTTGGATTTCAGTCGGTTGTTTAAATTGCTGATTAAATTTTTCTTGAAATTGTTCGATCAAATGTTATCCCATCCTATTCTTGATCTTTATCTGCTGGAAATTCTAGTTGAGCTGATTGACGGAGTGAGTACATTACGGAGTTAACCATTTCTGAAAGGTCCATCCAGCCCTTGTACTTCTTCATTTGTTCTTCATTATCTGGATCATTGAACAAGTCAGCAAAGTCGTTCATTTCATCTGTCATTGAATTCTTCTCTACTGGTACATCAAGTTGGTGTGCTTGCTTGTCGGTATCGTAGTACGTTACCTTTTGGGTTTCAAAAATACTATCAAAAACAAGGGTATCCTTTAAGCCATAAACTTCGGATGGCAAGTATGAGTTAGCTGTCTTCCCAAAGTTTAAGGTCACACTGAATTTGTCATAATTCAAAATGGCAACACCCTTAGCGTCAACACCTGTCTTGCATAGGGTCGGGTAGTAAACAACAGATTGTGGCTGGCCAAACATTGTCAGTGCACCATAAACTGCGTAAACACCGAGATCCATTAAAGCACCACCAGCATACTTCAGGGTAAAGATATTTGGATAAGGTTCATCCCCTGCCAAAACCTTGTCATACCGTGAGGAGTACTTCATTACAGTAATCGTTGCGCCTTGAACATAATGCTCTTTCATCTCGTCAACTTTCTTCAGCCCTTCCTTGTAGAGTGGCGTATGGATATGACGAGCAGCTTCAACTAGGCGTGCCTTCGGGTGAGCCGCCAGTAAGGATTGAATCCCGGAAAATTCACTTGGGTTTACAAATGCTGGCTTTTCAACAATCACAAACTTATCATTTTCAATTGCTAAGCGTGCTTGTTGGTAATGCAAACTATTTGGTGACGCGATGTAAACAACGTCAAAGTCACCATCTTCAAAGAATTTTTCAAGATCATCATAAAATTCTGTAGCACCATATGGCTTACCAAATTCCTTAGCCCGGTCCAGTGTCCGTGAATAGACCGCGGTTAGTTGATACTTGCCAGTAGTCTTGGCAGCATCAAGCATTTGATCCGTAATAATATGAGTTCCAATAATTCCTAACTTAAGCATTTAAGCCAACTCCCTTATCAGATATTTAACTTGTTACATTAATCATACCAATTATTGCTTGTTTTTAACAGAAATGAAATCTTTCGATCATATAATTATGTGTATAATAAGCTTGTAGAAAAATGACTTATCACATAATTGAGGAGATTGATGGAATATGAGAAAAAAGGGAATGTTACTTTTCGGCGCGGGACTAATGGCTGGGCTCTCTAGTACGTTAGGGTTCAGTCACGCGAAGAAAAGTAACACATCGGCTGCGTTACCGATATTCTATGCTGGTACTTGGCAATATTATGATCATGAACGCAACCGAACCCATAAAATTACCATCTCTCCTGAATTAAAGCTGGGAATTGACAATCAAGAAATTCCCGCAACAGTTCAACTAGTTCGTGAAGATAAATTAGTTTATCTCGATAAATTTGGCTATCATATTACAATTCAAGCCAATGATCAGCGTCCAGTTTCATTAATTGATGAAGCTGATGATCAAGTCTATACAATTCAACCACTAAAATAGAGGTCATGAAAAGCTCTTGTTGCTTCATGACCTCTTTGATTTTTAAAACTATTTCTTATATTCCCGGTAGTGAGGAGCGTGATAGTGTTCCATGAAGTCAAGGATTTGGTCAAAGTCGTCACTGAAGCACATGCTATCGAGATAGGTCTTCTCGAGGAAACCTTCGTGAGACATGTGTTTAAATACTTGTTCAAGTGGTGAGTAAAAGTCATCTTGATTATAAAAGGCAACCGGCTTGGGATTTTCTCCAATCGTGATCCATGAGGCGGCCTGACTAATTTCTTCAAGTGTCCCAATACCACCAGGAAGGGCTAGCATTCCATCTGCCATTGCCATCATCTTTTCTTTCCGGTGATCCATATCAGGAACAATTTTGAGATCCTGAATTTTTTCATAAGCAGCACCACGGCTGGCAAGGGTTTCAGTAATAATGCCGTGAACGGTTCCGCCATTATCAAGGACCCCATTGGCAACGGCCCCCATTAAGCCAAATTGACCACCACCGTATACAAGATCGATTCGGTGAGCAGCCATCCACTCACCTAATTGACGAGCTGCTTCTAAATACTTTTTATCACTGCCATCTCTTGCACCGCAGTATACAGCTAATAATTTAATCATTTTCTTCCCCTCCTTGTTGCAAAATTGCAATTTGCTGTTGGATTGCGTTGGCGGCTGTTTTAACGGCTGCTTCTTCTACAGGATAGAGGTTTAATAACAGTGGATTCCCCTGACCGTTACTATTAATTAAGGTTGGAAAACTTACATATCCTTCATACTGTGGTTGATAAATTGCCAGCGGAACACTTAGTTCACCACTACCTAAAATTGCAGAAATAATTTGAATGGTCCAGACAACAACGGCACTCGCATTGTAGCCCAAGCCGTTTAGCGTATACCAATTATCCAAATCAGCGTTAATCCCTAGTTTATTTTGATCGAGATGGTGGCCGTTAATCGACTTTTCCAAATTTTGACCATTGACAGTAACTGTTGACCAAGCAAACACCTTTTCGCCATCGTGCTGACCATATACAAAGCCACTAACATTCTGTGATGATAACTGAGCAGCTTTAGCAACTGCCTGGCGCATTCGCATAGTATCAATTGTTGTCCCAATTCCCACTACTTGTTTTGGTGGTAAAGCAAGTTGCTGCTGAAGGTAAGCCGTAATTGCTTCATTGGGATCACTAATATTTAAGACAATTCCGGAAAAGCCGCTTTGCTTAACTCGTGGTGCGATCTCCTCAACAGCTTGCCCATTCCTTGTTAACTCAGCCATCTGATGCTCTTTAAGAAGCTGACTATCACCAAATGCTGTTATCAAAATATCCGCATTTTTTAGGGCTGCGTAGTCCTGAATAGTGATTGTGGTACTTGTCATTAAGGCGGTTTGGGCATTTTCTAAATCGGCTTTCAAGCCAACAGCCAAATCATCATCTTGATCGATTAAGACTAACTGATCTACTTTGTCGGTTGTTACTAGATCATGTGCCAATAGTCGTCCAACATGTCCCAGACCAATAATTCCAATTTTCCGCATCTTACGCTCCTCCTTAACCAAAAACGAGGCACCACAAGGAATTGTGAGGCCCCATTATTCATTAATAATATCTAATTTATTGTTGTTCTTGGAACTTAATTGCTTCAGGGAATGTATCTAAGATGTACTTACGTGGACCATCTGGGAAATCAAATTCTCCTTGAGCTTCATAAGTTTCATCATGATCGCCAACCGTCAATGTGACACCATCATCATCAAATGAAACATTTACTCCCAATTCAATGGCCGCTTTGATCAAACGCTGCGTATCATCAGAATACTCATTGCTAATTGCCTGAAGCGGGTGAGACATGTTCATATTAGCAGTAAAACGATCATTAGCCAGCTTTAAGCCGAACGAAAGTAAATTGCCGTTTTCAATCTGATCAGCCAATTGACCGCTAATCGTCAACGCTGGATCGTCAACCCGACGTTGAACAAATTTAAGAGCTAACCGATACTCACGTGGTGCATTAAATTCATCAACCAAATCCTGCAATTCAGCAATAATCTTAATAGCGGCCTCGTGCATTTCTGGAGTTTGTTCTTTTGGCTTTTGAAGTGCTACCTCATTATTAAGCTTTCGTGCTGTTGCTAGTTTTTCTGGTAAATTATCCGGAAGCGGCTTAACTAACGTATTAATCATTAACAATTCAAGGAAATTAATCGTATCGTCACTAACTCCTGTCCGAGAAAGCGGATCAAGATCAAACGAACGGAATTCAAGATAATTAATACCCTTAGTCAACATCCCCTGTAAATCACCAACGTCTTGGTTATGACGCCGACAACGAACAGGACCGAAGAATTCCTTAATGCTGTAATAAGTACCATCATCCAAGAATTGCTGTAGCTTAGAAAAATGTTCTTCTAATGAATTATAGCTAACTTGTTCATTAGGCAAGTTATCATCACCATAATCACTACACCGCAAACTACGAACCGGTAACTCAAGGTGTTCCGGTACATTCACATCTTCAGAAACTGGGCTTGCACCGTAAAGGTAAGTGAATAGCCATTGATAAAGGACAAAGCACTGTGCCATCTTAAAATACAGATGATTTTGAAAATCAACAAGTGAATGATACTCATCCTTATAGAATTGTTCGTATAAGGCTTTCAAAAGTTCCTTGTTAAGGCTGAAATTAACATGGACATCACCCAACAATTCCTGGGTAATTCCGTATTTTTTGCCTAGGTAATCGTGGTTTGCTTGGTCCCAAGACTTGGTATTGGCAGTCATTAGGTAGTCTAAATCATGATTATAGACAGGCGCTGGAGCAAGGCTGAGTGGCCATAGTCGTTCATCCTCATGAAGTTGGCCAACCATAATCTGTTCAAGCATCTTCAACTGACGAACAGCATTCTTACTTCCAACAACTGGTGACGTTTCAAAGTCAATTATGTTGTCAGTAAAACCAGAATTCAAATATAGGTTATGACGACGAGAACGGAGCGCCTCTGGATAAGGGTACCGACTTGCTCGACCGTTAGTTAATACCCGGTGCTTCTTTGCCTCTAGTCCAAACTCTGACGCAAATAGTTTTGCATTTAACTCTGGCTCGCTTAATGCTTGACGAATTACGGCATATCGATCAGCCATTCAAATCACCTCATTTCTCATATACCATACACAATAACACTTTGGATACTGAATTAGCAACCTCAAAAGCGAAGTGACAATAATCAAATAATTGCGCAAAAGACAACTGAATTAACGGTTGCTTACTGAAATGCTTTGAGATGCTAAAGTGCTTTATTTTGTAATGTAATTGAGCAGTTTGAACATTACCTGCTTATTCTCTGCTGGAACATCGTGGTTAATAATTTCAGCAGCTGTTTGATGAAGGTCATTATTTTCAAGCGGGTACTGATTATCGTTAATTGCAATCTCACGAACATTGTCCTTCATTGGTTCAAAGTGAAATTGCAGGCCGATAACGTTGTCGTGATAAAGGAAGCCTTGATTTTCATTTAAATCACTACTAAAAAGCAGCTTAGCATCATCAGGAATCTCAAACATGTCCTGATGCCAATGCAAAGCAGTTAGCTTTTCTGGAATGCCTGGAATTGCGTCGTTTTGCCGATAAACTGGTGCCCAGCCAACTTCTTTATGCGGAGCTTGACTAACTTGGTAGCCAAGCGCTTTAACAATCTGTTGTGCTCCTAAGCAAGCACCAAAGATTGGTTTACGTTCATCAATCAAAGTCCTAATTAATTCTCGTTCTTCTTCTAACCACGGAGAGTCATCATTAGGACTCATTGGACCACCAAGAACAACCAGCATATCAGTCTCAGCTGCAGTTGGTAAATTGCCAAATTGATCCGGGTGATAAACATACATTTCATTGTTATTTGCATGAATCCAATCCCGAATTGATCCGGGTCCTTCATTGGACGTATGCTGCAAGATATTTACTCTCATTACCTAATACTCCTATTTTTATTTACTCCCCAACGTACTCCTACTTAGTCACTAGAATTTTAATGTTATTCAGATCAAGTGTCAATAAAAGCGAGCGACAATGAGAAGTTATTTTAATATCAATGAAAACTAAAGATCTACTATTTGAATAGTGGTACCGATCTTTTTCAAAAGTGCCAGTAAATCAGTGGTTTTCAATATAACAGTCTGGGTATTGGTATTTGGATGGACTCCAATTAACTCATTCATTTTAAGAACTTCTTGCGTAATAATTAGCGATACCTGATGCTGTCGATCATTAAAGAGGTTAAAGGGTGACACCATCCCCGGAGTTACGTTTAGGATCTGACTCATTTCATCTGAGGAAGCAAATGATAATCGGGATGATCCAACTGCCTGACGAAAGCTTTTTTCATCGAAGCGCTTATCTTCTGGAAGAATATATAGGAAATAATTTTTCCGATTATGGGTATGAAGAAAGAGATTCTTTGTCCTTGCAAACAAGTAGTTTTGTACATATTGATCCGCTTCATCTGTCGTAAAAACGGCTGGATGATGAACTACCTGGTATTCAATTTTATTATCATTTAGCAATTGATAAATTTGCTGTGGAGTCATATTATTCTCCTTATTAAATGCACTTATAAATAAAGCCACGAACAGTCATTATGGATTAGAGTTCGCAGCTTCGTTTGGATATTTTCAGTTGGTTTTATATTATTTGTTAGCAATCATGAGTACCGCTGTATTCCGTCTTAAGCGGCTCATTAATTTCTACCACTTCAACGTTATCAGTTAAGATTTTGGTTGGGCTAACCAGTGGCATCGTAAAATGCTTTGGATCAAAGCGAAGTTCCATTTGGTCTTCAAATTGAGCACTAGCATACCATTCGCTCTTAATCCGAATGTCACCAATATTGGAACTAACAATCTCATCAAAATCAGGTAGCTTAACATCGCGGTTAACAAAAATTAACCGGTAGTTAGCATCTAAGTTACAATTGCCGATTGCAGAAAATGGACCTACCCCATCATCAAAGTCCAAGACAATTTGCTTATCAGGGCTCATGTACTTTCTGAGTCGATCCATTGCCGCAGCAGTTACGGTTAATTTTTTCATAAGCAACTCCCCTTTAAGTGATATTGTAATTATTATTTTACTCACTTTTTATAAGAGATAAAGGAAGATGCTCACGAAACTTTACTTTACCTTTTTATTCTTATCAATCCGGTTAACAGTTAAAGGATACTTAGCATCTAATTTAGGACCAATTTTCTTAATCACAATCTCTCTTTTTAGCGGGGCAAAGATCATCCAGCCACCAATCCATAGCACACCAAGGATTGAGGACAAAGCATTACTGTGAATTAATGGGAAAAGGCATCCCCAAATCATCATAACGACAATAAAACAGGCATTGTAGATACTCTTAAATGTATGGTACTCTTCGTGTCGCTGATAAAACTGTGATTGTAACTGTTCATCAGCTGATTGGATCTTTTCCTTTTGCTGATTAGATTGGGTCGGCGGAAAAAGTTC
>CAMLUN010000036.1 GCA_946487795.1 uncultured Lactobacillus sp. | reverse complement strand
AATTATTTTTTAATTACTATAGATAGGCAAAATAAAAAACGATTGATGACTCAAATAAAACAAAATTTAAATTAAAAAATGCGTTGACAAAAATTAGAGAATCATTATAATGGAACACATAATAATTAATTGAACGTTAAAACATATCGAAAAGCAGAGTAAGTAGCGAGGCTTACAAGAGAGCTTCTGGGTGGTGTGAAGAAGCAAGCGTAACTATTGAAGATGGGCTTGGAATGGTATCGATGATTGTTAGTCGATAACGGGTTAGCACACGTTATTAGTGCTAGGTAATTCTAATTGTTTTATTAGAGTAACCTACTGAGGCTGGGTCTGTGAAGATTCAGCAAATAAAGGTGGTAACGCGAGCACTCGTCCTTTGAATAAAGGGACGAGTGCTTTTTTATTTACTAGCAAGTTAACGTTTTAATTAACCAACGAAAATATTTAATTGATTGAAAGGGAGTTTTTACTATGAAGAGAAAGAAAAGAAGAAATATCATTATTTGGTCAGTAGTTGCACTTATCGTTGTTATTGCCGGATACTTTAGTTTTATCCGTCCGCAACAACAAGCAAAACGGACTGTTACTGTCGGGATTATGGCTGGTTCAAAACAAGATGATGAAATTTGGAATTCAGTAAGCAAAACCGCTAAAGATAAGTACAATGTTACTTTAAAATTCAAACGATTCACTGATTACAACCAACCAAACAAGGCTTTGGAAAATGGCGATGTTGACTTAAACGCCTTCCAACACAAGTTATTCTTACAAACTTGGAATAAAGCCCATAAAACTGATCTTGTTTCTTTAGGCGATACATTTATTACTCCAATCCGGTTATACTCCAAGCAATACAAGAGTGTAAAGGAAATTCCTAATGGTGGAACGATCGCAGTACCAAATGATGCTTCAAACGAATCACGGGCATTATTCGCATTAAAGAATGCTGGTTTGATTAACCTAAAGAAGGGCACAAAGCTCGCAACCGTAAGTTCAATTTCTAAGAACCCACGCGATCTTAAGATTAAAGAATTAGCCGCTGATCAAACAGCACGGTCGTTAGATAACGTTGATGCTGCAGTTGTTAATACTAACTATGCACAAGCTGCTGGTCTTAATTACAAGAGTGCAATTTTCGTTGAACCAGTTAACAAGGATTCAAAACAATGGGTCAACATCATTGCTGTTAAAGACAGCGAAAAGAACAACAAGATTTACAAAGATGTTGTACGTGCTTACCAAACCGAAAAAACAAAACGAGAAATTAAGAAACTATACGGAACTGCAGAAATTCCCGCTTGGGACCTCAACTTCAATAAATAAAGGAGGATTAATATGGCGAACCCGATCATTGACTTAGATAACATTAGCGTAACTTTTAAGCAACGAAAACAGGTTGTTCACGCCGTTAAGGATGTTACTTTAAAAGTAGAAAAAGGCGATATTTATGGGATTGTTGGTTATTCTGGAGCTGGTAAATCAACATTAGTTCGAACCATTAACCTCCTCCAACTTCCCTCTGCTGGATCAGTAACAGTTAATGGTACTGTCTTTTTCAAAGACCACCAACAGCAAATTAGCAATAAAGAATTACAAGAAAAGCGGCGAAAAATTGGCATGATTTTTCAACACTTCAATTTACTAAATGAAACTTCAGTAATTGAAAATGTTCTTTTCGCTCTTAAACATACTGATTTAGACGATGACGCAAAAGAGAAGAAGGCACTTGAACTTTTAGACTTAGTTGGCTTAAAGGATAAAGCTGAATTCTACCCTGTTCAATTATCTGGTGGTGAACAACAACGAGTTTCCATTGCCCGGGCATTAGCTAACGATCCTGAAATTTTAATCTCTGACGAAGCTACTTCTGCCCTCGATCCCCAAAATACAAACCAGATTTTGGATCTTCTCAAACGGCTCAATGATAAATTGGATTTAACGATTGTCCTTATTACCCATGAAATGGACGCTGTTAAACGGGTAGCGAATAAGATTGCTGTCATGGAATATGGACAAATCATTGAGCGTGGTACCCTACAGAAAGTGTTCCTCCAACCACAACAAGACTTAACCCGGCAATTTGTGGGAGGATCCTTAGCCGCAGTCGATACCCTTAAAGCATTTGATCTTGGTCACCTTGATGATGATGAAGAGTTGCTGCAATTAGTCTACGATACAAATAATGTGACTAAATCAATCATTATCGAGTTATATAAGAAGCTGCAAGTTGAAGCAAGTATGCTTTATGGAAACATTGAAGTCTTGGCTGGTTCACCAGTCGGTACCCTGTTTGTAGTTATCAAGGGCGATGCTGATAAGCGTCAACAAGCTATTAATTTCTTAAAAGAAAATGATGTTACTGTCACAAAGATTGATGATCGGAGGATTTGGAATGAATAATCTTATACCAAATGTAATTCAACTTGGCTGGGGTGGTGACAATGGTTGGGGTACTTCAATCGTCCAAACTATCTACATGACTTTCTGGCCTGCTATTTTCGGTGGAATTTTAGGATTAATCTTCGGAGTTGCGCTTGTGGTTACTGAGCCCGGTGGAATTTTAGAAAATCGAATTGTTTTTAGTATCGTTGATAAAGTCGTATCTGTTTTCCGGGCAATTCCATTTATCATTTTGTTGGCCTTCATTGCTCCCTTCACCCAATTGATTGTTGGAACACAGATTGGAACAACTGCCGCATTAGTGCCGCTTTCATTAGGTGTATTTGCTTTCTATGCTCGTCAAGTTCAAGTTGCGCTTGAAAGTGTTGACCACGGTAAAATTGAAGCTGCCCAAGCTATTGGGGCTACTAACTGGGATATCATTATTGACGTTTACCTCCGCGAAGCTCGTTCTGAACTTGTCCGTGTCTCCACCGTTACACTAATTAGTTTAGTTAGCCTTACTGCAATGGCTGGTGCAATTGGTGCTGGTGGTTTAGGTAATACCGCTATTTCATACGGTTACGACCGTTTTAACAACGACGTAACCCTTGTCGCCACGATTCTTGTTCTCTTATTTGTTTTAATCATTCAAGTAGTTGGCGATATTTTAGCCAAGAAGCTTAACCACCAAGATCGCTAACATATAGGAGGGATCATTATGGAAGTCAGTGAAAAAGTCAAAGTACTGCAGGATTTAATAAAAATCCATTCTGTTAATGGAAATGAAGTTGAAGTAGCACGCTACTTACAAAAACTTTTAGCAAATCACGGAATCGATTCAAAAGTTGATGAATTTGGTGATCGCCGTGCAAACTTGATTGCGGAAATTGGGACTGGGGAAAGTAAAAAAATCCTTGGGCTCACTGGACACCAAGACACTGTGGCAGTACCTAATCCAGACCGCTGGCAACATGATCCCTTTGGCGGTGAAATTAGTGGTGATTATATTTTTGGTCGTGGAGCTGCTGACATGAAGAGCGGTCTGGCTGCCCAGGCTATTGTATTAATCGAATTAAAAGAAGCTGGGCAACTGCCATCAGGAACTGTTAGATTTATTGCTACCGCCGGAGAAGAACTTGGTACTCCTGGAGCTTATCGTTTACAAAAGCAAGGAGTTGCCGATGACCTTGACGCATTAGTAGTCGGCGAACCAACCGGTGGGAATGTTATTTTTGCTCACTCGGGGAGTATGAATTACCGCGTTACCAGTTATGGAAAATCTTGTCATAGTTCTCACCCGCAAAATGGTATTAATGCAATTGAAGGGCTGTTAAAGTTTATCGAAGAAGAAAAACACCTTTTTGATAACACCAAAGATGATCAATACCTTGGAAAAGTCCAACATAGTATTACAGTTATCGATGGTGGATCTCAAGTTAATACCATCCCCGACAGTGCTAGTTTGCAAGGAAATATCCGCCCTACGGCATCATTTAATAATGTTAAAGTCGCAGATCGATTAAATGATGCGCTTGAATATATTAACCACACAACTCCTTTCCAACTAGAGCTAAAAATTATTCAAGATTTTTATCCAATTGCGACAGAACCTAATAACGATTTTGTCCAAATTGCCCTCAATGCTGCCCAGCGAAACTATCCAAATGACATCAAGCTTGATATTATCAATGGTGCAACTGACGCAAGTGTATTTACATTAAATCGTCCCGACCTTCCAGTTGTAATTTTAGGATGTGACGATTGGAACGTTGCTCATCAAACTGATGAATATACAACTATTTCGAGTTACGTTGCTACAATTAAAGCTTATAAACAAATTATTCGTGACTTTTTTAAAGAGTAGGCAGTTGCTGAAATAACAACCCTAATTAGTAAAATAAAAGGTCTTTTTTGATCAATCTTGGTCAACTAATGCTATAATATAGTTGATGAAAGCGATAACAAGATTTATTAAGAAAGGGTGTTTACCATGATGTCATTATTAAGTAACGTAATCGCTGTTGTAAGTTTTTCCGCAATTTTAGTAGCTTCAATTATAAGTTTATTTGTGGGTGGTAAACACCAACACAGATTAAATTAAAAAGTTCATAGTAAAAGCAGAGTGAACAATACTTATCTCTTGTAGACTGTTATTGTTCACTCTCTTTTTATGCTAATATAGGGAAAATACCTTATTGAAGGCAGTATTTATGAAAGGCGAAAATACTTTATATCACAAACGGGCACGGGACATTTTAGGAAAACCATTCACCTTCATTGTTTCTCGTTACCTTGGCGTTAGTATTGCTATTGGGATAGTAACTGGTCTGGTGATCGGGGTTTTTCGCTGGATTATCGACCGGACCCTTACTTTACTGACAATTATTTATCCTTTTATGGGTAAACATCCTTGGCTATTAATTCCATATATATTAGGAACATTTATCGTTGCATGGTTAATCGGAAAAATCGTTAAGCCTTATGAAACAGATGTTGTTCGTTCTGGCGTTACCCAATTAAAAGCTGTTTTGTTAGGAAAGCATCGTATTCACTGGTGGCCAGTATTATGGCGAAAATTCGTTGCTAGTTTGCTTACTATCTGTCCAGGACTTTTCTTAGGGCGTGAAAGACCAAGTATCCAAATTGGTGCCTGTATCGGAGCCTGCTTTAACGAAAAATTCTTTCACCTTACGGACAAAGATAAATATTTATTGATGGAGTATGGCGTTACGGCCAGATTATCTGCGGCTTTTAGTACACCTTTAGCAGGAACAATGTTTTTATTAGAAGAAATGACCCATAATTTTAATTCTCGAATTTGGATTCCTGCTTTAACTTCTTCAATCATTTCTGCATTTATCACTTTTTTATTCTTTGGTACTAAACCTTGCCTATATATTCCGATCACAACTAAATTACCAGTCGCATCCTATCCATGGCTAATCGTTGCTGGCGTTGTCATTGGTTTCTTGGCATACTGTTTTCAATTTGCAGCACTAAGCCTAACTTGGTGGTACAGCAAAATCACATTTATTCCAAAAGAATTTCATAGCATTATTCCACTATTATTAGTTATTCCTGTTGGATTATGGAACCCTTATATTCTTGGTGGTAGTCACGATTTTATTAGGTGGTCGCCCTTCACCTTATGATGCAATGTTAGAAGAAAAATAAATAATTTAAAACCAAAATCGAGAATGAGGCTGAGAGAAAACTTTTGTTTTCTCTCAGTTCATTCTCGATTTTTAGCTATTTATCAAACAAACTTAGATATTCTCCGTAGCCTTTTTCTTGCAATTTATCAACTGGGATAAACTGCAAAGCGGCTGAATTAATGCAGTAGCGCAATCCTCCGCGATCAGTTGGACCATCAGTAAAGACATGCCCGAGATGCGAATCAGCTTCCTTACTTCTTACCTCGGTTCGTTCCATCCCAAATGACTGATCGCGCTTTTCTGTAAGAACACGCTTCTTAATCGGTTTAGTAAATGCTGGCCAACCACATCCTGCATCGTATTTATCTAATGATGAGAATAATGGTTCCCCACTAACAACGTCAACATAAATACCCGGTTCATCAAATCGATCATATTTACCACTATATGGTTTTTCCGTAACTCCCATTTGAGTCACAGCATATTGCATTGGCGTTAATTTCTTTAATTCATTTTTATCCATTCAGCATCCTCCTCGTTTTCGTTACCTATTTTGATTATACGAATTCTCAGTGAATACTACTAATTTCCTGCTCAGTTATTTAATACTCCTTTCCACCGATGCAACAATATCCACGAGATCAATTGAACGATTCCTGCACAAATTAATGTCAAAGCCATTGTTAAGACTGTTCCCCACAAAATCGGCACTACCTGTTGCCCCTGCAGTCCTTCAAACAATAATTGACCCAGGCCACCGGCATTAATCGTTGCCGCAATAGTTGCCATTGCCATTGTCGAAGCTAGGGCCACTTGGATTCCACTAAAAATTGCCGGTAATGCTAGCGGCAATTGAATTTGGCGAAAAACCTGTCGAGATGTCATCCCCATCCCCACACCAACTTCGATTAATTGTGGATCAACGCCACGGATTCCCGTAATAAAGGAACGTAATAAAACATATTCAGAGTAGATCGTTAAAACAATAATTGCAGTCTTCATTCCTAATCCAGAAATCGGTAAGAGTAAGGCAAAAAAGGCAAAACTTGGAATTGAATATAAGAGTGAAAAGAAATAGATCAAACTATTAAGCCATTTTTCACGCCGTAAGAATAATAAGATTATTACAACCGCAATCACTAAGGCAATTGCTAATGAAGAAAGAACCATCGTTGCATGTTGCTGGACATCATCAAGCATTATCGGCCAATTCTCATTCCAATACTCAATCATATTGTTGCCTCCACAAATCTTGATTTTGGCGAATCGTCCCTAAAAGCTGCTCAACAAATTCCGTTGCTGGATGGCGAACAATTTCTTCTGGCATAGCAAATTGAACGATGCGTCCTTCATGCATGATCATCACTCGTTGGCCTAAAAATAAGGCTTCATTAATATCATGGGTTACAAACATAAAAGTCTTTTCTGCCAACGATTCATGAATCTTTTTTACTTCTCGTTGCAATTCCATTCTTGTTAAGGCATCCAGCGCGCCAAAGGGTTCATCAAATAATACATACGGTGGATTAGTCGCTAAAGCTCTTGCCACTCCTACGCGTTGTTGTTGCCCACCAGATAATTGTTGAGGATAGCGGTTCATATATTCAGCGGGATTTAGTTGAACAAGACTTAGTAATTCTTTAACACGATTATTAATCTCTTCCTTATCCCAATGCAGCATTTTGGGCACAACTGCAATATTTTGTCCAATCGTCATATGAGGAAATAACCCGATCTGTTGGACAACATATCCCATGTGCCGGCGCAATTTTACTAGATCGAGTTCTCGAAGCTTTTGTCCATCAATTAAGATTTCACCAGCACTTGGCGCTATCAACCCATTAATCATTTTCAAGGTAGTAGTTTTTCCCGAACCAGATGAGCCAAGAATCGTTATAAATTCGCCCTTGTTGACTGTAAAATTGAGATCAGGAATCACTGTTTGATCGTTAAAACGCTTCTCAACATGCTTAAATTGAATAATTGGTTCTGTCATGCTTTTGTACCTTTCTAATTAAAAAATCAAAGCTAATCATTGCCAGCAAGGATAAAATAGCAACGCTTACTGCGCCAATCACTACATAACTCATATCGTATAAGCCTAAGCCAGTAAATATTAGGGTCCCCAATCCACCAGCACCAATATAAGTAGCTAAGGTTGCACTAGCAATGATCTCAACCAATGCTAGTTTTATTCCGTTTAAAATATAGGGCAACGCCAGGGGAATTTCTATTTGCCGACGTAATCGGCGCTGATCCATCCCTAGGGCTATCCCAACTTCCTTATATAGTGGACTCACTTCATTAAAACCGAGAATTGTATTGATTAGCAACGGCGGAAGCGCTAAAACAATTAAAGCAATTAACGCAGGGACAACCCCCGTTCCAATAAATGGAATTAATAGAAACAGCAATGCCAAACTAGGAATGATTCGTAACAATTGCGCAAACATCACACAAAATTGAGCAACTGGTTTTATTCGCGAACCAATATATCCTAATGGCAATGCAATGATCATTGAAATCACTAGCGTTACAACAGTCAGAATTATATGCTGACCAACATATTGCCAATATTGGCCGCTATTTGTTTGAAAATACTGAATTATTTGCCCTAGCAAGCTACCACTCCCCATCTATTGCCTATAACGAAGGAGCAAATATCTAGCAAGAAAAACTAGCTATCTGCCCCTTTGGCACTTATTTCATATTTTGATTATACCAATTTTTAGCAACAGTCTTATAATTTTGCCCGTCGACATTAACTTTCTTGTTTAGATCTGTTAATTGCTTAGTTGTTAACTTCGCATCAACTTTATTTAAGGCTTGCTCCATTTTTGGATGACTTTTGGCAGCTTTTTTATTTACTACTGGAACTAAATTATATGGTGGCCAAATATTCTTATTGTCCTTTAGTAACGTAAACTTGCCAGTTGCTAATTGACCATCAGTTGTTGAAACCGGAGCTGCTTGTGCTTTCCCTTGTTCCATAATCTTATAGAGTAAATTTACGTCATAATCCTTAATTGACTTAAAATCAAATTTACCATAAACCTTATTCATTTCCGGAAGGGCATCAGCACGTTTTTCGAACTCACCCTGTGAAGCAAAATTAATCTTCTTTGCATTCTTTTGCAGTTCACTTAAATTGGTAATGTGGTACTTCTTTGCGTCCTTAGTTGGCATTGCAACACCTTGGCGATTATCACCTGGGGCGTATTTAAATGTCGTTAAGCCGTCTTTTTGAATACCATCGTGTGCTAATTTAGCCATTTGACTAGCACTCTTGCCGGTCCCCTTCTTTTTAAGGTACGCCTCTACAATCGTGCCCGTATAATCAGGATAAACATCAACTTCGCCTTTTTGTGTTGCACTAAAAATCACATTATTTGAAATGTTGGGTTTCCGAGTAACCTTATAACCCTCATGCTCAAGTGCAAGCGCGTAAATTTCACTGACAGTCTTACTTTCTGAAACGTTTTTTGAACCCACAATAATTGGTTTATTGCTGGCAGCACTTGCTACTGCCGGCGTAATAGTCCCTGCTAGTAAGCCAGCAATGCTTAATAATGAAAGAGCAACGATTTTCTTAAATCTCATTTACTTTCTCCTAACTTGTAACTAAAAAAGTTTCAATCAATAAACTAATACTACATCTAAGAAAAATAACTGTCAAGGAAATAGCGAATTTAATCCCTTGACATCATGTAACTTTATAAATTACAATTAGCATTAAAGGAATGATAATATGAAAATTTCAACCCGTTTTAGTGATAGCATCCATATTCTTGCTTTCATTAATATTTGTCAAGGAATTATTCCATTAACAAGTAATAATATCGCTAGCAGCATTGAAACTTCACCAGTTGTCGTCCGACGTTTGATGAGTGCGCTCAACAAAGCCGGATTAATCAATACCGTTCATGGTGCAGCAGATCCAGCACTTGCAAAATCTCCTGAAAACATCTCTCTTTATGATGTTTTTCTTGCGATCGAAGGAGATGCTCATCTATTTACGATTGATGAACGAACAAATCCACAATGCATCGTTGGCGGGAATATTCAAGAGACGCTTGATGGCTTTTACCAGCAAGCAGAAACAGCAGCAAAAGCTAAACTTGCAAGAATCAGTTTACAGGATGTCATCGACACTATTCGCGTTAAGCAAGCACTAAAAGATGCTGAAAAAGAAAGAAGGAATTAATAATGAAATATATGGTTACTGGGGCAACCGGGCACCTTGGTCAACACGTTGTTAAGCAATTAAGCAAGCTTATATCTCCAGATAATATCCGCGTTGGCGTTCACAATCCCGCAAAAGCTTCCCAATTCAAAGATGCCGGATACGAAATTGCGGCAATTGACTACTATGACGTCGCTAAGATGACAGCGGCCTTTAACGGAATTGATATTGTTATCTATATTCCAAGTATTACCTACTTAGTTAAGGATCGAATTGACGAATTCGAGAATTCACTAACTGCAATGTTTAAGGCAGATGTTCATAATTTAGTCGATGTTAGTTTTATCCATAAATTTGCGAGAATACCCCCACTTCTATAAGTAGGGGATGAATCG
>CAMLUN010000035.1 GCA_946487795.1 uncultured Lactobacillus sp. | reverse complement strand
GATTCATCCCCTACTTATAGAAGTGGGGGTATTCTCGCAAATTTATGGATAAAAAAGACCCGCAATAAACCATTACGGGTCAGCTTAATTATCAATAAAACTTAGAGCACAAGGTATATCATACTTAGTGCTGCTTCCTTCCAGACCTGACACGGTTCGTAAGCATACCCTTGCTCTAAGGCCTTACGGCAAATAATATAATACACTATTTTTCTTTAAATTACTAGGGGTTAGCCTTATTTTTTCGTCGAGCCTCTTTCCGGCGGCGACGAATTTTACGGAAAAAGTTTTTTAACATTTGACTACACTCATCTCCCAAAATACCAGAATGGACATTAACTTGATGATTTAAACGAGAATCATTTAGTAAATGGTACAAGCTATCAACCGCCCCGGCTTTCGGATCAGCAGCACCATAATAAACATTTTTTATTCGTGCGTTGATAATGGCACCGCTACACATGATACACGGTTCTAACGTAACATATAAGTCACAGTCCTCTAAACGCCAACTTCCTAAATTCGTGCATGCTTCCATAATCGCAAGCATTTCTGCGTGATAGGTAACATCTTGAAACTTTTCACGCATATTATGACCACGCCCAATTACCTGTCCCTCGTGGACAACAATCGCACCAATTGGTACTTCATCTAAAATTCTGGCTTGTTTTGCTTCTGCAATTGCCATCTTCATAAATTTTTGTTGTTCAGATAATGATGAATTGATTTTTTTCATTCTTTTTCTCCAAGCACTTAAAATTCCCCTGTTGTTCAGTGTATAATAATAGATTAGTTTTTCAAATTAATTTTATTAAGCACCTGCTTAAGTATTCTATCAAAAAAAGTTTCACAGGTGTTAACCACTAGTTCAAGCACTATATGTTGTGTTTCACTATTTTTTAAGCACGAAATATAGTGCTTTTTTAATTGATTTTTTCTAATTCATCGTTATACTAGAAAACATCGACTAATCGTTTAGGAGGCCTCGTGAAGATGGTAACTGTATTTTCAAAAAATAATTGTATCCAATGCAAGATGACAAAACGTTTCCTTGAGCAACACAAAATTTCATTTATTGAACACAACATCGATGAACAACCAGAATACATATCTCAACTTAAGTCTGAAGGTTTTATGGCAACTCCAGTTGTAAAACTTCCTAACGGTCAAGCTTTTTCTGGCTTTCGTCCTGATCAATTAAACCAACTTGCCTAAGTTTAAATAAACTAATATTTTGCCAGGCATCAATTCGCTATTGGTGTACTGGCTTCTTTATTGACATAATCAAATTAATTCAGAAAGTGAGTTATTAATATGGCGTTATCCGATATCGATATGACCAAAGTTAAATATTACGATTATAACAACGAAGTAAATATCCCAAAAAACGGACAAATTCAACTAGATAAAGATAAATTGGCCTTAGAAGATTTTATCAAAAATAATGTAGAACCGAATACCAAAAGCTTTTCTTCATTAAAAGAACGTTTTCAATGGTTAGAAGAAAATGATTATATTGAAGAGGAATTTATGAATAAATATAGTGAAGCATTCATTGAAAAGCTTTACGATTATTTAAAAGCCCAAAACTTCCACTTCCATTCTTTTATGGCAGCTTATAAGTTTTATGCTCAATATGCCTTACGAACAAATGATAAAGAGTACTACCTTGAAAACTATATTGATCGAGTCGCAATGAATGCTCTTTACCTCGCTAATGGTGATGAAGAGTTAGCAATGCAGCTCGCTGATGAAATCATCCATCAACGTTATCAACCCGCAACTCCAACATTCCTTAACGTTGGGCGTAAACGCCGGGGAGAATTTGTTTCTTGCTTTGCGATTCAAACAACGGACGACATGAATACCATTGGTCGAACAATCAATTCTGCCCTCCAACTTTCTAAAATTGGTGGTGGTGTTGGAATTAATTTAAGCAACCTTCGTGAAGCTGGTGCCCCAATCAAGAAAATACAAGGTGCTGCTAGTGGAGTTGTTCCTGTAATGAAGTTGTTAGAAGATAGTTTTTCCTATTCCAATCAACTGGGACAGCGACAGGGAGCTGGAGTCGTTTACCTTAGTGTTTTCCATCCTGATATTATTGAATTCTTAGGAGCAAAAAAGGAAAACGCTGATGAAAAGATTCGCTTAAAGACCCTCTCTCTCGGAATTACGGTTCCTGATAAGTTTTACGAATTAGTAGAGCAAAATGCTGATATGTACTTGTTTAGTCCCTATGATGTTGAACGAGTATACGGAATGCCATTCTCCTACGTCGATATCACAAAAGAATACGACAATTTAGTAGCAAACGATGATATTCGCAAGAAGAAAGTTAATGCCCGGGACTTGGAGGACGAAATCAGTAAACTTCAACAAGAATCAGGTTATCCTTACATTATCAATATTGATACAGAAAACCGGGATAATCCGATTAATGGAAAAATTGTGATGAGTAATTTATGTTCAGAGATTGCTCAAGTACAAGTACCAGCGCAAGTAAATGATGATCAATCATATTCTGAAATGGGAATTGATATCAGTTGTAATCTTGGGTCAACCAATATTGCTAATATGATGGAAAGCCCTGACTTTGGTAAATCGATTAAGGCAATGATGCGGGGATTAACCCGAATCAGTGACGTAGAAGACCTAGATGTTGTCCCAACTATTCAAAACGGAAATCGGCTTGCCCATTCAGTTGGTTTGGGTGCAATGGGATTGCATAGCTACCTCGCTAAGCACCATATTCAATACGGAAGCCCGGTTGCGATTGAATTCACAGGTGTTTACTTTATGCTCTTAAATTATTGGTCATTAGTGGCATCAAATGAAATTGCCAAAGAGCGGCAGGAAACTTTCCACGATTTTGAGAACAGTAAATATGCGGACGGTTCCTACTTTGACAAATATGTCACTAAGGATTGGGGACCACAATCAGATGTTGTTAAAGGTCTTTTTGAAGGTATTTTTATCCCTGGAATTGAAGATTGGAAGAAGTTGAAAGAAAATGTAATGCAAGATGGTCTTTACAATCAATACCGTCTTGCTGTAGCGCCAAACGGTTCAACTTCCTACATTAACGATTCGACTGCTAGTCTACATCCAATCATTAATCGTGTTGAAGAGCGTCAAGAAAAGATGATCGGTAAAATTTATTACCCTGCCCCATATCTTTCAAACGACACGATGCCTTACTATCGTTCGGCTTACGATATGGATATGCGAAAGGTTATTGACACTTACGCCGCTGCACAACAGCACATCGATCAATCTCTTTCAATGACCCTCTTTATGCGGTCAACAATCCCAGCAGGCCTTTACGAATGGAAAAATGGACGAACAGATAAAATGACGACTCGTGATTTAAACATCTTACGGCACTATGCCTATAAACGCGGTATTAAGTCAATTTACTACATTCGAACGTTTACTGACGATAGCGATGAAATTGGTGCAAACCAATGTGAAAGCTGTGTTATCTAAGCCTAATCAGAATTTGATTTAAACGTTGGGCACTGGTAAACTTGATATTATGTATACAAATGGCTTTTGGCATCTCGATTTATTAAAAGCAACGTATTTGGAGGAGCTCAATCAATGAAACTGGAAGAATTTAAACCTGTAAATCAATATAAAGCAATTAATTGGAATGAAGTTTCCGACATGATCGATAAAGCTACATGGGAAAAGCTAACAGAACAGTTCTGGCTTGATACGCGGATCCCAGTTGCCAATGATATGGATGATTGGCGTGAATTAGATGACGATCATCAATGGACTGTCGGACATGTTTTTGGTGGTTTAACCCTTCTTGATACTGTTCAATCAGAAGCAGGATTAACTGCCCTTAAAGAAGATGTTAAAACTCCTCATGAAACAGCAGTTCTTAATAACATCCAATTTATGGAATCAGTTCATGCTAAGAGTTACTCAACTATTTTCTCTACTCTTAATACCCCAGACCAAATCAAAGAAATCTTTGAATGGTCCGATACAGAAGAATATTTGCAAAATAAAGCTGTCAAAATTGCAAATATGTACCTTGATCCAAGTCAAGATCCACTCAAAAAGAAAGTAGCCAATGTTTTCCTTGAAACTTTCTTATTCTATTCTGGTTTCTACACTCCCCTTTATTACCTTGGCCACAATAAATTAAATAACGTGGCTGAAATTATCAAGCTAATTTTACGGGACGAATCAGTTCACGGGACATATATTGGATACAAGTTCCAAGTCGGCTTACGTGATCGAACAGAAAAGCAACAACAAGATATGAAAGATTGGATGTACAATTTCCTTTATGAACTATACGATAATGAAGAAAAATACACTCATCTTCTTTATGATCAAGTTGGTTGGACAGATGATGTTTTAACCTTCATCCGTTACAACGCTAATAAGGCATTGATGAACCTTGGTCAAGATCCACTATTCCCTGATACCGCTTCTGATGTTAACCCAGTTGTTATGAATGGAATTTCTACTTCAACTTCTAACCATGATTTTTTTAGCCAAGTCGGCAATGGGTATCGCATGGGTGCCGTTGAAGCAATGAATGATAGTGATTATGACGTTAAAGATCCAAACGCGGGAAAAGACATTAATGCCCGCGATTAATAAAAAAGCTACCATTTCTGAATGGTGGCTTTTTTATTATTCCCAATAATAATCTGTTAATGATTAGTTAACTTAATAACTAGCCGAGTTAAATTAATATATTCGCTTTTATATTCTATTTGTGAAACAGACTTCAATTAATAACAGTATGCAAATCTATCATCTCTTAATCTCAAAAATAATACCAATGTTTTTTGTTGCTATACAAGTATTATAAAGACAATATTGTAAGCGAATTCATACAAAGCAACCATTGTTTAAACGTTCACAAGAGTATTTACAAAGCAAAAAAATGTAGTAATATTATACATGTTCAAATGTTAACAAAGAAAAGAATTGAAAAAGGAGATTTCAATTATGCCTGCTAACAACAAAAAACAAGTTGAAAAAAACGTATTAACTGAAGAAGAAAAAAAGCAAAATGCGCAAAAATTAGTTAATGACATAATTGCCAAAAGTGAAGCAGCTTTTGAACAATTACGTTACTACTCACAAGAACAAGTTGATAAAATTTGTCAAGCCATGGCCTTAGCTGCTGAAGAACACCACATGGACTTAGCTATTGATGCAGCTGAAGAAACTGGTCGTGGGGTTGCCGAAGATAAGGCTATCAAGAACATCTACGCAAGTGAATACATTTGGAACAACATCCGTCATGATAAGACTGTCGGAATCATCGAAGACAACGATGAAAACCAAACCATCACTATTGCTGATCCGCTTGGTATTATTGCAGGTATCGTTCCAGTTACTAACCCTACTTCAACAACGATCTTCAAATCAATCATTAGTGCTAAGACGCGGAATACAATTATCTTCTCATTCCACCGTCAAGCCATGAAATCTTCCATTAAAACAGCTAAGATTTTACAAGAAGCTGCGGAAAAGGCCGGTGCACCAAAGAACATGATTCAGTGGCTTCCTGAAAGTAGCCGTGAAAATACAAGTGCATTGTTACAACACCCTAAGACTGCTACTATTTTAGCAACTGGTGGTCCTTCATTAGTTAAGGCTGCCTACAGTTCAGGTAACCCTGCTCTTGGTGTTGGTCCTGGTAACGGTCCAGCTTACATTGAAAAGACTGCTAATATTGAACGTTCTGTTTACGATATCGTTCTTTCTAAGACTTTTGATAACGGAATGATCTGTGCTACTGAAAACTCAGTTGTTGTTGATGAAGAAATCTACGACAAGGTAAAAGAAGAATTCCAAAAATGGAACTGTTACTTCTTGAAGCCAAATGAAATTGATAAGTTCACTGAAGGCTTCATTGATCCTAAGCGTCACCAAGTTCGTGGACCAATTGCTGGTCGTTCAGCTAACGCCATCGCTGATATGTGTGGAATTAAAGTTCCTGAAAACACTAAGGTTATCATCGCTGAATATGAAGGGGTTGGTGACAAGTACCCACTTTCAGCTGAAAAGCTTTCACCAGTATTAACAATGTATAAGGCCACTTCACATGAAAATGCCTTTGATATCTGTGCTCAATTATTACACTACGGTGGTGAAGGTCACACTGCTGCTATTCACACCCTTGATGATGATTTAGCAACTAAGTACGGTCTTGAAATGCGTGCTTCACGGATCATTGTTAACTCTCCATCTGGTATCGGTGGTATTGGTAACATTTACAACAACATGACACCATCACTTACTTTAGGTACCGGTTCATACGGTGGTAACTCAATTTCTCACAACGTTACTGATTGGGATCTCTTAAACATCAAAACAATTGCAAAGCGGCGTGAAAACCGTCAATGGGTTAAGATTCCCCCAAAAGTATACTTTCAACGCAACTCACTAAAAGAATTGCAAGATATTCCAAACATTAACCGAGCATTTATCGTTACTGGTCCTGGAATGAGCAAGCGTGGTTACGTTCAACGTGTTATCGATCAATTGCGTCAACGTCAAAACAACACTGCTTTCTTAGTATTTGATGACGTTGAAGAAGATCCATCAACAAACACTGTTGAAAAAGGTGTTGCCATGATGAACGACTTCAAACCTGATACAATTATTGCTCTTGGTGGTGGTTCACCAATGGATGCTGCTAAGGCTATGTGGATGTTCTATGAGCACCCAGAAACTTCATGGTATGGGGTTATGCAAAAGTATCTTGATATTCGGAAGCGTGCTTACCAAATCAAGAAGCCTACTAAGTCTCAACTTATTGGGATTCCTACTACATCAGGTACTGGTTCAGAGGTTACTCCATTTGCGGTTATTACCGATTCAGAAACTCATGTTAAGTACCCACTTGCTGACTACGCCTTAACTCCAAACATTGCGATTGTTGACTCACAATTCGTTGAAACTGTCCCAGCAAAAACTACTGCATGGACTGGACTAGATGTTTTATGTCACGCTACTGAATCATATGTTTCTGTTATGGCAACTGATTACACTCGTGGTTGGTCACTACAAACCATCAAGGGTGTTATGGAAAACCTTCCTAAGTCAGTTCAAGGTGACAAGTTAGCTCGTCGTAAGATGCACGACTTCTCAACAATGGCCGGTATGGCATTTGGTCAAGCCTTCTTAGGAATTAACCACTCTCTTGCCCACAAGATGGGTGGAGCATTCGGTCTTCCTCACGGTTTGCTTATCGCTATTGCAATGCCACAAGTAATTCGCTTTAACGCAAAACGTCCACAAAAGCTTGCTCTCTGGCCTCACTATGAGACTTACCATGCAACTAAGGACTACGCTGACATTGCACGGTTCATTGGTTTGAAAGGCAACACTGATGAAGAATTAGCTGAAGCATATGCTAAGAAAGTTATCGAACTTGCTCACGAATGTGGTGTTAAGCTTAGTCTTAAGGACAATGGCGTTACACGTGAAGAATTTGATAAAGTAGTTGACGATCTTGCTCGCTTAGCTTACGAAGATCAATGTACTACTACTAACCCAGTTGAACCACTTGTTAGCCAACTCAAGGAATTACTTGAACGTTGCTACGATGGTACTGGCGTTGAAGAAAAATAATCCAGCGCATAATTAAAAATTAAGACTTTTCTCCTATTAAAAATACCCTCGACATCTAATTTCTAGATATCGAGGGTATTTTATTAATCTTAGTTACCTTAATTCACTTCATTATCACCAGATTGCGTTATCAAGCGGAGCACATTTTCTGCATCATCATTCTGATGTAAGGGCTCTTCACCCTTATCTTCACCATTAAGTTCATTATCACCTGCATCAGTCTTTAGGAAGTAGCCATCAACAGTTGTGTTTGTGACCGTATTATCACCAGATTGATTATTAACAGTATATTGTCCTTGAACTGTTAAATCATGTCCTGTGAAGTTACCTGACGAGAGTTTTGTACTTCCTCCACGTAATGTAACTTGACGGTATTCAACCTCGCCTGCATCACTGTTAACATCAATATTGTCCATTTTAACTTGAGAAACTGTTAGATCACCACTCTCTAAATGAATACGACCAGCTATGGCTTGATCATGTGGGATAGTCACAATGATTAAATCTTGGTGGGGCTGATAATCATTAAAGTTAAAGACAAGCGGAAAGCCACCAGTTTGGCGAATTGAAGCAACGTTATTATGAACAGTTACGGCCGGAGAATGCTTGCTTATACCAGAATAAGTAATTTGATATTTTTTGCCTTCACGAACTATTACATTAGCTGTCGATGCTGAGATATCAATCCGTTCAAAAGCTTTATTAGTACTTATTGTTTTAGTGTGAGAATGAAAAATTGCTGGACGATTGTTCTCAAAATAAACAGCCTTGTTACCATTATTAAAGAAGCCTATTCCGAGGAGGATTACTCCTAAGATTAAAACAATTACTCCCACCTTAAATACTTTTTTCATTTACTTTTTCCTCCTTGCCTGCACTTTTGCATAAATGAACTTAGCAAAGTTCGCAATCCCTTGAACAATAACTCTGATTAACCAGTAAATTAAAGGTAAACAAACAAGGAATAAGCCGATCAGTGTCAATCCTAAGCCAAAATAAAATAGTCCGCTAAACAGGTTTGTTGCAATTAAACCAATTCCAATATAAATAGATACGATCGCTATGGCAGCAACCCCAAAAATTAAAGCAACTATTCCAACAATCAAACTTAAGGCGACTCCCCCTGCTGCCAACAATAGTGCCAATACGGCAATTCCTAGCCCAAACGTTATTGGGGAAGTAATAATTGCTACTAGCACCCACCAAAAGACACGCCAACTAGAATGAGGCGAAGCAGGGTGTCCTTCTTTGATCGACTCATTATTAGCTTTAATGGAATAATCGGCTAATATCTTATGACTTAACTGTCGTGGCGTTCCTAACCTTTCTTCAATCGCTGTTCGGGTCTCCAGCCCAGCATCTGCAATATATTCATCATAAAATTCTAAGGCATCATTTCGTTCCTCATCAGCTAATTGTCTTAAATATATTGATAAATCATTAATGTATTTTTGACGTTCATTCATCTTTATCTTCTCCCTCACCTAACCCATAAAAAATACCATCTAAACTATTTTTATAATCAGTCCATAACTTACGAATACGTTGTAAATGCTCCTTGCCGGCTTCCGTAATTTGATAATAACGGCGATTTCGCCCCTGGTAAGGCTGATCATAAGTTATTAAATAACCGTCTTTTTTTAACCGGCGTAAAACGGGATACATTGTTGATTCGGAAATGGTAATAGCTGATTGCATTCGCTGGGTTAAAGCATACCCATAGTAATCTTTGTGTTCAAGAATTGCTAAGACCATCCCATCGAGTAAGTCAGCTGTAATTTGAATCTTCATTCTATCCCTCCTTTTTAGCTGTAATATTATATGTCATATAATATAATGGTTTGATATAATATGCAATTATTATTTAATAAATAAATTAAATCTCCTTATGTCATCTCATAAAAGCCCTAAGCATTTAATTCTGTTTGATATAATCATAATTGAAGTTGTTCCCCTCTAGAGCTAGAAGGAGGTCTATTTTATGTTAAAAGAATTCAAAATATTCATTGCCCGCGGTAACGTTATTGACATGGCAGTTGGGATAATTGTTGGTGCAGCTTTTACATCAATCGTAAAATCCTTAGTTAATAACCTTATTAACCCCCTCATTGGCCTATTTATTGGTCGAATTGACTTATCTAACCTTGTCTTGACAGTCGGTGACGCTCAATTCAAATACGGAAGTTTCCTAAATGCGGTCATTAATTTCCTAATTATTTCCTTCGTCGTTTTCTTAATGGTAAAAGCAATCAACACTTTCCGTAAAAAAGAAGATAAAAAAACAGAAACTCCAAGTGAAGAAGTTATGTACCTTAAAGAAATTACTGAACTTCTGAAAAAGAATAAAGAATAATAAAAATGCTGGTTAAAAGTTTTTAATCAGCATTTTTATTGTTATATAATATTTTTATACCATATCATTGGAATTGAATTTATATACCTGTTACTATCATGGCAGGACAACAAAAGAGGTGATAATTATGTTTAAAAAGAAAAATTGTCCTACGTCAAATAGCCAAAAAGATGCAACAAACGCATACCAAAAAGGTTATAATCAGGCAGTTGTCCACACCGGTTATAAAATGTTGGAAAACACCGATTTAAAATTGTCGGT
>CAMLUN010000034.1 GCA_946487795.1 uncultured Lactobacillus sp. | reverse complement strand
AAGGAGAGTACAGGATTTGAACCTGCGCGCCCGCTCTACACGGGTTCGCCGGATTTCGAGTCCGGTGCATTACCACTCTGCCAACTCTCCATGATTGGTTATTCAGAATAAAACCGAACAACCAAATTGTATCAAAATTGTGTTCTACAGTAAAGATAATTATTGATTTGCAATATCATAGGTTGTCTTGCCATTTTTTGCCGTGTACATAGCTTGACTATCATCGGCAGGATTCATGATACTGAGTGAGTAGTCATCCCCGATTGCCTTATCAATATCCTTAGAGTTTTTCTTGAAAGAACTTGTTAACTTACTCCAGCCCATTTGTTCAGCCTGACTAGGGTCTTGAGCTAGCTGCTTAAGAGCATTAACAGTATCATCGTCTGTTGGCGTTACTTTGTAGGTCTTGGTCTTACTGTCAAAAGAAACATCGCCAAATTTGGAATATCCCTTTTGGAGTTGCCGTAAAATTGCCATTTCCTTATTTTCTTGAGAAGCTGAACCGGTCCCTGAACCGATATTAGCCTTATTAGAAAATGATGACATACTCCCACTATTGCTTGTAACCTGAGAAGATTGGGCTTCGGATGATGAATGCTGCTTACTCCGGTTAAATGCTGGAAGGTTAATTACACCGTATATTACAGCAGCCAAGCTAAGCACAACGATGATCGTTCCACCCTTCCATTCACGGTATTGTTGCCATGAATTAGCAAGGTAAAAGCCACCCAAGATTAACATTAAGCCACCAAAAACAATCAAGAAAATCATTAATAAATACCCCTATTTTTGATACTAAAATTCCATTAATGCTTTCATATCATAGTCTTTAATCTTTTCCCGACCATGGAGATCTTTCAATTCGATTAAGAAGGCACAACCAACGACGATTCCACCAAGTTCTTCAATCATTTTAATAGTTGCGGAAATGGTACCACCAGTAGCTAAGAGATCATCAACAACTAATACCCGTTGGCCTGGCTTAATTGAATCGGCTTCCATTTGAAGGGTTGCTTCTCCGTATTCTAGATCATAGGTTGCACTAATGGCTTTCCGGGGAAGCTTGCCCTTTTTTCGTGCTGGTGCGAACCCAACTTGTAATTCACGTGCAATTGGGCAACCAACGATAAAGCCCCGTGCTTCCGGACCAACAACCATGTCAACCTTTTTATCCTTGGCGTATTCACAAAGTTCGTCAGTTGCTTGCTTAAACGCTGCACCATTCGCCATTAATGGCAAAATATCCCGAAAAATTACACCCTTTTCAGGAAAATCTGGAACACTCGCAACGTACTTGTAGAGGTCTAAAGTCATAAGAAAAAATTGTCTCCTTTAATGTATGTTTAGACAGTTCAATACCCACTTTGCCAAAGCCTTGCTATCACTAAATAACAGCACTTGTTCTGCCTGATATTGAGCAACGCGCCGCTGGTATGGGTTTGTTTCTTTTATGTCAGTTTTGTTTACGTCACTGACAGGTTTTAAAATACCATCTTTTATTGTAACAAATCCGGCCGCAGAAAACACTCTTAACATAAAAATTAATCGTTCAGCATTAATTTTTAGTCGAGTACTCAACTGATTTAATTGCCGGTTTAAGTCAATTTGAGTTGTTCTCACTACTAGCCGATACAAACGGGCAAATTCGTCCCGAACGGGCATCCCGCTTAAATAAACGCTGTGGGGCTGGAAAAGCAGTAGCCGAATCATTGAGGGTGCCTGCTGATCGTTGCTAAATAACTTTTCAAATTCTTCGAGGGTTGATGGACAATCAACAATCGTTACTCGTTGAGCAGAAAAGTCAGTCTGAGCTGCTTCGTCAGGTGATAATGCACTCCCCTCTGGTAAATGTGGTTGAATATTATCGCGAAGCTTTTTATCAAATGCAACATAATATCCTGCCTCATTAAAGAGTTGTGGATTTAGCTTATTGGTTCGCTGATCAATGATTACTGGACTATCAATACTAATATCCTCCAACATCAGCTGAACCGTTCGTTTTCCCCGCCACTCATTAATTGAGATTTTTACTGCCAGCTTAATTTGGTTTGCCATTGCTGCTCTTAAAACTGCCGCAAGTTTTCCCTTACCAAACGCAATTACCGTTACCTGGGACTGCTGGTCGCCCACCATAAATTTCAGGTGTGAGTTATCTTTCCCCATAGTGACAATGCTATTAATTTGGTCCGGTTGTAATTCAAAGACTGGCTGTTCATTCCCCGGGCCAAATGGGGAAAGGCTTACGAGTTGATCATATAATTGCATACTTACCTCAGCAGGGCTAATTGAAGCGGCAATTTTCAATGGCTGCTTTTTTTGTCCATCGAAATGCTGATTTTCTGCCTCATGAAGCAAGACATTCCGTAATTTTTCACTATTCTCAGTCTCAAAGCTCAAACCACAAGCAGCCGGATGACCACCGAATGAAGTCATCAGATCCCGGTGACCATCCAAGGCAGCAAATAAGTTAAAACCATCTACGCTTCGACCAGAGCCCTTAGCAATTTTCTGGTCGTCATTCGTACTTGCTACAATGGTTGGTTTCCCTGTTTGGTCCATTAAACGACTAGCAACAATTCCTAAAACTCCTTGGTGCCAATCATGACCAACCACCAACAATACCGGCTGATCCTGAGGCAATCGATCAACCTGCTGCTGAGCCTCTCCCATGATCTCATTTACCAGTTCTTGTCGCTTGCTGTTTGCTTGTTCAACAGCCTTTGCCAATTTAGTTGCACGATCCTCATCAAGGGTTGTTAATAGTTCAACGCCCTCATTAGCATCAGCGATCCGCCCTAACGCGTTTAACCGCGGCGCAATTACAAAACCGATATCCTGGTCGGTCAAGGACTGTTCACTAATCCCTGCTTCTTTAACTAGCGCATGTAGTCCCGGACGCATCCCCTGACGAAGTTCTTGAATCCCCATCATAATTAATGGCCGATTCTCATCACTAACACTAACGACATCAGCAATTTCACCAATTGCAACTAGATCAAGCAATTCTTCTGGAAATTCATCCAGCAACGCCCACGCTACCTTAAACGCTACGCCAACCCCAGATAGATCGGCAAATGGATAATTACTTCCCGGATAACGCGGGTGCACAATCGCGTAAGCATCAGGCAAGTCTTCGGGCATCTCATGGTGGTCCGTTACAATAACGTCAATCCCCTGCTTAACTACCGGATCAATTACCGCCTTACCGCTTGCCCCGTTATCAACGGTGATGATCAATTTGGTTCCCTGATCGATTATTTTCTGATATGCTTCTGCGTTTGGCCCATAACCGTCACGGAAACGGTTAGGAACATAATAATTAACGTTAGCACCAACATCCTGCAGGACTTCATACATTAGGGCAGTACTGGTAATCCCATCAGCATCATAATCACCGTAAACAGTTATTTGTTCCCCCGCTGCTACCGCTTCTTGAATCCGTTCAAGAGCCTTATCCATGTCATGAAGCTGGTGTGGATCATGAACTGCTTGCATTGATGGTTGAATAAAACTATGAGCCTCTTCTGGAGTAGTAATTCCCCGTTCTGCTAACAAGCGTGCAATTACAGGATTAATCCCTAATTCTTGACTTAGCTGCTCCACTATTTGCTTATCTGGCGCTGCTATTCGTTGCCAATCATACTTTGCTTCTACCATTCAAATCACCATTCGTTTTTAAAATCAAGAGAGGAGTGAGACTGACAATTTTTATCGTCCCACCCCATTGCCTGGAGAGTTAATTATAGTTCTTTCTTGTTTTGCTGAAAATCAAAGAACTTCTTGATTGCCCAATCACCGAGACCAGGAATAATTCCATATACCCAGCTTAGGCAGGTTACATAGCCTGGAAGATTAATTTCCCGTGTCTTGTAGCCAACATTATCCCAAATTTGTTCAGCAAGCTTATCTGGGGAAATAAACATCCATTTTGGTAAGTGTGCACGATACTTCCCCTGAGTATCTGCCTTTTCAAAAAATGGCGTATCAATTGGACCAGGATTAACCGTTAAGACTTGAACGCCATAGTCGGCAACTTCCATTCGTAAGACGTTGTCAAACTGATTAACTCCTGCTTTGGTGGCGGAGTAGGCTGCACTATTAGGTGTTGGAATCTTTCCTGCCATTGAACCAAGATTGATAATTGCCCCATAGCCCTGATCCATCATTTGGCGGGCAACACAACGACTAATGTACATTAGAGCAAGGAGGTTAACATCAGTCATTCGTTTAAGCGTTGCGAACGATTCCCCAGTTGCTGGTGAAAAATCGCCCAGACCAGCTGAGTTAACAAGGGCATCAATCCCGCCAACCTCGTGCTGAATTTGGGACAAAACAGCATCGATTTGGTCAGGATCAGTAACGTCTAACTGGTAAGAAAAGGCAGGACGACCAGATAAAATCAAGCACTGGTTAGCAACTTTTTCTAGGCGCTTCTTATCACGTGCTACCACAATCACAATTGCTCCCCGACGTGCTGCTTCAAGAGCCAATGCCTTGCCGATTCCACTATCGCCACCGGTTATTAAGACTACCTTGTTTTTTAAGAACCGTAGCTGCTTAAACCTCTTTTTCATTCTAAGGACCTCCTTGCTAGTCTACTTATTTCTTAAATGGAACGTCAATCACATCAAAGTCATTTACTACTCTAGTGTCTGGTACGACATCACGAACCTGGTATGCTAACTGATATGCTGCTTTCCCCGTATACCGTGCTGAAATATGGGTCAGCAATAACTTCTTTACACCTGCCTGCTTAGCAACCTCTGCCGCTTGGAGACTCGTTGAGTGATAGTAATTGTGAGCCATTTTGGCTTCATTTTTAGCAAACGTACTTTCATGCACGAGGACGTCCGCTTTATGAGCAAGGACTACCGCGTTAGGCGTTTGCCGTGTGTCGCCAAGAATTGCGATAATTCGCCCTGGTTGCGGCTTTCCAATATAGTTCTTCCCATCAATTACTCTACCGTCGTCAAGCTTAACTGTCTTTCCAGCTTTTAATTGACCGTAGATTGGCCCAGAAGGAATATTATCTTGACGTAGCTTATCTACTTGCAGCTCACCAGGATGATCAGCCTCTTCAATCCGGTAGCCGTAACAAGCAATCTTATGGTCAAGTGACATTGTTGTTACTTTAAAGCCGCGTTCGTTAAATAATTCTTGACTATGATCAATCTCAACGAATTTCAGAGGATAACTTAGTCGTGATTCACTCACCTGAAGGGCCGTCATCACAAACTTTTTAATTCCCACCGGTCCATAAATTGTTAACGGCTCATTTCCCCCCTGAAATGACCGTGAACTTAAGAATCCTGGTAAGCCAAAAATATGGTCGCCGTGAAGGTGGGTGATAAAGATCTTTGTTACCTTTCTTGGGCGAATCGTCGTGTGAAGAATTTGGTGTTGGGTTGCTTCACCTGCATCAAATAACCAAATTTCATTTAACTCTTCTAATAATTTCAAGGCAACACTAGTAACGTTTCGCTGCTTACTTGGTGAGCCGGCTCCAGTTCCTAAAAATTCAAGCTGCATGCTTTTTCCTCAATTCCTTCTGATTTTTATTTATTATTGTACAAATTCAAAGACAAATTTATCGATTCGGACAGTATCACCGTCTTGAATTCCCTTAGCCCGTAATGCCTCATCAACCCCCATATGACGAAGCTGACGAGCAAATCGCAATTGACTTTCTTCATGGGTCAGATCGGTCATCTTGAATAAACGGAGAAGCTTTTCACCGCCAAGAACCCATGTACCATCTTCATCACGGCTAATGGTAAAGGCGGCCTGATCTTTTTCTGGTGCTTCAGCCTTGTAAGTTGCCTCAAGTTGTTCGTCATGACTTTCACTATCGAATGCTGGCGTCTTATCGAGCAGGTCAGCAGTCAATTGCATTAGTTGTTGAACTCCCTGATGAGTAACTGCCGAAATTGGAAAAATCTCAGGCTGCTTTGCGAGTGTCTTATCAGCTGTCAAGTCTTTCTTAAAGGCGGCTAGATTCTTTTCAGCATTTGGCAAGTCCATCTTCGTTGCAACAACAATTTGTGGTCGCTTCAAAAGTTCTGGATCGTAGTTAGCCAATTCATGATTAATCTTCTTAAATCGCTCAATCGCTTGTTTTGGATCATCACTACTCATATCGACTAAGTGAAGAAGCACCCGCGTCCGTTCAATATGACGAAGGAACTTTAAACCGAGGCCAACACCTTTAGAAGCCCCTTCGATCAACCCTGGCATGTCAGCCATTGCAAAGTCACGGCCATCAGGCAATAGAACCATCCCTAAGTTAGGGACTAATGTAGTAAATTCATAGGCCGCAATTTTAGGCTTAGCGCCAGTAACGACGGACAATAGGGTCGACTTACCAACTGATGGAAAACCAACTAAGCCGACATCAGCAAGCATCTTCAATTCGAGTTCCAGGTACCGATCCTGCCCAGGCTCACCATTTTCGGCAATTTCAGGAGCCGGGTTTTTCGCACTGGCAAAGTGAATATTACCGCGACCGCCACGGCCACCCTTGGCGACTACTAAAGTCTGCCCATTCTCAACAAGGTCACCAATAATCTTACCGGTATCCAAGTCTCGAACCGTTGTCCCTTGAGGCACGCTAATAACAGTGTCTTCTGCACTAGGACCGGTCATCTGCTTACTCATCCCGTTGCCACCATTTTTTGCTTTAAAAATCCGGTGATAGCGAAAGTCCATCAAGGTTCTTAGTCCTTCATCAACTTTCAGTACGATATTACCGCCATGGCCACCATCACCACCGGATGGTCCACCATTAGGGACATATTTTTCACGCCGAAAGGAAACCATTCCGTTCCCACCTTTTCCGGCATGAGCTTCAATTTTAATTTGATCAACAAAAGTATTCATAAGTTGATTTCTCCGTTCTTCTGTTCTAACTACAAGTATATTGGAAAAAATTACCAGCGTCAAAATCAATCATGGCTACTACCCTTAGCTACTTCAGCATTTCCTTGAAGGGAAACTTTAATTAGCTGGGCGGTCTTCATATTAATTCCTAATGAATGAATATCCTCGATTGGGGCTGCTGCAATTTTGGTAATTGACCCATACTTTTGCAGCAATTTTGTTCGGGTGCGCGGCCCGACCCCCTTAATTGCATCCAATCTTGAAGCCATCGAATGACGGGCATGAACTCGCCGGTGGAAGGTAATTGCAAAGCGGTGAACTTCGTCTTGGATCCGTTGAACAAGGTAAAAGCCCTGGCTCCGTGGATTTAAATTAATATGTTCATCATGATCGCCAAAAAGGAGGTCAGCCGTCTTATGTTTATCGTTTTTGACCATCCCCACTACTGGAATATCCAGACCGAGTTCGTTTTCAAGCACATCCTTAACCGCGTTCATCTGAATTTCACCACCATCCATGAAGATCATGTCAGGCATTGGCTTATTTTCTTTTAACAGCCGTGAATAACGTCGGCGGATTACCTCTCGTGTACTGGCAGCTTCATCAGCATGATTAATCACACTCTTCAGCTTATACTTTCGATAAAGTTTCTTTGCTGGTTCGCCATCAACGAAAACAACCATTGCACTAACGGGATCGGCTCCCTGAATATGCGAGTGATCAAAGGCCTCAATCTTATGTCCCTCTGGCAATCCTAACGCATCGGTAATTTCTTTCATTGCACCAGTTGTCTTCTTGGTATCAAGTTCAAGGAGTCGAAACTTTTCATCAAGAGATAGTTGGGCATTTTCACGTGCCATCGCCATTAAATCACGTTTTTCTCCCCGAACGGGTGTTCTTACTGGTACCCCTAAGATTTCACTAATTTCTTTATTCGGGAGTCCGTGGGGCAAAAGAATTTCTTTTGGTAAAACATTATTTCGGCGATTATAAAATTGCAGAATAAAGCTGGTCATCTCTTCGACATCGGTATCAACAACCGGAAATAACCGTTTTTCTCGCTTCATCAAACGCGCCTGACGAATAAAGAATACTTGGATAGACAACCAACCCTTATCCATATAGAAATTAAAGAGATCCCGTGGCGTTTTATCGTTAGAAATAATCTTCTGCTTTTCAACCGTTACTTTAATGTAGTGTAACTGATCGCGAATTTCGGCTGCACGTTCAAACTCTAAATTTGCTGCTGCCTCTTCCATTTGTTTGGTTAGTCGACGCTTCACAGTAGCTGTATTTCCGTTCAAAAATGATTTGATTCGCTTAATCTGCTCATCATATTCTTCACGGGGGACAGTTTTAAAGCAGGCACCAAGACATTGTCCCATATGGTAATACAAGCACGGTCGATTTTGGTAGCCATTACAGCGCCGCAGAGGATATACTTTCTGAATGAAATGAAGTGTTTCTTCAGCAGCATAAACATTTGGATAAGGCCCAAAGTAGTAAGCGCCATCCTTCTTTACCTGACCCGTAATCATTGTCCGTGGATCCCGTTCATTGGTAATCTTGATATACGGATAACCAGTTCCACGTTTTAGTCTAATATTGAAGTACGGTTGGTGCTTTTGAATTAACGTAATTTCCAGTAAAAACGATTCCTTATTGGTTGAGGTCACGATCGTTTCAAAATCAGCAACCTCAGAAACCATTTTCGCCACTTTCCCCGTATGAGAACTCTTAAAATAAGAGCGAACCCGATTCTTTAAGTTTTTGGCTTTGCCGACATAGATAATCTGGTCATTGATGTTTTTCATCAAATAACAACCAGGTTTATCCGGTAATAATGCCAGTTTATGTTCAAGGTGTTCACTTGCCATAAAGATTCCTCCACTTAAATTGCTAAGTATTAATTATACGTTAATTCAAAGGAACAACGCAAAGGATCTGTCCAGATAATTGTACTTTCAGTCTTTTTTATGCTAGAGTATGAAAAAACTAGAGGAGAGTGTTGAAGATGGGACTTGTTACCCGACGCAGTATGCAATTAGATAAGCTGTTCGATCAATTTGCAGTTGATCCCAAAAAGACTAAAAAGCAACCCAAAGATGCTGAAAAGGACAAAAAAACAGCCGAGAAGAAAGATAATAACAAGTAACAGTAAAGCGACAAGAGTGGTGCTAATTGAGACCATTCTTGCCGCTTTTGTGTTAGTTAATCCTGCTTTTTAAACCCTTGTGGATAACGTTTATTTAATTCATTAATGTTAGTTTTAGCAACTTCATCAAACGGAATATCAGCCCATTCGGCAATTTGTGAAAGATACCAAAGAACATCACCCATTTCATGAATAAGTTGTTGGCGATCTAATTTACGACCACGGAAGGTATAGTTCTTCACTAGGTCAACTACCTGACCAGATTCGCCGGCTAATCCTAACGCGCAATTAGTTAATACTTGTTCATTACCATAGAGCGTCCGCTTTGCTGCATTTTGGTATTGATCAAAATCCATTAATTATGTTCCTCCCCAATTCGCTGCTCAATCCAATTCCACACTTGATCCTTCCCCTGCTTTTTAACAGCAGAGAATAATACCAATGGTGTCTTAGGTGTTAAGTCCAGCGTTTTGATAATATCATTTTTTGCCCGATTTCGGGCGTTTGGCTTAACTTTATCAATCTTCGTACCAACAATTAAAGTTGGAATGTCATAATAAGCAAGCCACTGATACATTGAAACATCATCAGCTGTTGGTTTGTGCCGACCATCAACCAATTGAATAACGCCACGTAATTGTTGACGTGTTGTTAGATATTCCTCAATCATCTTACCAAACCGTTCCCGTTCCTTTTTAGAAACTTTTGCGTAGCCATAACCAGGAACATCAACAAAGTAAAGTTCATCTTCAACATTATAGAAATTTAACGTTTGCGTCTTCCCGGGCTGGCTAGACGTATGAGCAAAGTTTCGCCGATTGATAAGGACATTGGTTAATGACGACTTACCAACGTTGGAACGGCCAACAAGAGCAATTTCTGGGTAGTTAGTTGCAGGGTACTGTTTGGGTTCTACTGCACTGATCGTTAAATCAACATTATTGACTTGCACTGCCTTGCACTCACCTTTCTTAGATTATGAAGCTTCCTTTTCGCCCTTCATAACATATCGTGGCTCTGTGTGTTGAGTAACACAACGCTTGTCAATAATTACCTTTTCAACGTCCTTCCGACTTGGCAAATCAAACATTACATCACGCATAACTCCTTCAATAATCGAACGAAGACCCCGGGCCCCGGTGTTTCGCTTAATTGCTAATTGAGCCATTGCACGTAATGCTCCATCAGTAAAGGTTAACTGACTGCCATCAAGACGAATTAATTCTTGATACTGCTTAACAAGCGCATTCTTCGGTTCAGTTAAAATCCGAACAAGATCATTTTCATCGAGCTTTTGTAATGCCGTCATTACCGGGAGACGACCAATAAATTCTGGAATCAACCCGAATTTCAGGAGATCTTCAGGAATAACGTGTTGCAAAATATTCTTTTCGGTAACATTAGCAGCCTCATCAGAATTCGTCCCAAAGCCGATTGTCTTATCACCAAGACGTTCCTTAACAATTGTCTCGATTCCATCAAATGCACCACCGACAATAAAGAGAATGTTCTTGGTATCAACCTGAATAAATTCCTGTTGAGGGTGTTTCCGACCACCTTGAGGAGGAACATTAGCGATGGTCCCTTCAAGGATCTTCAAGAGAGCCTGTTGAACACCTTCACCGGAAACATCACGAGTAATTGAAACATTTTCACTCTTCTTCGCGATCTTATCAATTTCATCGATATAGATAATTCCCTTTTCAGCCGCTTCAACATCGAAGTTTGCAGCCTGAAGAAGCTTTAAGATAATGTTTTCAACATCTTCACCGACATACCCTGCTTCGGTTAATGTGGTTGCATCGGCAATTGCAAAAGGAACGTTTAGAATCCGTGCTAGTGATTGAGCTAAGTAGGTTTTCCCCGAACCAGTTGGTCCAATTACTGCAATGTTACTCTTTTGCAATTCGGTATCATTATTATCCCCAGTTGTCATCGCATTAACCCGTTTGTAGTGGTTATAAACCGCAACAGAAAGGGTCTTCTTAGCATCAGACTGCCCAATTACATAGTCATCAAGCTTGCTCATGATTTCTTCAGGTGTTGGGACTTTAAACGTACTGTTTTTACGGTCCTCTTCAAGTTCTTGATCAATAATTTCTTGGCATAGGGCAACACATTCATTACAGATGTAAACCCCAGGGCCCGCAACAATCTTTTTTACCTCATCCTGCGATTTACCACAAAATGAACAGTGGACTGAATCCATACCACTAGTATCTTCAAACATGGATTGTAGCCTCCTATTAAATATACTGTTTTAATAATAACAAACTTAACTGATTAATTCGAATGATTAGTTTACAAAAATAATCAAAATTAAATTAACACGAATGTCACAGTAACACAAATGGCTTCAAGAGCTTGCTTAGAAAAAACGAACTCTTGAAGCCTATTTGCAACTACGAAAGCATGGGACAAATAAACACTTCCCATGCTTTTCGCGCTTAAATATTATTTAACTGATAATAGGATCGATTACTTATCTTCCTTCTTATCATCGGCCTTTTCAACTTGCTTAGCTGAGTCAGCAACCAAGTCAACAGCCTTCCGGATCTTAATGTCATGTGTAAGCATGTCTTCAGACAAAGCATTCTTAACTTGGTCTTCCTTCATGCCGTATTGCTTAGCAAGATCACTAATTTCATCCTTGATTTCATCTTCGGTTGCAGATAAGTCTGCATCATCAACGATTGCTTCAAGAACTAAGTTAGTCTTAACCCGTTGTGCAGCATCAGCAGCGAATTGCTTCTTCAAATCATCTTCCTTAGTACCAGTGATTTGGAAGTACATTTGTGGGCTAATACCTTGTTGTTGCATTCCAGCTAAGTATTGTTGCATTTGACGGTTAGTGTCTTCATCCAACATTGATTGTGGAATATCTTGAATTTCGGCATTTTCAACCGCAGCGTTAATTGCTGCATCTTCAATAGCAGCCTTAGCTTGGTTGTCCTTGTTTTCTTGTAATTCCTTCTTAGTCTTGTCCTTTAATTCGGCAAGAGTATCAACATCTTCGTCAACATCCTTAGCAAAGTCATCATCAAGTTCTGGAAGTTGCTTTTCCTTGATTTCGTGAACCTTTACCTTGAAGATAGCTTCCTTTCCAGCTAAGTCTTTAGCATGGTAATCTTCAGGGAATGTAACCTTAACATCAACATCATCGTCGGTGTTGTGACCAATCAATTGATCTTCAAAGCCAGGAATAAATGATCCTGAACCTAATTCAAGGGAGTAGTTGTCAGCGGAGCCACCATCAAACTTCTTGCCATCAATGCTACCTTCGTAGTCGATAACAACAGTGTCGCCCTTTTCGGCTGGCTTGCCTTCCTTCAATACAAGTTCTGCTTGTTGTTGACGCTTCTTTTCAAGTTCAGCGTCAACGTCAGCATCACTAACTGTAGTGTCTTGCTTTGGAACTTCCAT
>CAMLUN010000033.1 GCA_946487795.1 uncultured Lactobacillus sp. | reverse complement strand
GTTGATGCGGGGTTGATTGAAAAGCACCGTGGACGCGGAATGTTTGTACGAACGGGGGCTCGACAAAAGATTATGGAAGAGCGTAAAGAAAGTTTCTATAAGGATTATGTCAAAACTCTCCTTGTGGAAGCACATAAATTAGGAATTAATAAGCAACATTTAGTCGAATTAATTGAGCGGGGTGAGCATGATGGAACAATTAAAGATTAGTCATTTATCAAAGAAATTTGGACGTCGAGTAATTCTTGATGATGTTTCATTCACTTTAGAGCCGGCAAAAATTTATGGCTTGCTCGGTCGAAACGGTGCGGGGAAATCGACTCTCCTAAACTTAATCAGTAACCGGATCTTTCCGACATCTGGTTCGATCAAGTTAGGTGATCAGGAGGTCAATACTGATCAAACTTTGGATAAGATTTTCCTTATTGGTGAAGATAACCTTTACTATAAGCAGGTAAAAATTAACCAAATGTTTGACCTTGCTGATGGTGCATACGGTAATTTTGATTATCAAAATGCTGAACAAATGCTTAAACAGTTTGAGCTTGATGGTAACCAAAAATTTGCCAAACTTTCCACTGGTCAAAAAACCGCTGCTAAGATTAGCTTGGCATTAAACGTTGATGCTGATTATATTTTTCTTGATGAGCCGGTATTAGGATTAGATGCTAACCACCGTGAAATTTTCTATCAAGAATTAATTAAGTCATACCAAAAGCGGCCACGGACGATCGTTTTGTCAACTCACTTAATTGATGAAATTCAACAATTGGTTGAGCATGTGATCTTGATTGATCGTCATCGGGTTCTTGAGGATGCTGATGTTCAGGATTTGCTGGACCGGGCATACGATATTTCTGGTCCTGCAAAGTTAGTTGATCAGTATACGGAAGGGTTGAACGTCCTTTCAACAACCGACTTGGGGAATATTCGGACAGCCCATGTCTTTGATCAGTTACCAGAAGATCGGATTCTTCCTGATCAAGTTCAGATTGGACACTATGATTTACAGCACTTATTTATCTACTTAACGAATGGAGGCCAACAAGAAGATGCTTAGTCATGAACAACGATTAGTAATTACCAATGTTTTTCATCGCCTCGGTTGGGCGTTAGCCGTTGCTGCTGCTTGGGCTGTCGGCGTAGTATTTTTGGGATATTTTGTTGAATTGCTAATTGATCGTCGTGTTGATTCATTTCTCGTTAGCTTGCAAGGAATTCCAGGAGTATTACCGCCAGTATTCACAATGATTTTACTCGGTTATTTCTTAATTACTGCTTATGATGATTTTAAGTGGACAATTCAAAACGGGATTTCACGAAAGACCCTTTGGTGGGGACGATTGATTGCTTTAGCCCTTGCTACCATTGGAATTTGGGTGGTTAATAACTTATTAAGCTTGTTTGACCACCCGCTAGCAAGTTGGCAGGCGATGGGGATGCAATTATTAGTTCTTCTTTCTAGTACGTTAATTTTTCAAATGATTGGTAATGGCTTTGGTTTGCTTAACCGGACCTGGAAGTGGATTGTCGGCATCGGCCTGCCGATCCTATTTATCATTTTCTTGGTTGCACTTATTCGGGCAATGATGAGCCTTAATATTGGTTATCAACATAATGAATGGATCGGTCCTAATAGTGCTCTTTGGACGATTCTTAGTTCTTCCAGCACTTGGTGGATCATTTGGGGAATCACCATGGTTATCGTCATTTTCCTTTCCAAGTTCTTCAACGATAAAATGCAATTGAGAAGGGATTAAGGAAAGAGAGTGCCTTCGCTCCAAAGAGTTTCCGGAAAGCTAGCAATTTCTCCTGACGAAGGCGACTCGCGCCTAGGAAGGAGGTTGCTAGCTCTAGGAAACTCGAGCGAAGCACGTTTAGACTAAGTTGCCTAGAAAAAGCTAGACAGAGATTGCGGTCACAGCAAGCACCCTTTTCGCCTTCCATTACCCAAAATAATTTAAAACACAAACAATCCCGTCACTAGTCATTTAACCGATTAGTAACGGGATTGTTTTTTAAAATTTACCATTCTTATTTTCCGGCTGCCTTGTTAATTGCATCAATTACTGCATAGCGGAACTGATTCTTTTCCAAGGCCATTACACCCTTAATTGTTGTGCCGGCTGGTGAAGTAACTTGATCACGAAGTTCAGCGGGAAGTTTGTTAGTATCAAAAGCAAGTTTCCCGGTTCCCTTAACCATACTTGAAATCAAACGATAAGCTGTTTGTCGATTCATTCCGTTCGCAACGGCACCATCACTCATGGCATCCATGAAGACATCCACAAATGCTGGTCCACACCCGCCAATGACGCCAACAATATCTAATTGATTTTCACTAACTGGGATCACATCACCTAATAATTTAAGGAAAGCGATAATCTTATTTGCCTTTTCATCGGTAATCGCTTCAGGAAGAGCTAGCCCAATTGTTCCTGCATTAACGGCAACCGGGGTGTTGGGAATCATTGTTGCCACTGTAGCATTGGTAATCACTGATTGTAATTCTTTCAATGAAACACCAGCAGCTGCTGAGATAACAGTTGTTGAGGCGGGAAGCTGGCTTAATTCTTGAGCGATCTTTATTGTGATCGGTGCGGGGGTAGTAAGCACAACGAAGTCAGGATTAGCATTAACAACATCTTGATTATTATTAACGACGGTAAAGCCGAGATCTTGTCCAAGTTTGGTAACCCGAGGATTATCTGGGTTTTCGCCAATGATATTAAACTGGTTCGTATTTACGAGTCCCTTAATAATTGCGGACCCCATATTACCGACACCAACGACTGCAATTGTTTGTTGATTAGTCTCCATCTTGATCCTCCAATTTGACATAGTTGCCGGTAATAAACATTCCATTACCGACTTTGTACCAGATAATTTCATCATTATCACTCATCTTACCAGTGATCGTGATTTCTTGACCATCCTTAATTTCGCCAACTTTATCACCATATGGTTTATTAAAAGCGTCAATTGATCTTCCTGGAAGATAGTCAATCACTGCTTTTGTCTTCTTCATTGGAATTACTGCCATATTGTCAGCAAGCTTAGATTGAAAGTCTTCATCTTCGGTTTTGAATGGGTTATCCACAATTGTCATTTTGTCGTATTTTACCCATTGATCACTGCCAATTTCGTACCAAAATTCTCCTGATTTAGTTGCAACGCGGTGAAAGGCCTTCAGAACAATATCGTCCGGGAAAGGAGTGCCAACTTGCATCCCGTTCGGCATATCGTAAACTGCAGTAACCGCATCGAGGTGGAGATACATTTCGATCGATTCCACTTCACCCCAGTTTTTATTCCGATAATAAACGTGAATGCTATGTGGCTGATCATCAAATTTTCCGGTTAATTCCCCCTCACTTTTGACAAATTGGTAACCGTCGAATTGCTTCTTTTTAACGGAATATTCTTCTCCCATAAATCCCCGTAAGAGTTGGGGGACAACCAGGTTTTCTCCAGTATCAATATTTGTGTAGTAGACCCAGATTGGGTTTCCTGTTTTGAACTTATCTTCCATCCTTTTCACCCCGTCAACTATATTTACTTTTCATTATAGCATTGATAAGGTGAAACCTCTGTGATGAACAGGTTAACAAAGTGTAAAAAAATAGAAGACTGGAAAAACATGTTTTTTCCCAGTCTCCAATAGATTATTCGTAATTTAACTTTTAATCAGTAACTTTATCTGCCTGTGGTGCGGCAACAACAGTAATATTACCATCTTTATCTAGTTGTGCAGCAAGCTCGTGAGCATCATTGTGATCAAGAACATAGTCAGCAATTCGATCTTCGATTTGTTCTTGAATTACCCGACGAAGAGGACGCGCACCCATCTTTGGATCATACCCCAAGTCAACTAACTTCTCATCAACATTTTCAGGAACAGTAATTGATAAGTCACGGTCAGTCAGCATCTTGTTAACATCGCTAATCATCAGGTTAACAATCTTCATCAAATTATCCTTGCTGAGGGCATTGAATTGAACAATGTCATCAAACCGGTTCAAAAATTCTGGCTTAAAGTAGTTGGTCAATTTATCAATGATTGAGTGAGTACTTCCAGTTGACTCAGCACCAAAACCAACGCTAGCTTGAGCATCGCCAGTTCCGGCATTAGAAGTCATGATAATGATCGTGTCCTTGAAACTAACGGTCCGACCTTGTGAATCGGTTAATCGACCATCATCGAGGATTTGTAAGAACATGTGCATAACGTCAGGGTGAGCCTTTTCCACTTCGTCAAGCAAGATTAAGCTGTAAGGGTGACGACGAACTTGTTCAGTTAATTGACCAGCTTCTTCATAGCCAACATAACCTGGAGCCGCACCAATAAGTTTTGAAGTAGATGTCTTATCCATGTATTCTGACATATCAAAACGAATCATTGAATCCTTAGAACCAAATAGTTGAAGAGCAAGTTGCTTAGCCGTTTCGGTCTTCCCAACACCAGTAGGACCAACGAAGAGAAAACTACCAATTGGCCGACCAGACTTGTTTAAGCCAATCCGGTTCCGACGAATTGCCCGCGCAATCTTATCAACTGCTTCAGTTTGGCCAATGACATGTTCGTCAAGCTTCTTATCAAGATCCCGAAGTTGGTTTTCTTCTTGTTTTTGCAGATCGCCGACAGGAATATTAGTCTTTTCTTCGACAATATCCTGCATATCCTTAACGGTTACCGTTGCGGATTCCTCAGAATGATTTTCTTCTGCTTCCTTCTTTGCCTTTTCAAGCTTGCTTACTTGATCCCGATAAAAGGCAGCTTTTTCATAATCTTGGTTATCTGCTGCTTGTTGCTTATGTGCTTCAGCAGTGTGAATTTCGTTTTCAATTGCGTTTGGATCAACATTCTTTAACGTTAAATTCTTCCGTGAACCCGCTTCATCCATTAGGTCAATTGCCTTATCTGGCAGGAACCGTTCTTGAATGTAGCGATCTGAAAGTTTAGCGGCAGCCACGATTGCATCATCCGTGTACTTAACGTGGTGGTAATCTTGGTAGCGGCCTTTAATCCCGTTAAGGATCCGGATCGTTTCATCAATTGAAGGTTCATTAACTTCAACTGGTTGGAAACGCCGTGCAAGGGCAGCATCCTTTTCAATCTTTCGGTATTCATTAAGGGTAGTTGCACCAAGAAGTTGGAAGTCGCCACGGGCAAGGGCAGGCTTCAAAACGTTTCCGGCATCCATGCCGCCTTCAGCATTTCCGGCACCCATGATTTCGTGGATTTCATCAATGAAGAGGATAATGTTCTTGTTCTTCCGCACTTCGGCCATTAATTGTTGCATCCGCTTTTCAAACTGTCCCCGAATCCCGGTTCCTTGAACAAGGGAAACAACATCAAGCCGAATGATTTCTTTATTAGCAAGCTTTTCTGGTACTTCACCGGAAACAATCGCAGTAGCTAAGCCCTCAACGACAGCAGTCTTACCAACACCAGCTTCACCGATTAAAACTGGGTTATTCTTAGTCCGGCGATTAAGGATTTCAATAACTCGCTTGATTTCGTTATCACGACCGATAACTGGATCAATCTTTCCTTGGCGAGCAAGGTCGGTTAAGTTAATGCCGTACTGACCAAGGATTCCCTTGCCGCGACCACCGTTACCGCCTTGTCGTTGGTTTTGACCGCTAAAAGCAGCCCCATTACCAGCAGCTTGTTGACTTTGCATATTATTCATGGCATTCATGAAGTCTTCGAGGCTTCCAAAACCGAAATTATTCATTCCGTTACCTCCATTCATCATATTTGTTTGCATGTTTTGTAATTTTTGATAGCAATTTTGACATAAATCGAGTTGAACTCGTTGGCCATTAAGGTTCATTTGTAAATGGATCGTTGCAGGATTCTGATGACAATTTTGACAAAGCACCGCAAAATACCCCCTTAGTAAAATAGATCCGACCATCGAAAAGGAAATTATTATCTTTGACCTTTCCTGACCATTGATGTTAATTATACTTACTTTTTGTTTGACTGCAAGCCAAATGAATTGGTTTAAGAAAAAATTATTCAAACTTTCTATTAAATTTTAGCACTCTTGATAGATGAATGCTAAAATAAGGGTAGTGAAAAAGTCAGAGATCCTTTAATGAGGTGGTTAAATGACGGAAAGAGATTATCAACAGGAACTTGAGGATTTGCATTCGGGAAAGATTAGTCATTTTGATATTACTCCAGAGGAATTTCAGGCATTTCAGCCGGTTTTTCATGGTTATCAATACCGGACGCAAATTGAAGCGGAAGCCCATCGTGGGGGAACGCTTACATATCGATTAAAAAAGCGATGATCAATCGTTGAGAGAACTTGTAATTAAAGTTTACAGTTGCTAAAATAAAAGCAATGAAATTATCAGGGCCTGGCCACTGACAATTTGCTAATATGCTCGAAGGAGAATGATTTAATTATGGAAAAACGTGATTTTACAATTACATCTGAAACAGGTATTCACGCTCGCCCAGCAACTATCCTGGTTCAAGCAGCTTCTAAATATAATTCTGATGTTACCCTTTCATACGAAGGTAAGAGTGTTAATTTGAAGTCCATCATGGGTGTTATGTCACTCGGTGTTGGTCAAAATGCTTCAGTTACCATTACTGCTAAGGGTGACGATGAAAAGGAAGCTTTGGATGCCGTTGCTGAAACAATGAAGAAGGAAGGCTTAACAGACTAATGTCCACACTTTTGAATGGCTTGGCGGCGAGCAGTGGGATTGCTATTGCTCCTGCCTACCTATTAGTGGGACCAGATTTATCTGTTAACCAACAATATTCAGCAAATGAGAATCATGAGGTCAAACGGCTTCATGATTCTTTTACTTTAACGCTGAATGAAGTTCAGACAATTCGCCAGCATGCCCATAAATCATTGGGGAAGAGGGCAGCGGCAGTTGTTGATGATCAGCTGGCAATTTTAGATGACCGGTCCCTCCATGCTGAAATTCTTAAAAAAGTTAATCGTGACCATTTATCTGCAGAATGGGCAATTAAGAAAACTGCAGATGAGCAATTAAAAATTCTCGAAAAAATGAACGATAATGACTATCTTTCGTCGCGAGCAACGGCAATTAAGGACGTTACTAAAAGAGTGCTTAGTCATTTGATGGGGGTTGAACTTCCCGATCCAACTCTTTTGGATCATCGGGCAACTTTTGTAGCTCAAAATATTACACCAACTGATACCGCACAGTTTGACCGGCGATTTGTTGCCGGACTTGTTACTGATGACGGGGGTCGAACCTCTCATTTTACAATTATGAGTAAGACTCTATCGTTACCAGCAGTTGTTGGGACCGAGAAGGCTACTAAAATAATAAAAAATGGCGATTTACTGATCGTTGATGGGATTCATGGCAAAGTTATTGTTGATCCGTCAGAAGAGGAAGTAGATCATTATCAGCGATTAGCCGCCCAATTTGATCGCGAACAACAAGAGTGGGGGACATTAAAGGATGAACAAACCGTTAGTACCGATGGCCGCCACTTTAAGGTTGTTGCTAATGTCGGAACGCCAATTGATGTCCTTGATGCTCGGCAAAATGGGGCTGAAGGAATTGGCCTGGTTCGGAGTGAATTCTTGTATGCGAGTGGTGATCGACTTCCCAGTGAAAAAGAGCAAACACAAGCTTATAAACAATTTTTAACTGAAATGCCAGGGCAACGAGTAGTGGTCCGCACGCTTGATATTGGTGGTGACAAGAATCTGGGGATGCTAAAGCTGCCTCAAGAAAACAACCCGTTCCTTGGATTTCGAGCAATTCGAATTGGCCTTGCTAAGCCTGAGATTCTTCGTCCACAATTACGGGCACTCCTTCGTGCTTCGGTATATGGACGGCTAGCAATCATGTTTCCAATGATCTCGACGGTTGAAGAATTTTGGCAAGCACGAAAAATTTTGGATGAAGAACGGCAACGACTATTAAATGAGGGAGTTCAAGTAGCAGATAACATCGAAGTCGGGATGATGCTTGAGATTCCTTCAAGTGCCGTGATGGCAGATGCCTTTGCCCGTGAGGTGGATTTCTTTAGTATCGGCAGTAATGATCTAATTCAATACCTATTTGCAGCTGATCGGGGGAATCCTCGCGTGGCCTACCTTTATCAAGAATTACATCCGGCTGTTCTTCGTTTAGTTAAGAAAGTTATTGATGCAGCTCATGCTGAAGGTAAGTGGGTAAGTATGTGCGGTGAGATGGCAAGCAACCCATTAGCAACCCCATTGTTAGTGGCGATGGGATTGGATGAATTCTCCATGAATAGTAGCAGCATTTTGCATATTCGCTCATTAATTAATCAACTTAGTACTCGTCAATTACAACCGCTAGTTCACAAGGCTCTCAATGCGACAACTGCTGCCGAAGTTGAACGATTGGTTCGTCAAGCAGTCCCTAAAGTGATCGAATAAATCCTTAAGTGATCTTAATATTTGACAAAAAAACTTGTTGTTGCTGATTGAACAGTCTACAATTGTCAGGATACCTTTTTGCGGATCATTAGATGCTTTTGTATAATGATCTTACGATTATTTTAAATTGAGATTAAAGAAAAAAGGAGCAATTAGCTTGAAGATAGGTCTTTTTACAGATACATATTTTCCCCAAGTAAGCGGGGTCGCGACGTCGATTAAGACGCTCCGTGATGAACTAATTGCTCAGGGACACCAGGTATATATTTTTACCACAACGGATCCTAAAGCAAAGGACGATGACAAAGAAAATGGGATCTATCGTTTTCCAAGCATCCCCTTTGTGTCATTTACGGATAGACGGATTGCCATTCGGGGTGCTTTTCGGGCAATCAAGATTGCAGAGAAGCTTCAATTGGATATTGTTCATAATCAGACCGAATTTTCGTTGGGGGTAATGGGTAAAGTTGTTGCGCATCACCTGAACATCCCTTGTCTTCATACTTATCACACAATGTATCAGGACTACCTTCATTACATTGCTAATGGCCATATTCTAAAGCCAAAGGATGTTGGTCGATTAGCCCATATTTACCTCCATAATATTTCTGGAGTAGTGGCACCGAGTGAACGGGTGTTAGAGACAATGCGTTCTTATAATGTTGACGCACCAATTCGGATTATTCCAACTGGGATTAACTTGCGAGTATATGGTCAGCGGGATTCTCTTGAAGAGAAGAACGCTCTCCGTGCCAAGTGGGGGTATAAGCCAGATACACCAGTGCTTTTATCGTTAAGCCGGCTTGCATTTGAAAAGAATATCCATACCTTAATTGAAGCAATGCCCGATATCTTAGCTAAAAAACCTGATGCTCAGTTACTGATAGTTGGGGATGGACCCGCAAGAGAAACTTTGGAACGACAGGTTCGGCACCTGCATTTGACTGATCATATTCAGTTTGCGGGGCAGGTTGATAATGATGATGTTCATCATTACTATCAAATGGCAAATGTTTTTGTTTCTGCGTCTGATTCTGAGTCCCAGGGATTGACATATGATGAAGCATTGGCATCCGATTTGCCGATTGTGGTAATGCGGAGTGAGTATACTGATGAGTTAATTGATGACCCAGCTATTGGGGTTAGCTTCCAAAAGCGGATTGATCTTGTTAATGGTGTCCTTCGTTACCTTAATAATCCGCGGACGCCTGAGGAACAGAATAAGCGTGATGCAAAATTACACGAGATTTCTGCAGAAGTATTTGCTCAGCGGATTCTTAAATTTTATCAAGATTGCCAAGAGACAATGGCTGAGAAGCAATCTAGTCAATCAAAGGGTACATTTCGGAATCTTTTTCATCGATCGAGGAGTTAAGCAATGTTAAAAATTACCATGTTTTCGTCTGCCGACAAGGTTGCCGGACAAGGGGTCGGCAGTGCTTACTTGGAATTAATCCATCTCTTAAAAACTCGCTTTGCCGATCAGTTTGACATTGCGATTAATAAATATCGAAAAAGCCAGATCAGTCATTACCACACGATTGATCTGCCCTTTTATTTCTCAACATTTTCTAAAAAGCGGGGACGGAAAATTGGCTACGTTCATTTCCTTCCCGAAACTTTAGAGGGAAGCTTACAAATTCCACAACCATTTCGTGGAATCTTTTATCGGTACGTAATCGCCTTTTATAAGCGGATGGATCACTTAGTTGTCGTTAATCCATCCTTTATTGATAAGCTAGTTGCGTACGGGATTCCTCGTGACCACGTGACTTATATTCCTAATTTTGTTGACTCGGATAACTTTTTCCCGGTTGATAAACAAACTCGGCAAGAATATCGGAAAAAGTATCATCTGCCAGCAGACAAGTTTGTGGTTCTCGGAAGCGGTCAGATCCAGGAACGAAAAGGAGTTCCCGATTTTATTAAACTGGCCCAACAGAATCCCAATATCCAGTTTGTGTGGGCAGGTGGCTTTTCGTTTGGCCGCTTAACTGATGGTTACAGTGAGTTAAAAAAAGTTGTTGATAATCCACCGACAAATTTGCTGTTTACGGGAATTGTTAGTCGAAAAGAAATTGCAGAATTAAATAATGCTGCTGACTTATTCTTACTTCCATCATTCAACGAACTATTTCCAATGTCAGTTCTTGAAGCATTCAGTTGTGGTACGCCCGTAATGCTTCGTGATCTTGATTTGTATCATTCAATCATTGATGGGGATTACGAACCGGCGAAGGATGTCAGTGAAATGCAAACTAAGCTTGTAGAACTCACCCATAATCCGGAAAGATTGAATTACTTACGGGAACGAGCAGTTGAAACTTCAAAGCGTTACTCGAAAGATCACTTAGCAAAAGTTTGGGATCGCTTTTACCGTCAACAAGCAAAGGAGGCTAATTAATGAGCCGGCGTAATTGGGGCGTCCTGGTTATGATGCTCCTGATTGGGGTGGGGATTTTTGTATACGCCTTACGTGACATTAATCTTCATGTTTTGATTCAGGAATTTAATACGATCAATTGGGGATGGATGCTTGTTGCGGTTATTTGTATTTGTCTTTACCTCGGATTGGAAGGAGTTGTGGTAAAGATATTTATGAAAGATCGCTATCCAGATTTTACCTGGAAAGACTCATTTCGGTTACCTCTAATTGAACAGCTATTTAATGGGATTACTCCATTTTCAACTGGGGGACAGCCTGCACAACTGGTGGCGATGCTCCAATCTGGTGTGGATGGCGGAATTGCTAGTTCCGTTCTTTTAATGAAGTTTGTTGTCTTTCAAGCGATGATTGTAGTAAACTTTCTTATTTCGCTATTAATTGGTTTTCATTATATTGAAGAAAAACTTCACGCATTAGTATTATTAGTTGTCTTTGGCTTTACAATCCATCTTGCTGTCATCGTTGGCTTGTTGATGGTGATGTATTGGTACCACTTTACTAAAAAAGCAACGAACCTGCTTATTAAGCCGCTTGCATTATTTATGAAAGCCAAACGATACGAAAGAATGAAGATTCTTTTGAACGAGAAAATTGATTCTTTCTACCAGGAAAGTCTAAAAATGAAAAAGGAATATGGTAAGTTAGCAAGAGTATGCATCGTCACAATTGCTCAGCTCTTTTTCTACTACATTATTCCGTATTTCATTCTTCTTGCTTTAGGCGTTCATCATATTAACTTCATAATGGTAGTTAGCCTGCACGTGTTAATCTTTATGGTGATTTCACTATTCCCAATTCCTGGAGGTGCAGGAGGAGCAGAGTATAGCTTTTCCGTTTTATTTGCTAGTTTTGTCAATTCAAATACTAAATTGATTTTAGCAATGCTCCTTTGGCGGTTATTAACGTATTATTTTGGGATGTTTGCTGGAATAATTGCTTTAATCATTAAGCCAAACCGGGTTCAACATCGTAAATGAGTTTGATAGATTGTCGAAATAAAATGAATGATTAGAATTGATTTGGAAGCTTTCAAGAAAAATCAAGGCATAATTGAATTTTATATGTTTAAGTAGAGTGAGGGTGAGAAAAAGTTTTCTCGCCCTTATTATTTAAAACGAATGTGGGGGATGAAGGGTGTACTCTTCAAATTTAGAAAAAATTATTAAACGACTTCAAGCAATGACACTTGATCACTCTAATAATAGACAGAAAAGAATATTTGAACAGTTTGGAATTCCTCTTTGTGAGGTAACGTATATTCGCTCAAGTGGTGAATTCGTTTTTGAGCGCTATCGTCCGCGAGAACGTTTTCGTTTTGATGATATTGATTTAGCTGCAATTGAAGTCTTTAATTGCTTATATGATTTTAAGCATACATTTTAAATTAGAATTTCCTATTGACGTGGACTAGCAAACAAGGTATATTAGTTATCGTTGCCTGTGAGGTAATATGAATGAAAGTTACATTTGATTGTGAATTCATTTGAAATAATATGTTGACATTAATTTATTGTCATGATATATTATTTAAGCTGCTTGTTGAGGTCAATGATTTAATCTTTGATGAGTTAATCAATTAAAATTAGTTGTTGACATTGAAATGGGTATGCGATAAAATATTAAATGTTGTTCAGCTTTGCAGTTGAACAAGGTAGACCTTTGAAAACTGAACAAAGTTTCGACGAATCAAATGTGTAGGGTCT
>CAMLUN010000032.1 GCA_946487795.1 uncultured Lactobacillus sp. | reverse complement strand
GTCTACCACAAATGGCTTTTCTATTTTTCTAACTTAATTTTACAAACGGCGAAAGAAAAGCAAAACTAAAATCAAATTAAATTATTCAGAAATCTTTTCTGAATTGTTTAAACATCATACAACTAAAGAAGCAGAAGAAATCTTTTCATGGGGAGTAAAACGTCCTACTTTAGAACAAATTGATGTCAATGTTATTCATCCTTGGGTATTCTTGAGAATATTTTCCTGTTTATTTATAGCTTGTGCTGTATTTTTATTTTTATTTACGATGAATTCATCTCAATTAGGTATAGGTGGATTTGCTTTTTTCTCTGCATTGTTAATGCCGTTTTCTATTATGGTATTATTCTATGAAGTGAATATAACTCATGAAGTAAGTTTTTATAATATGCTAAAAAGCCTATTAATTAGTGGCATTTTAGCTGGGATTATTACATTGGTGATTGATTCGATAACTTCGCAATCTCAAACATTTACTAATCAGGTAACAGGCGGAATGACTGCATTTGATGCGTTTATGCAAGCGGGGTTACCAGAAGAAATTGCTAAATCTGTAGTTGTGATTTATATGATAATTAAGATTAAACCTAAGTATCTTTTAAGCGGTATTGCTATTGGAATAGCTGTTGGTGCAGGATTTGCTATACTAGAAACGTCAGGATATATTACTAACCAAGCACTACAAGTAATAGCGAAGTATGGATCTAATGGTCAAGCATATATGGGGATGGTTGAGTTTCAAACTGCATTGGTAAGAGGATTGTCCGCATTTGGAGGACATGTATCATGGGCAGCTATAGAGGCTGGTGGTATTATGTTGGCAAAAAAGCAAAGAGAGTTTAATATTAGTGACATATTTAGTTATAGCTTCTTTATTGCAATATTGACAACTATAATTTTACATACTGCATGGGATACTAGTTATTTTGCAGGAATCTCATTTGACAATAGTGAAACTTTAAGTAATTTCAAAATGTATGGTTGCGCATTTATTGCTTTTGGAATCGTTCTTTATTTAACTAAAAAAGGAATTATAGAGTTAGTAGACTTGAAAAAAGATAATAGCAAAGATTAAACATATAAAAGTATAAATGTGATAGTTAACTATTTTAGTTGAAATGCTACATTTTTATTAGTTCTTTGCTGAAAAAATTTAAATGTAATCAGAAAGAGTGATTAAACAAGGACAAGCAGACCATGATAAACAGGTAGCAGATATTACGAGTTTAATCTTGCAGATGTTAAGTGGGGAAGATTGAAAACATGATAAAAAAGAAAATATTAATTGCGGCTATGTCATTCACGGTATTAGCTTTAGCAGGTTGTGGAAATTCACAAAGTAATAGTCAAGTAAAGTCAAGTACGTCTTCATCGCAAAGTTCGGTGACGGCACAGCAGAGTTCTTCGAGTAATAAGGCTCAAGAACAGAGCAGTTCTACAAGTACAGCTAGCGAAAGTAACCTATCACCACAGCAATTGGGAACCTTGGTGGCTTTGTATCAAGATCCAGATTGGTTTAAGAGTGGGATTAGTGATGGGTTTATGTATTATGGAACAGAGGATGGTTCTGGTAAAGAAGTTGCTGGCTACAATTTTGTAACAGAAAATGGAGATCCAACGAGCTATATTTACTTCAAACAAAACGGTGACGATGTTACTATTAAGCAAGTTATTCCAGAGGGAGATGAAATTGTGGCAGAAGCATCTCTTCACACAAAGCACATTACGGTCTCTCGGCTATTAAGTGACTATTATGTAAATCAATCTCAAAAAGATGAAGTAAATGGTTATGCGGATCAATTAAAACCAGAATCACAATATCAAAGTGATATGGAAAATAAGAATTAAAGTTAGAGGGGGAGTAATCAATGAAACTAAAGAAACTGCGCGTTGTTTTTGAAAATATTGACAGTTATGATGTCCCACTTGCGGCTGTTAAGGAATTTCATGTCAGTGGGGTAGAAAAGACAATTGATTATTCGAGCTATAGTCTAACTGTTGAGCAGATTTGTCGCAAATTTACTGCGACGTTTTTCGTTGATGAACTCCAAAAGATTGATACTGTCGAGAACGTAACGCTTGATGAACGTTTAGATAGTCATAATTACGCTGACCTTTGTATGATTGATTTGGTTACGGATGACGGTAAGGAAACTACAATCCGGTTGCCATGGGAAGAAATGACATACCCCGATCATAACGATGTAATGAAGACATGGATCGAAGAAGATTTCGAAGGCCGGCAATTAATGTATATTTCAGTTGGATAGGTGAAGTCCCTAAGTTGGTAGTAATACTGATTTAGGGATTTTTAGTGCAAAAGGCAATTTTTTACGTATATATCTTTATAGTGAGGTAGAAGTGAAAGGATTGAGGAAATGTGTAAGAAATTGCCAGAGAACTATGAAAAGGCCCTCGAAAAGTGGGAAAAGATGACTATTACAAGTGATCCGATGTTTGGGATGGTCATGCAGAATAAGGAAATTTGTTTAGAACTGATTAATCGTGCATTGCCCCATTTAAAGGCAACTCAGATCGTCCAGTTAACAACTCAAAAAGATATTAATGTCGTAGCTGGCCGACGCGTCCGTTATGATGTTTATGTGCAGGATGAAGATGGCAATATTATTGTTATTGAGATGCAGGTAGCTGACCGACAGAATTTGCCCTATCGTTTGCGGTATTATCAAGAGCAAATCGATCATGGATTACTCTTGCCGGGCAAGGATTATCGCGATTTAAGTCTTCATCCGACCTATGTGATCATGTTTTGTGATTTTGATTATTTTGGCTATGGGTGGGCCCGTTATGTGTTTGAAATGGCGTGTACCCGTAATCATCAGTTGAAACTAGGCGACCAACGGACTGTTGTGATCTTTAATGCCTTGGCTAAAGAATTTACTAAAGATGAGCAGCCGATCAAAAACTTCCTTGCTTTAATGCGTAATCAAGTAGACAATAAGAGTAAGTTTATTACTAAGATTCAAGACGAGATTGTTAAGATTAAGCAGGAGCCAGAGAGGAGACGAGGCTTTATGAAGTTTGAGCTTGATTTAATGGACGCACGGCGAGAAGGAAGAGAAGAAGGAGAGTTAAAAGCAGAAGAAAAAGGAAAACAAAAATTAGTTAAGTTCTTAAGTAGTCAAAAGACTGCACCGTCAGAAATAGTGGCTGCCCTCGTGAATGTCTATCAAATGTCAGAAAAAGCGGCGCAGGAATATGTTACAGAGCATGTGAAGACCCCAAAATAGTATTATTAATAAAATTCTTAAGGCGGACATGAATAACAATTAAAAGAAGTCTCTAACGTTTGAATTCTAAACATCAGAGACTCCTTATTTGTTTTAAATTTCTAAGAGATCAGCCGGCTTCATTAATGGAAAGTCCGCATCTTTAATACTATCGGGATTTGCGGAAGAGTAAAGGGCGCCTGCAAACTTGGCACCGGCTGCATGGGCGGCTTTCATATCATTGATTGTGTCCCCAACATAAACAGTAGTTGCGGGATCTGCTCCCATTTTATCCATTGCCGCTAAAATAGGATCTGGAGCTGGCTTATGCTTTTTAGTGTCCGCAGACGTAATGGCAACCTTAAATAACTTCGCAAAGTCATATTTGTTAACGAAGTATTCTTGGTATTCGTCAGCGAGTTTTGAAGTTGCGATGGCGATCTTTGCATCTTTACGATTGGCAAGGGTATTAAGCATTTCAGGGATTCCTTCAATCACTTTTGCCCGATCAGCACGTTGATAAGCTAGCTTAAACCAGTCTTGTTGGATTGCTGGAATTTCATCCTCACTAATTCCAGCAAGACGGAGGGCATCTCGACCAGTAATACCAAATAATTCATGCTTAGTTTGTTCTACTTTGTCGGGCGCAACTGGGTGACCGTGTTGAGCCAACGTATCAATCATTGCTGGCATATACATATCAATAGTATCAATTAAAGTACCGTCAATATCAAAAATAAAATTCTCAATCTTCTGTGCCATTTTATTCATCCTTTATATAAAATAAGTACGTTCTTAATTGTATAACAATTTTAGAAAAGATCGAGATTAGAATAGCTGATAATTTACCTTTTTATTTGAAAAAGACTATAATATAAATGGAATTATAAATTTTATGTGGGGTGGTCATTATCAGTAATCAAAAATCAGTACCTAAAAAGCTATCTTTCATCTCAATTTACTTTTTAGGGATTAATGGAGTAATTGGCTCAGGAACATTCTTACTGCCATCTGTTATCTATCGGTACATGAACTTATCGGCTGTAGCAGTTTTGCTATGTACAGCAATAACCGTCTCATTGATCGCCTTATGTTATGCTGATCTTTCTAGTCGTTTTACCGGCTCAGGGGCAGCATGGCTTTATTCTTATCATGCATTTGGAAGATTCACCGGTTATGAGCTAGGAATTTTTACCTGGTTCTTAGGCTGCTGTACTCTTTCAGCGGAAATTGTTGCTTTATTAACTACCCTCAAGAGTTTTTTGCCAATCTTTAATCGGCCGCTTATCTATGGGGTTGCTGCTTTTGGCTTAATTGTACTCTTTGCGGTTATTAATTTCTTCGGCCGCGGTCTTGTTAAACTGGTTAATAATGTATCAGCGGCTGCGAAGATTCTTACGCTGATCATCTTTATTGTCGTTGGGGTCTTCTTCATTCATAAAGCTAACTTCTCACCAGTGATCCCCCAAGCAGCTTTAAAGGGACCAATGCCATTTATTCATCATTTTGGTGAAGCCTTTACCCCGATCTTTTATCTTTTTACTGGTTTTTCATTTTTACCAATTGCTGCTAAGCAAATGAAGAATCCAGAAAAGAATATTCCTCGGGTGTTAATTGCAGTCATGGTTAGTGTAACTATTTTGGATGCATTGATGATGACCGTTGCCGTTGGACTTTCCGGGACTAAATTAGGCGGGTACTCGACACCACTAGCTAATGCGTTGGGAGGTGCCCTTGCGAAGGGACTCGGAACCACTATTGGTAAGTGGGGATATGCCTTTATTATTTTTGGGATGCTTGTAAGTATCTTTGGGGTTGCCTTTTCAGCTTCGTTTAACACGCCATCGTTAATTGCTTCAATGGCCAATGAGCACGGGATGTTGCCAAAGTTTATTGGGAAGAAGAATAAGCATGATGCCCCATGGGTCGGAATTTTATTAACATCTATCCTTTCTGCTTTATTCGCTACCCAGAGTTATCTCTTCTTGGTTAGTTGTACAGTCTTGGCCTCATTCATTCAATATGTTCCCTCGATTCTTGCCGTCATTAAATTTGAACATAGTAACGAATATCCAACACACGGTTTCAAATTACCCGGGAAATATCTTATCCCCAGCTTTGCATTATTAGTTTCTTGTTATATGGTTACCAATTTTACGGCTAAGACCCTGCTTGTCGGAACTGTCATCGCCATTCTTGCCGCGGCGGCCTACTTCTTTATCAAGAAAGATCGTAGTTATGAAGAAAAGCATGTAAAATGGCTTGATGACTTGCGATTAAAAGATGAAAAAGAAGGACTCCTAGATAATCAGAAAAAAATTTTTTAGACAATAAATCGGCACCAGACGTTTGAATCTCGATTAGTTTGGTGCCGATTTTACTATTAATTATCAATTTCTGGTGCCTGATCTAATTCTGCTTGCAGCATCCAGATCTTCTTTTCGATTGCCGTCTTAAAACCAATGAAGATATCTTGGGTAGAATAATCTTTTTCAATATCAGTCACTTCAATTCCGTGCTGATAAAGGTCCTCAAGATAACGATAACCAGCGACTAAATGTGCGAGTCGTTCTGGCGTTGTTTTATCAAAGTTTCCTGGCCAGTCTTTAATTTTCGTATGGTTTGCGATTTCTTTAAGGGTCGAATAAGGTTCACCGTCGAGAGTTAATAATCGTTCAGATATTACATCAAGTTGATCGTTGATTTCATCCATAAATTGGTCCATTAATGGGTGAAGCTTTAGAAAGTTAGTGCCACGCATATACCAGTGAGTTTGATGAATTATCATTGCCATTTGACTCAGATCAGCAACTAATTGATTAAGTGTTTCTTTGGTTTCTTGATATTTCATGATAAGACTCCTTTTCTATGTGTTAGGTATATTATATCAGATTTTGGAATGCGCTTACATGGATTTGGTCAAAACATTACGAAAGCTTATGAATTAAAAAATGCCACTGAAGAAGATGAAAAATCTCATTCAGTGGCGTTAATTTTACCGTCGATTTAGACGGAAACGAATCATTTTATCAGATTCAGTACATAAGAAGATTAAGCAAGAGAAGACAATTACTGCTAGCCATTCCAGTAAACTTATTCCGGTCACGTGGAAGGCAGCCTGCATAAATGGAACGTAGGTGAAGATCAATTGGAAAAGAATCATCAATCCAATAACGCCCCAGGCTTTCTTGCCAATATTTCCAACTTCTTTTAGTCCATATCGTTCAGTTCGAATGCTGAAGAAGTAGAAGGCCTTACTAATAACAATGGTATTAACCATCATTGTTGTAGCGTTGACAACGTCTGCCCCAGCACTGATGAACCATTCGTAACCAATTAAGGCGAACAGCGCCATTAAGGCTGAGACATAACCCATCTGGATTAAATCATGTCGATTCATTAATCGTTGGGTCACAGGACGCGGATTGCGATCCATGATGCCCTTTTCTGCTTTTTCAAAGACGAACGCAAACTGGATAGTGATTGCGGCGATTAAGTTAATCCACAATAGCTGAGCTGGTTGGAGGGGAACTTGCTGACCAGTAAGAATGGAGAAGGCAACCACCAATCCTTCAGCAAAGGAGGTTGGTAATAAGAATAAGATACTCTTTTTGATATTGTCGTAAATTCGCCGACCTTCTTTGATAACAGCAGCCATTACCGCAAAGTTATCATTTCCTAAGATCATGTCAGCAGCATCTTTAGCGACGTCCGTTCCCTTGATCCCCATTGAAATCCCAATATCGGCTTTCTTTAAGGCGGGTGCATCGTTAACTCCATCCCCAACCATCGCGGTGATCTTTTGCCGGTTTTGGAGCGCTTCAATAATTTCAAGCTTGTTTTGTGGAGTCGTCCGCGCAAAGACTTGGTTATCTAAAGCGGCCTCTTCTCGTTCACTGGCAGAAAGTTTATCCCATTCCGCACCTGTGATTGCGTTGATCGGGCCCGTCGATAAGCCTAGTTGCTTACCGATTGCACGGGCGGTTTGCGGGTCATCCCCCGTAATCATTTTAACGGAAACACCAGCACGGTTCATTTGCTTTAACGCAACAATCACTTCTTCGCGTGGTGCGTCTTGAAGAGCAGCTAAGCCAAGTAAGTGAATTCCCCTGTAGAGGTGGTCATGTTCGACTTCTATTAGATTTTTGCCATTAACAGGTTGATAGCCAACCGCAATAACTCGTTTTCCGGCTTTGGACCAGTCATCTACCCGTTGTTGCCACTTAGCAGTATCAAATTGTGGATCTTCCTTTGCGGCCATTTCAAAGAGCTTGTCTGGAGATCCTTTAACAAAGATTACTTGTTGTTTATCTTCTGGATCACGAGTTAATTCAGCAATATAACGGTAATCAGAATCAAATGGAAGGAGGTCAACAGCTTTATATGGCGATTGATATTTAGCCCCAAACGCTTTGTGATAAAGAGTTAAGAAGGCTCCATCAGTTGGTTCACCATTAATATGCCAGGTGCCGTCTTCATCAGTTAAAGCCGTATCATTTGCTTGGTATCCAGCCTCTAAGAAAAGTTTGAGCTGATCTGTCAGTTGAGCTGGTTTGCCATTTAAGAGAATCTCACCATTAGGAGCATAACCAGTTCCGGTAACCGTGTAGTGTTTATCGCCGACCCATAACTCAATGGCGGTCATTTCGTTTTTGGTAAGAGTTCCTGTTTTATCAGTAGCAATAACATCGACCGAGCCTAATGTTTCAACAGCAGGCATTGATTTGATAATTGTCTGATGCTCTTTGGCCATTTTGCTAATACCAAAGGCTAAGATAACAGAGGTAATTGCAGGCAAACCTTCTGGGATCGCACCAACCAACATTGCCACGACTGCAAGCGCAAGGGCAGGCAAGGAGTAAATTTCGAGGAAGAAACCGACAACGAAAACAATCACTGAAGCAGTAATTGTAATGTAAGAAACGACCTTTCCAACATGGTCAATTTCTTTAGTTAATGGGGTCTTCTTTGATTTGATTTGCGCAACTTCTTGTGAAATCTTACCAATTTCGGTTTGTTCACCAGTTGCGACTACAACTCCTAGGCCACTTCCGCTTGTAACTGAAGTCGAAGCATATGCCATATCAACACGATCAGCGAGAGGAACGTCTTGGTCGGTAATTGCTTCATCAGTTTTGATAACCGAATTAGTTTCACCGGTTAAAGCCGATTCTTCAATTCGTAAGTTATCAGCTGAGACAATCCGTAAGTCAGCTGGTACATTATCACCGGCTTCGAGGAAAACAACATCCCCACGGACAAGATTCGCGGCATCAATATCTTGTCGTTTACCATCCCGGTAGACGGTGGCATGTTGCGCCATCATCTCTTTAATTTTGGCGAGGGCATTCGCTGCGCTTGATTCTTGGAAATAACCAATGAGCGCGTTTAGAATGACAACCGCCCCGATAACAATCGCATCAGTATAGTGACCAATTAAAACGGTCAGTAAAGTAGCGGCTAATAAAATATAGATAACAATATTGTTAAACTGGCGTAAGAATAGTTTCCACTTGGGCGTTGGTTTTACTTCAATGATATTACGTCCTTCATCGGCAAGCCGTTTTTCGACAGCTTGGGTTGATAGGCCGTGAGTAAAATCAGTTAATTGGTATTCTTTCTTTATTTCGTCAGTTGTTAGTTGATAATTTTCTTTCATTTTTCCCCTTAAATATATAAATTGAGTAAAGTAACTAATGCTTAAAGGTCCCACACCTTAAGCGAACAACATCAGTGAAGCCGTATTAAGTTTTTGCTTTAATCATTCCTTCGTATTTATCGTATAAATATCGTACCATATTCATTTAATATTTTAGTTCTAGTTAAGATATTTTTAAAATATGATTCATGAATAATTAATAAAAAGACCGAGAAACGTTTCCTCGGTCTTTTTATTAATTATTAAACGTATTATTTTCAACATTCCGAATGAAGTCAGCGAGGTGCTTGTAATAAACATCGGGGTTATCTACCATGTGGTGGTGACCACCATCGGGAGTAGTAACTAACTGTGAATTTGGAATGAGACTATTCATTGTCTTAGCAGTTTCAATTGGCATCGTTTCGTGTTCACCAAATGTAATTAAAGTTGGCACCTTAATATTCTTCAATTGGTCACGGAAATGCCAGTCTTTAAGCTTACCGGTAATCACAAATTCGTTATCACCTTGGAAGACGTTGTAAACCGCTGTGCCGCCAAGGTCTTTAAGATGATAAAGCTTGGATGGCTGCTTCCGGTCAACGTATTGTTCATTCATTACTTGAACGTATTCTTGATACTTAGGATTACTGTAATCGTTCTTGGCTTCGCATTCTTTCATAAAGGCAACTGCTTCTGGAGAAAGGGTCTTTTCCCGTAATTCATTAACCCGGTCGACATATTCATCAATTTCGTCAACCATTGAAGAAATAATTGCGCCCTTAAGATGTTGGCCATACTTAACAGCGTATTCTTGAACTAAAAGGCCACCCCAACTTTGACCAATAAGATAGAAATTGTCTAAGCCAAGCTTTTCTCGTACTTCATCTACTTCATCAAGGAAATATTCGTAAGTAAGGTACTTCTTCGCAATCTCAGGGTCAGAAAAATCTGGTTGATCAGAATATAGTGAACCTAATTGATCATACATTGTTACTTGAACGTTAAGACCTTGCTTCTTTAATTGTTCAGCAGCGTCTTCCCAGTATTCATGATTGCCACCAGGCCCCCCATGCAAAGCTAATAAATGAATATCACCTTCACCTTGGGTATTCGTCCACAGATGATAGCCGTTATCAAGGGTAATAATTTTAGTGCCTTGTTTCATTCTCGAATCTCTCCTTTTTATTGGTAATACTAACTATTTTACCGCAATTAGCTGAATTCTGCTAAAACTAGTTTTAACGCGCTGTCTTTTTAAGCTAAAACGCTGAAGCCAGGAATGTCAAGATGACAGCCATTCAGCTCTAATTGATATTCAATCCGTTCGTTGCCACGAAGTGTGTATTCGTAATCAGTGCTATAAATAATGATCCCTAATTGATGGCCAGCTACAATTCGGTGGAAAATTGGTTGAAGATCAAACTTAACGGTGACAAATTGATTAGCGGCTAATTCGTCAACTTGTGCTGGATTGTTTCGATTTTGCAAATTAATATGTCCACTTGCGATTACCTTATAATTAGTTGTTTCTTTTGCTAATTTAAATTCGCGAAGGTCATCTGTCTTCCAGTGATAACCTAGCTCAAGACCATTACGATTAAACAGAACAGGTGACATTGTAAGGCGTTTGCTGCTGCCAAGGTCAACAAGCCGGGCACTAATCATTCCATAATTTTTTGAAGAAGCTACTTTTAAGGTGACAGTCGGAGTTCCACGGAGAAGCGTATCATTATTAAATACAGCAGTTACGAAGCGCCGACTAAATTGACCGTTATCATTCACGAGTGCCTTTGCCCATGCTTGGGGTTGTTTACACCATTGAAGGTACTTTTCTTCTGGTTGTTGGTCATTAAAGCTTTGGATTCCTAGTCCGGGCAAATTCGTTAGGCGATGGTCGTTAAATTGGTACTGTTTTTGTTCGCCTGAAGTCCATTGATCATATGCGGTCCAAGTTTCGGGGGTGCTATTGTCTTGCACAAGAACACTTGGCAGGGTATCATCAGCATGATTTTCTTGACCCCAGAGCTTATTAGCAAGCCAGAGATTAACCATGTCAGAGAAATCTAATGAACGAAAGGCATTGATATAAATATGTTGTCCTTGGTGAAGGATGAGTTTGCTTGTAATCGGCAAACTTTGAGTGCCGTCATAAAGTGCTTTAACGTTACTAGGACGGACATTGGTATCATTAAGGCCATGCACCATCATCACGGCAGTTTTGATGTTTTCGAGATCATGCCGATAATTGCGGTGGTCCCAGAACTCGTTATAATTACCAGACGTCCGATCCATTGCTCCTTGCATTTTAGCAATATATTTATCATTTACTTTTTCAATTCGGCGGTAGTCTGCTGGACGTTTGGTTCGACTGAATGTTTCGTCAGCTAAAACATCTGCGTCCTCCCCTTGAAAGCCACCCGGTGCCCGGACAAGGCCGTTTTCCCGGTAATAGTCATACCAACTGGAAATGGCCGCTTCACTAATAATTGCTTCGAGGCCTGGTACACCAGTGGTTGCGACAGCGGTAGCTAAAGTGCCGAGATATGAGCGTCCTGTCATTGCGACTTTACCATTACACCAGGCCGCCTTGATTGTGGTACCGCTATGACGGTCAGTAAAGGCTTGCCGATCGCCATGAAGCCACTCGACGACAGCCTTCATCGCATCAGTCTGTTCTGGAGAACCACACGTTTGCAGACCGTCCGAATCTTTGGTACCAATTCCGGCTGAATAAACAACCGCATAACCACGGGCGGCGAGGTAATTATTTAGTGTGTAGGCTGGCGTGGTACTAAATGTCTCAGTAGCTTGCCGGCTTTCGCCAGTAACTTTTTGGCGTGAAAAGTCAGTCGGAAATTTTTCTTCAGTCGGGGCCTGATAATCAGGATCCTTATGTTTCAAAGGAAGATTGACGTTATGCGTTGCTTTTTCGCCCCATTCATCGTTTGTTCCTTGATTATAAGGACTAGCAGTAAAGACAACGGGAACTTTTAGTCCATGGTCCGATTCGATTGGCCGCATAATTTCCGCTTTAACTAAATCTGCTTTACCATCAAAATCAGTATCCATATCGGTCTCAATGTAAACAACCTCACGAATGAATTTAGCAGGGTCAAAACTAGCAAGCGGCTTTCCATTGAAAAAGAGTGGTTTTTGTTCAGCTGGAAGCTGGTAACTCCAAGCCATAAAGCCCTCTGCCGTTAAATGATCAATAAGCGATTGACCATTTTTGTTATGAGTATTTAAAAGAAGGTAAAAAGCATCGGTAACGTTTGCGGTTGTCCATTTTTGATGTGATTCGACTGGCAAGCCAATTTTCTTAACTGTAGCAAGGGGATCTGTAATATCAAAATCAACTGCGGCCTCAAAATCGAGTAGTTGGAGAGCGACGAGGTAAAATACTTCATCGGTTAATATTTGATTCTGGTCAAACCAATCATCAAGAGCAAGGTCAGGAGTAGCTAATAGGTCATGAAGCCACTGTTTAGTGATGATCGGCTGGGCACTTGCCATATGAATTCGTGCTAAGAAGATTTCAAATATTGCGTTCGGTGTTAAATTTTGTTCTTCGTTTTTCCGAAGCAAGTGAATCTGCATTAATTCTTGGCGCCGTGCCTGTGGTGTAGTCGAAGTAATACTAAATTGATTGATTTTCATCTGGAACACCTCGTATAAAATTTGATATATTAATTATCGCACTTTTATCCATAAATTTGCGAGAATACCCCACTTCTATAAGTAGGGGATGAATCGC
>CAMLUN010000031.1 GCA_946487795.1 uncultured Lactobacillus sp. | reverse complement strand
ACATTAATAAATAATAAAATCACCTTTAACTATACTTCTGGATCAGTTAAAGGTGATTTTATGTCTATAAACATGTTCAAAGCCACAATTTACATTCTTAATTCTGCAAGTGAGCCAATTCCAACCCGGGCCATTGCTTGCGGTAATTGCTCAATAATGTGTGGCATTGCTAAAGCATCATGGAAGTGTGCAGAACCAACCTGAACAGCTGAAGCACCGGCTAAGAAAAATTCAATAACGTCTTCTGCAGAGGAAATTCCCCCTTCACCGATGATCGGAATGTTTACTGCGTGGGAAACCTGATAAATCATCCGAATAGCTAGTGGTTTAATTGCGGTTCCTGAAAGACCACCCATGATATTTCCCAGAACCGGCTTCCGGGTTTTTAGATTAATCTTCATCCCCAGTAAAGTATTAATCATGCTTAAGCCATCAGCGCCCCCTGCTTCAACTGCCTGCGCAATTTCCACAATATCGGTAACGTTAGGAGTTAGTTTAACATAAACCGGGACATCGCCACTAGCAGCCTTAACTGCTTTGGTTAACTTTTCAGCGACCTGCGGATCAGTTCCAAATGCCATCCCGCCATGTTTAACGTTGGGACATGAAATATTCAGCTCTAATGCATCAACTAATCCAGTTGCGGCTAAGCGTTCAGTAACCATTACATAATCCTCAACACTTGCGCCACCAATACTTGCTACTAAAGGAAGGTCAGGATATTGGTGCTTAAGATGAGGAATCTTTTCTCCTGCAACCACATTTACCCCAGGATTAGTTAAGCCGACTGAGTTTAACACTCCATCGTTCAATACAGCAATTTGTGGCTGAGGATTTCCCGTCCGCGCTTGGGGAGTCGTAGTTTTGATTACGATTGCGCCCAGTCGGTTAAGATCATACTTCCGTGCTTGAGGAACATCGCCAAAGCCAAATGTTCCGGACGCTGGCATTACGGGGTTCTTCATTTTTAGGCCAGGCAAATTTACGGCAAGACGAACATCAGTCATTATTCTTCCTCCCCATTTCGTGAATAAGCAACCTTTCCATCAACTAGGGTTAAATCAGTGGTTCCATAAACTCGTTGACCGGTGAATGGGCTGTTAACGCCCTTGGAAAGGTAAGAATCTTCGGTGATTTTCCGCTCTGTATTCAAATCGAAAATTGCAATATCAGCTGGCTTGCCTGGTTCGAGGTGTCCAGCCTGGTCTAAGCCGAATTCTTCTGCCGGAACCGCACTCAGCCAGTTTAATAATTGAGCTAAACTAAAGATTCCCGGACGAACAAACTTAGTGTAAAGCATCTCAAATGCGGTTTCACTACCGGTAATTCCGTTAGCTGCCCCGCGCATGTCATCTTGTGGCTTTTCCTTTCGTGAATGAGGAGCATGGTCGGTCGCAATCATATCAATTGTCCCGTCAAGCAATCCTTCAATAACGGCTTGGCGATCCTCTTCATGCCGTAATGGCGGATTCATCTTAAAGTATGAGTTATTTGCTGGAATGTCTTTGTCAGCAAGCAAGAGGTGGTGGGGTGTCACTTCACAAGTAACGTTAACCCCCTCTTTCTTTGCCAAACGAACAAGTTCAACACTTTCCTTCGTTGACACATGGCAAATATGATAATGAACTCCGGTTGCCTTTGCAAGGACAAGGTCACGCGCTACCTGAGCTGATTCGGAAACACTCGGTGCCCCAGGTAATCCTAATTCCTCAGCCCGCTTTCCGGCAGTCATTACGCCACCAAAAAGAAGTGAATTATCTTCAACGTGAGCTGCTAATGGCAGGCCAACCTTAGCGGCACCTTCCATTGCCCGATACATGGTTCCAGCTGTCTGAATTCCGCTACCGTCATTACTGAAAGCAAAGGCTCCCGCATCCTTCATCGCTTGAAAATCAACCGGCTGATCACCCTGGCGGTTAACCGTGACGCTTGAGTATTGAGCCACGTGAACAACCCCAGTCTGCTGATTATGCTTAATCATTTGCCGCATCTTTTCAGGGGTATCTGGAACCGGATCAACATTTGGCATTGCACCAACAGTAGTAAAACCACCATGGGCAGCGGCCTTACTTCCGGTTTCTACCGTTTCCTTATAGGTAAGGCCCGGATCCCGGAAGTGAACGTGAACATCAACTAAGCCAGGAGCAACTAATTTTCCGCTAGCATCAATTAGCTTGTCAACACTATCTTCAGCAACTAAATTCTTGCCAAGTGCCTGGATCTTACCATCCTTAATCAGGACATCCGTATCTATTAGCCGACCGTCAACAAAACAGCGGCCACCCTTAATTAGCATTCTCATTAGTCTAAGCCACCTAACTTGCGACCGCGAAGAACTGCTTCTAACATTGCCATTCGCATGAAGACACCATTTTGCATTTGTTCATAGAACTTGCAGTTAGGTGCTTCAACCAAACTACCCGCTAATTCAACATCGTGGTTGATCGGACCTGGGTGCATGATGATTGCATTCTTTTTCATCCGGTTGTAACGGGCTTCATTAATTCCGTACTTTTCATGGTAGGATTCAGCAGAGAATTTTGCTTCGTTAGCATCCCCGGCATGACGTTCGTGTTGAACCCGGAGAAGCATCAGGACGTCCATTTCACCAACCAAATCATCAAGTGGCATAAACTTACCGTACTTATCATATGCATGGTCGTACCAGTAGTCTGGACCAGAGAAGTAAACAGACGCACCAAGGCGGTTCAAGATTTCCATGTTACTTCCTGCAACCCGTGAATTAGTAATGTCACCGATAATGCCAACCTTTAAGCCATCAAAATGACCAAAATGTTCATGAATGGTCATCATATCAAGCATACTTTGTGAAGGGTGCTGACCTGAACCATCACCAGCGTTAATAATTCCCATGTTCAAATGAGAACCTGCTTTGGGGTGAATCAATGGTTCATAATAAGCATTGGTTGAGTGACGAATGACTGCTAGGTCAACACCGAGGGCATCCATTACTAACATGGTGTCATACATGGTTTCGCCCTTTTTGACTGAACTGTGTTGAGGGTCAAAGAAAATATCAGTTAAACCAAGGCGCTTTTCTGCAACTTCAAAACTTGTGTGGGTCCGAGTTGAGTTTTCAAAGAAGGCGTTGGTAACGTAAACTGGTTTAGTTAGCTTTGGCATTTCACCACCATCTTTGTAAAATTCAGCACGGTGAATCAATGACAATACTTGTTCAGAAGATAAATCTTCAACAGTTACAAAGTGGGGGAGCTTAACTAATGGTAATTCAGTCATAATTGAATTAACTTCCTTTATCTAAAAATTTGTCCTAAAGAAAAACACCAGGCGTAATGGAGGCCTGGTGTTAACGAAATTTTTTAAAGTTAGTTAATATTACTTTGAAAAAGTCGTCTTTCTAGCCTCACGGGACTAAATTAAAGGACATTGATTGTTGCTAATAATGTACTCTGATTGATAGCAAATGTCAAATGAATTTTTAAATTAATTACGCAGGAAGGAATAATTAAAAGAACAGTCTCCCTAACTTAACGTATAATAAGAATAAGAAGATTATGGGAGGAATAATGGTGAAAAAATTATCAAATAAGCAAAAGCTCTGGTTAATCATCATCATTGCTGCTGTTGCTGTTATTTTACAGTATGCGTGTGGTTACCCGCTTTTTGCACAAATATTAGTAACGGTGGTTGGTGCAATCGTTGCTCTTTCAATGTTTATCGGGATGGTCAAGTCAATTCGTACCGGTGATTACGGTGTTGACCTCCTCGCAATTTTAGCTGTGGTTGCCACCTTAGCCGTGGGTGAATATTGGGCCGCCATGGTAATCCTGGTAATGCTAACGGGTGGGGATGCCCTTGAAGACTATGCGGCCAGGAAAGCTAACACTGAACTGAAATCGTTGCTGGATAATACTCCTCAAATTGCTCATGTTGTGACTGATGGGACAACCAATGATCTTGCAGTAAAGGATGTTCAGGTTGGCGCTGAGGTAATCGTTAAGCCGGGAGAGATTGTTCCGCTAGACGGAAAAGTAATCACTGGTCAAAGTGAGTTAGATGAATCATCCCTTACAGGTGAGTCACGACCAGTAAGTAAAATTCCTGGTGATGAAGTGATGTCAGGAGCAATTAACGGTGCTAACTCAATCACAATCAAGGTAACTAAACTTGCTAAGGATAGTCAGTATCAACAGCTGGTTAAGTTAGTTAAGACTGCCGAAGAATCTCCCGCCCGCTTTGTCAGGTTGGCAGATCGTTACGCAGTGCCATTTACTATTGTTGCAATCGTGATCGCCCTGGCCGCTTGGTGGTGGTCTGGAAACCCAGTGCGGATCGCAGAGGTTCTTGTAGTTGCTTCGCCGTGCCCATTAATTTTAGCTGCACCAATTGCCATGGTTTCGGGGATGAGCAGGGCCTCCCGAAACGGGATTGTGGTTAAAACCGGGACCGTCTTAGAAAAGCTCGCTAATGCCAAAACCGGGGCTTTTGATAAAACCGGGACAATTACCAATGGGCAGCTAGCCGTTGGGGAGATCATCCCTGCTTCCGATAGCAACTTTTCTCATGACCAGCTCTTACAAATGGTAGCGAGTGCTGAAAGCGAGTCCTCCCATATTCTTGCCCGGTCACTAGTTGACTATGCCAAAAAACAGGCAGTTTCCCTTAGTCCGGTTCAAGATCTCCAAGAAGTTACCGGTAAGGGAATCACTGCTACAGTTGACGGCTATCAAATGAAGATTGGTAAATTATCATTCGTCGATCCTGACGGGAAACAAGCCATTCTCTCTTCGACCGCGGTTTACATTGAAATTAACGGTCAATATGCTGGAGCAGTAACATTCGTTGATCATATCCGTCCAGAAGCACGGCAGACAATGAATGCACTCCGCAAAATGGGAGTTACTAACCTGATGATGCTAACTGGTGATCAGGCTGCTTTTGCAAAGGAAGTCGCTAAACAAGTTGGCATTACAGACGTTAAAACAAACCTACTGCCACAAGGAAAGATTGCGGCGCTGAAAGCAATTCCGTTAGATCAGCATCCGGTCTTTATGGTTGGGGATGGGGTTAATGATGCCCCATCGTTCGTGACTGCCGACGTTGGAATTGCCATGGGTGCTCATGGTGCTACGGCTGCTAGTGAGTCTGCCTCAGTGGTGATTATTCGCGATGACCTTTCACGGATTGCCAAAATTGTTGAAATTGCTAAAGACACAATCAAGATCGCCAAACAAGCAGTCTTAATCGGAATTGCAATCTGCATAATTTTAATGTTAGTTGCCTGCACCGGGATTCTTCCTGCCTTTGTAGGGGCAATGTTCCAAGAAGTAATTGATACAGTTTCAATCTTGTGGGCATTGAAGGCACGGAAAGTCAAATTGGATTAGAATGCTTTTGAAAGTACAAATAAGGGTTCCAGAGTTCGGTCTTGCCGAGCACTGGAACCCATTATTTATGTACTGTGTTGTTTTTATTTTGTTGCATACAATTTCTTAACCGCTTGAACATCGGCTGGCTGAATAGTATAGAAAGAACCAGCAGGCTGCATTACGGAAACATGATTTGTGTGATCGAGGCCGATTGCGTGACCGAGTTCATGCTCTGCTGTATTGACTATTCGTTGTTGATCATAACCGTAGTCAGGATCAAGAAGGTATCGTTGGTTTAAATAAACATTGGCGTGAACAAAGTGGTTATTAATTGAATTCGATGAAGTTTTAGTCAGACCAGCTGCATTAGTACTATCGTTATTCATTGCACTCACAACAATTTCTGCTTGTTGACGGTTATTAACTTGACGAAATGTAAATGCTCCGGTTTGATTCCACTGTTGACTTGCCGATTGGGCTGCTGAATCAAGGGTTTGATTGCCAGTATTAACATAAATTGTTGCGGTATTGCTTGCCCAGCGCCCATTAGTGGGAATCGTTGTTGAATCGGTTTGTTGTTGACCCGTTTGCTGGTTCTTTTGAGAATCCGAATCACTCAGGTTAAGGTTCTGGGTAGTCGAATCATCCCCATGACCAATCAGATTGACAATTCGTTGCCGAAAGTTCCAAATCATTGCGGTTGATGCCGCTTGGATTCGTGAATTGTTAAAGTAAAGCCAGCCGCCACCGATAATTAGCGTCAAAACGACCAATCGTTTAAAAAGACGAAAGATCCTGATCTTGGCCACCTTCTTTCTCAATGACTAACATTCTAACTAGCAATATTTACTAAATTGTGACCAAGTTATTAATTTTTTATTAATCATGACTTTAGAGATCAATATCTAATTCAATCGGTGTATGGTCACGCCGTTCACCAGAATCAATCATCGTTGAATTCTTAATCTTATCGGCAAGCCGATCACTAACGAGCCAGTAATCAATTCTCCAGCCGGAATTGTTTTGCTTACTAGTGATTACCCGTTGTGCCCACCAAGAATAGGCACCTGTTTTTTCTGGATTAAGGTGACGGAAACTATCGGTAAATCCAGCCGCAAGCAATTTAGTAAAGTGTTCCCGCTCCTCATCTGTAAAGCCGGCAGAATGGTGGTTATTTTCTGGATGAGCTAGATCAATTGACTCGTGAGCTACATTAAAATCACCACTCGCGATCACTGGCTTTTGCTGATCGAGCTTCTGTAAATATTCACGATAGCAATCGTCCCAAACTTGGCGATCAGCTAACCGCTTCAACCCGCTCCCGGAATTGGGTGTATAAACTTCGGTAACGAAAAAGTCGGGGAACTCAAGGGTAATGATTCGTCCCTCATCATCCATGGTTTCTGGCGCACCAATTTGGGGATAAGTAACTGTTGGTTCATATTCCTTTAGGTAGAGGTACATTGTTCCAGCATACCCCTTTCGTGCAGGCTCTACCGAACTTCGCCAGGCAACCTGGTAGTCAGGAAACAATTCCTGCAAAACCGCAAGATGCTTTTTTGTTGGCCCATTTTTGGATAATTTAGTTTCTTGAATTGCAATTACATCCGGATGCTTACCTGCGATCTTATGGAGAACGCTTCTCGTTTCTTCAGCCCTTGCTGATGTTCCGGTTAAAGCCGCGTTAATTGAATCAATATTCCATGAAATTAACTTCATAAATAACTTCCTCCTAATTTTTCTTTTCAAGATCGCTTTGCTTAATGAAAACACCGGCAGAAGTAGTTTCACCCTGACGATCCGCAATTTCCCGATAAGCAGCTGTTAATGCTTTCTTATGGTCAACGCCAACTAGCTGGCTAAAAATTAATAAAGCAATTTGAAGATCACCAATACTATCAACCAAGCGCTCGTGATTTTGTTTATTATAGGCAGCGGATAATTCCCCAAGTTCCTCAGCCATCTTCATAAATTCAACCCGTGGATCCGCCTGATCAATCTTTCGTTGGTGCGCCCAATCATGGATCCTATTAATTAGTTCTTCATACTCCACCACGATATTCCTCCTCAGTCGATCATATTCTTCTTGTCTATTTTACATTATTTCTTACTAAAATATTATGCTCCCATATAGTTATGCATTAAGTCATCTGATACAGTCTTTAAGGTCAGATAATCGATGTTGTTAGAGAAAAACATTATCATTTTCTTGGTCTTGTAATTAGCGATAACGCAAGCATTGTAACCTGGAATACTACCGTTAGCACGGATAATGTCACCATCAAAATATACCCCGCCAAAATAAGCAACTTCCTGTTTTTGCGATTCTTGATAGAATTCGGTGATCATCTTTGGATCCTTTAAAACATAATTGTAAATAAATTTCCAGTAATTATTTGGTGAGATAAAAAGGTTCCCTGCCCCAAAATCTGAAGAGGTCGTAACAGTTACCTGATGCCAATCAACAGCGGGATCCATTGGTTGCGGAACTTCCTTTTTGGCAACTTCAGAGAAATCCTTAATTTGGTGTAGGTGAAGCGGCTTAGCAAAGTTTCTATGAATATAAGCATTATAACTAGAATGAGATTGCTTACTGATAATCGCAGCTAATAGTTCATAATCAACGTCCTGGTAATCCCAGGTATGAACGTGATCGTTTCTCATGTATTCAAGCATATAAGCAATTTGCTGTTTTTGCCCTTTTAAAGGAACTGCCGGGCGATCATTGTTAACGAGGCCACTGGTATGGTTCATTAATTCACGAATCGTGATATCTTCGCTTCCATCAATCTGCGGAAAATAAGTGTTTAGGGACGTGTCCCATCCCAATTGCTTTTTCTGTGTTAGTTGATAAATTGCCGTCCCGGTCACAATTTTCTGAAGTGAAGCAGTTGGAAATAGTCGGTTGGCCTTAACAATCTGCTTCTTATTAGTAGTTTCATTGTTTGCAATGGTAACCGCTTGGCTTCCCTTACCATTAACCAATATTACACCATTAATATGGTGCGATTTTAAATAATCATGAAGTTGTGTTTGCGTCTGCTTATCTACTGCAGCCGCATTAGCTTGTTGCTGAGTTGATACCAAGAATAACCCAAAGGAACAAAACATTAAAAATATAAATAAATTCAATCTTTTCATAATCATACCCCAGATAATAAAAGCCAAATAGTATAATTTTATTTTAGTCTTATTTAATAATCCGGGCAAGAAAAGGAGAGCTTTAGGATATGAATAAGCTTCTATTCAGTTTTTTTAAAACAAAAAAAGAACCCTTGATACACAAGGGTTCCAAGCTACTACTTATCGCGACGCTTTTCAGCGATACGAGTAGCCTTACCAGTACGTTCACGTAAGTAGTACAACTTAGCACGACGTACACGACCATGACGAAGAACGTCAATCTTAGCAACACGTGGTGAGTGAACTGGGAAAGTCCGTTCAACACCAACACCGTTACTGATCTTACGAACAGTGTAGGTAGCACTGATACCAGCACCGTGACGCTTGATAACGATACCTTCAAACATCTGAACACGTTCACGTGAACCTTCAACGATGAGGGCGTGAACCCGAACAGTATCACCGGCACGGAAATCTGGAATATCATCCCGTAATTGACTTGCAGTAATCTTTTCGATTAACTTGTTTTGACGCATAAAAAATTCTTTCCTTTCGCCGACATTCATGTCCGATGTGGGCAGCGGAATACCGTTTCTTATGGCTAAACAGCCATCTACTACTATACTAGCTTTTCATTTCCCTTTCAAGGGTTATTTTGATTGATGTTCCTGATTAATAATCGAATGACGAATACCATAGGCAAAGTAAATAATTAAGCCAATAAGGAACCAAAGAACCATCATAATCTTAGCATCGGCATTCAATCCCCAGAAAATCACTGCAGAAAATAAAGCCGAGATTGTTGGCAATACCGGATAACCGGGCATTTTAAACTGAGCTTCAGGAAGATCTTTCCCTTCTCGAGGACGAAGAGCATAGATTCCTAGTGAAACAAAGATAAATGCCACAAGGGTTCCCGCAGATACTAGTGTTGCCAAGAACGTGAACGGAAAAACGGAGCCCAGGATCATTGCCAAAAACGTAATCATCCATAATGCCCGATTAGGCACATGCTTACGATCGATATGACCCAAGCTTCGGGGAAGAAGACCATCTCTACCAAAAGCATAGATCAGCCGTGATGAGGCTAATAGAATCGCAATTAATGCCGAAAAGATTCCAACAATAGCAACAATTGATAACAAATTAGCAGTAAGGTAATGACCCGACTGGCTGAGTGCCCAAGCGGCTGGTTCTGCGTTATTTGCATAACGACTGTATTTAAACATCCCCACAAGGACGAGAGACACTGCAATGAAAAAGCCAGTTCCTAAAACCAGCGTCCCAATTAATCCTCGCGGCATTGTTTTTTGGGGATTAATTGTTTCAGCCGTATTAGCCGCAATTGCATCAAAGCCAACGTAAGCAATAAAAATTTGTGCTGTTCCGGCAAGGATCCCCTGCCAGCCACCAAATGTTGTTCCAGCGACATGAGGCGGAATAAATGGCGAATAGTTTTGCGGATGAATAGCCGTCATACCGACAACAATAAACATTAAAATGACCAGGAGCTTAACGCTGACAATAATATTCTCAATCCGACTCACCTGGTGAACTCCACGAGAAATTAAAATTCCCACGGCTAAAATAGCAATTGCAGCTAAAATATCAACATATGAACCCCGCTGCGGATTGAAGCCCCCCGTTAATGCTGTGGGCAATTTAATACCAAAGCTAGCGAGAAACCCCTGCATATAGGCTGACCAGCCTGACGCAACGAAAGCAACTGAAATAAAATACTCAGCCAAAAGTGCCCAGCCAGCAATCCAACCAAAAAACTCGCCAAAAAGAACATTAATCCATGAAAAGGCTGAACCAGCAAACGGCAGTACAGATGAAGTCTCTGCATACGCTAGCGCTGATAATCCGGCCCCAATCGCGGCAACGATAAATGCCAATGGCACTGCTGGCCCCGTATGTTCAGCAGCGACAATTCCTGGCAGGGTAAAGATTGCTGTCCCGACAACCATTCCGGTCCCCAGGCCAACTAAATCAATTGTCCGCAAACTGGGGGTTAGTTTGGCATCCTTACTGCGATAAAGGGCAGGATCCTGCTTCCATAGTAATCGTTGAATAAACTTTTTCATTTGAACACCTTTCTAGTCTGGAACATCCGGATCTTGATCGAGTTTCAAATCTTCAAGCATCAACTGTTGCTCACGAGTCAGTTTGGCCGTCTTTAACAAATCGGGGCGACGTTCAAGTGTCCGTCGTAATGCCTCACGTTGACGCCATTCTTTAATTTTCTGATGATTACCACTGGTTAAAACCTCAGGAACCTTCATCCCCCGAAAGTCTGCAGGTCGAGTATATTGCGGATACTCTAGCAGGCCATTACTAAAGGAGTCGCCCATTGGTGAAGACATATTCCCTAAGACGCCAGGAACAAAGCGCACGGTAGCGTCGATCATCACCATTGCAGCTAGTTCACCACCAGTAAGGACATAATCACCTAATGATGCTTCATCTGTCACTAAGCTCCGGATTCGCTCATCATACCCCTCGTAGTGACCACAGATAAATGTAAGGTGTTCCTCTTGTGATAATTCTTGGGCATAGTCCTGATCAAACCTTCGCCCAGCGGGATCCATCAAAATTACCCTTCCTTTGGGATAACGATCTTTTGTTTCCTCATCAATTGCTGCCATGGCATCGAAAATTGGTTGCGCTTGGAGGAGCATTCCGGCACCACCGCCAAATGGGGTATCATCAACCCGGTTATGTTTATTATCAGTATAATCACGAAAATCTGTTACTTTAATGTCGAGGAAGCCATTATCTTGAGCCTTCCCAACGATTGATTCACCGAGAGTTGCCTGAAACATATCAGGAAATAAACTTAAAATATCAATTCGCATTATTCAAGTCCCTCCAATAGTTCCACCTCAACTACGCCATTATCCAGATCAACCTTCTTTACCACATCATCAATCTTGGGTAGCAATAAGTCGGCTTGATGCGGTCGTTGGACAACCCAAACATCATTGGCACCAGGGGAAAGGATCTCCTTAATTTTTCCTAATTCACGACCATCAATTGTCTTAACAGTCAAGCCAATAATTTGATGATAATAATAACTACCTTCTTCGAGTGGCTGTTGCTCCTCTTCACTAACCCTCAACTCACGATTGCGGAAGTTCTCGACATCATTAATATTGTCATATCCAACAAACTTAACAAGAATTGAACCCTTATGTGGGCGTGATGATTCAATTGTTAACTCCAGTGGTTCTCCCTGTTGATTAGCCAAATATAACTTAGCGTCCTTGGCAAACCGTTCATCAACAAAGTCGGTAGTGGGAATCACCCGAACTTCACCACGGATCCCGTGAGTATTTACTATTTTTCCAACATTATAAAATTTCATTCAAATTCTCCTAAAATTGACAAAAACTCCCACAGATTAGTGTGGGAGTTTTTATTTTAGTGACGGTGGTCATTTATTAGTAACCGGACCTTTTTTGAATTAGAGCGTCGTGGACGTGCTCCTTCAACGACCGTACGCAGTGCTGAAGCAATATGTCCCTGCCGCCCAATTAAGCGACCAACATCTTGGGGATGAACATCAACGACATAGCGTTGAAAGCGATCATCTTCAGACTTGGTAATTGTTAGAGCATCCGGATGTTCTAACAATGGAGTTACTAAACTACGAACCAGCCCTTCAATATTTGTCTCAGTCATGACTAAACATCACTACTTCTTAGCATACTTTGATTCGTGGAACTTCTTCATAACTCCAGCCTTTTGAAGCATGTTACGAACAGTGTCAGAAGGTTGAGCACCCTTTTGTAACCAATCCATAATGGCATCTTCGTCAAACTTGATTTCCTTAGGAGTGGTTAATGGGTTGTAAGTACCTAAAGAAGTAATGAAACGACCATCACGTGGTGCACGTGAGTCAGCTACAACAATACGGTAGAATGGACGCTTCTTTGAACCCATACGCTTTAAACGAATTTTAACGGACATTCTTTGCACCTCCCTATAAATTTCTTAACAGGTAATAATATACCAGTCTTCCAAAAGAATGTAAAGTATTTTTTCTTGACAGCTTAAATATTTTTCTTTTTCCTCATTCCAAGGCCGAAACTAGTCAATAAGCTAGCAATACCAAGAGCCATTAATCCCTTAGCTTGTTCTGATCCGGTTTGCGGTAGTTGCCGACTTTCATTTTGTACTAGCTGTGACTCGGCTTGAGGCTCAACTAACCCTTCAGACTTAGAAGAAGGATTACTTGTTCCTGGTTGTGGCGCTGACTTTGGTGTCAGTTGAGGCTGAAGTTCTGGTGCCGGATTTGGAGTTGACGTTGACTGTGGTTTAGGAGCTGGTGTTGGCGTTGGTGTAGATGTTGGCTGTGGTGCTGGAGTCGGTGTTGGTGTTGGCGT
>CAMLUN010000030.1 GCA_946487795.1 uncultured Lactobacillus sp. | reverse complement strand
GTCACTTTAGTTTGTAACTTTTTAGCATCAAACTGGTCGTTCTTTTCGGAAGCAGCACTTTTACTTTGATGCTTTGCTTCCTTACCTGTTTGCTTTGCAGCTTTGTCTTCTGCCAATCGACTCGCCTCCTATGAATCGTAGTAATGACGGTAAAAGTTTAAAAGTCGTTTTGCTAGCTCCTGACGGAATGCATTCACTAAACCAATCGTCCGTGAATAAGGCATCCTCGTTGGGCCTAGTACTGCAATAATGCCCTTACCATATTGGTCAACATCATAGGTTGCCGTGATCAAACTATAGTTATCTAAGGCCTTATCCTTAGAAATCTCAGAACCAATCTTAACGTTTACCCCATCATCAGAAACGTTTGAATCCAACAAATGCGATAATTGATCGTTATGGTCAAGCAAACTATACAATGTTTGCAAGTCAACCGAATCATGCTTTCCCGAGAAATCTAAGAGGTTCAACCGGCCGCCAACAAAGAATTGCTCACGTGCTGCCCTTGACACGACACTATCAAAAAGATCCAAAAAGCCATCTGCACTTTGCATATAGTGCATCACCCGAAGCGGAATATCATCATTCAGACGTCTCATCACGTTAGCTAATGGCTGCCCTACCAGCTGGTCATTAATCATCCGAATAACCGCTTGCAGAGCATCTGTATCGTAATTTCGTGGTAACGTAAATGCCTGACTTTCGACATCACCGCTATCAGTAACTAAAATGGCGATCACCTTTCGATTACCTAACGGAACAACCCGAAAACCGCTCAACCGAACATCAGCTTGTTCGGGCTTTAGTGTAAAGGCTGTATAGGAAGTAAGATCAGATAAAATATCAGCCGAGTGCGAAATGATCTCATCAATCTTTTGAAAACTTGTTCCTAGTGAATTTTGGATTACTACTAAATCGTTATCAGTAATAACCTCTGGATCAAGCAAATGGTCAACATAATAACGATACCCCTTTTTAGAAGGTACCCGTCCTGAAGATGAGTGTTCCTTGGTAACAAAACCAGCTTCTTCAAGAACGCCCATTTCATTTCGAACCGTAGCAGAACTCACCTTAAAAGGTAATTTTTCTGCCAGGTGTTTTGAACCAACAGGTTGACCTGTTGCGGTATATTGACGTACAATCGCTTGCAGGATCTTGTTTTGACGCTGTGTTAGCATTTGTATCACTTCCCCTTTTAGCACTCTATAGGGTTAAGTGCTAAACACATGTATAATATAACAATCTGAATAGTAAAAGTCAAGAAACGTCAAATAAAATCTAGGAGTTTTTCAATGAAACATAAGAAGCAACGATTTATTCAGCCAAGTGGTCCCGAAGATGCTATGCGGATTATTCAGAAGCTCTTCAATAGTTATCGGAATGCCCCGCTAACAAGGGAGTTGCTTGACTATCACAATAATTTGATTAATCGATTACAAACCGATATCCACGATGCCGTAGTTAAAGCCAATAACGATCGCCTTAGTAAAGAGCTTGATGAAATGACAGAAATCATGCGTCGCTGGATTTCAATTCGACTATCAAACCGGCCGTTCAACGCTAAAATGCGCCACTTCAAGTTAGTCACGGACGGCGGTATGAAGTTTAAGCGACACGTTCATAAAATTAGTCAATCAACTAATCATCGAGCAAGTCGTCATTGATAGTGGAAAAAGGGGGTTGTGACATAAGTTATATTACCTAGATAAAATACAAACGACGCAGTACACAAATGGGATTCAGTGCTCGGAAAATCCGAACGCTGAATCCCTATTTGTGCTTGTGGGGGTTCGAAAACGAACTAGCGAGCTAGTTCTGTCTCTCTCCCCCTTACTATTTCAATTGAAAAAATTAAGTTATCTCTAAACTAATGGCTGCTTTATACCAGGGACAATTTTTTGTAAATTCTGTCGCGCCAATTGTTCATCCTGCTTCATCTGGTCAACAAGCTCATCAGCACCACTAAATTTCATTTCACCACGTTGATAATAAAGCCACCGAACCTTAACTTCCTCACCGTATACCAATTGGTCAAAGTCGAAAAGGTATATCTCAACAGTAAGCTTATTTTGATCACCGAAAGTAATGTTGTGACCAACACTTGCCATTCCGCCGTACCATTTCTGACCAATTTGCACTTGAACTGTGTATACGCCAATACCAGGAAGACGTTCACCTTCAGGAGTTTCAACGTTAATTGTAGCAAAGCCCAGTGTTCGCCCTCGTGCCAAGCCATGAACAACAATTCCCGTTGTCATGTAATAATAACCTAGCATCTGGTTAGCCAACTCAACATCCCCCTGATCAATGGCTTTACGAATAACCCGTGAACCAATCTTTTGTTTACCATTACCAGTAAACTTAGGAACCGTGATTACGTTAAATCGACCGTTAGCATACTCCGGTAAACGTGCCATCGTTGCCACCGCAGCTTTGCCATAAGTATGATCGAATCCCGCCACCACTGTTTTCGCGTGAAAGCCTATTAAATATTGATCGACAAATTCTTGTGGTGAAAGATTCGCAAATGAAGAAGTAAAGCTAACCAGATATACCAAATCAACACCTAATTGTTTTAAAAGATCTAGCTTTCGTGATGTTGTTGACAGGTATTTAAAGCCACCAGGATATTGTTGATAAACGATTCCGGGCGCGTGATCATAGGTTAATACTGCTAACGGAAGATCTTTTTCTTCAGCGATCTTTTTAGCAGTATTAATCACTTGCTGGTGACCACGATGAACACCATCGAAGAAGCCCATTGCGAGCACTACTGGACCTGCAGGCACTAACTCTTTCTGCAATGGGTGGTGGATTCTTACTACTTCCACTTTTCCTTCCTCCTTCACTTCACAGAGAACATCTTTGTTGGTTTATATCCTTGGGACGTTAGATGATATAGCGCTTTAGTCGATCCGTCATATTTCAGGACCACTTCATTTGCCACTGTCTGCAGCTCATCTTTCTTAAGCCAACCACCATGCTGAACAGAATGCCATTGTACCGGAGTTAATTCTACTGCTGGATAGTCTTTCAATGCATAGTCAATTGGATAAAGATGGCGATTAATTGTTTGGTGAGCTACCGCATCTTGAATATCATTTAAGCTCAGGGTCTGGTCAAGCGTAAAGCCACCACTTTCAAGCCTGGTTAGCCATTTCATCGCACCAGGATAGCCAAGCGAACGCGCTAAGTCAGCGACAAGCGTTCTAATGTAAGTCCCCTTACTACACTTTACCTTAAAATAAACGTGTTGTTCTTGATGTTCTGAATCATACTCGTTTCGACACAGGGCAAAACTACTAATCAACGCTTTACGTCGTGGTCGTTCCACGGTTTCACCGGCACGGGCATACTCATAAAGACGCTTTCCATTCACCTTGACGGCAGAATACATCGGCGGAATCTGAATGATTTCTCCCGTCATTTTCTGCATTGCTTCCTTAATTAGTTCACTACTAATTGGAGTTTCGACTGGTTTAGTTTCAACTATTTCACCATCAAAATCTTCAGTCGTTGTCGCTTTTCCGATTACTAGCTCTCCCTGGTATTCTTTACCCGACTGCATCAAGTATTCTACTACTTTAGTCGCATTACCAATACAGATTGGCAAAACACCATCAACAGAGGGATCCAGCGTCCCTGAATGACCGATTTTCTTTGTCTTTAGTATCCGCCGCAAACGACTGACACAATCAAAGCTCGTCATTCCACGTTCCTTGTACAAGGGAATAATTCCATCCATATGATTCTCTCCATAAAAAAACGAACTAAGAGAAAGCTCCCAGCTCGTTCATCCTTAATTACTTATCTTGTTCTTGCTGGTGAAGCTTATTGATCAGCTGATCAATTCGACTTCCATAGGCAATTGATTTATCTCGTTCAAATTTAATTTCAGGTGTTTTGAAGATGTTCAACAGTGCACCCAATTCACTCCGAATCAATCCAGTTGCCTTGTCTAACCCGGCTTGAACCTTTTCCATATCAGAAGCCTTGTCGGACAAGATACTGTAATAGATGGTTGCTTGTTGAAGATCACCAGTAACATCTACACCAGTAATGGTTACCCCTTGTACACGCGGGTCACGAACTCGCTTCAAAAGAATATCGTCAACCTCGCGCTGAATTTCTTGAGCTAACCGATCAACTCGATATTGTTTATTAGGCATTTTATTCACCTCGGTTTACTTAACTGGTACTTCTTTCATTTGGTAGGCTTCAATAACATCATTTTCCTTAATGTCATTGTAGTTTTGAATTGTCAAACCACATTCAAAGCCGGCCTTAACTTCTTTAACGTCATCCTTGAACCGCTTCAAGCTACCAAGTTCACCGCTATAAACGACGATTCCGTCACGAACAAGCCGAACCTTAGAATCACGTGTAATCTTACCAGAAGTTACCATTCCCCCAGCAATTGTCCCGACCTTAGAAGCCTTGTAGATTTGCCGAACTTCAACTTGACCAATAGTTTCTTCTTTATAAACCGGTTCAAGCATCCCCTTCATTGCGTCTTCAACTTCTTCAATTGCGTTGTAGATCACTTGGTGGAGACGAATATCAATTTTATTTGAATCAGCTAACGATTTAGCAAGTGAAGTTGGCCGAACATTGAAACCAATAATAACGGCATTAGAAGCTTCAGCTAATGTTACATCGGATTCATTAATTGCACCAACAGCTTGGTGAATTATATCGACCCGAACACCATCAACCTTAATCTTTTGAAGACTTTGACTAAGTGCTTCTACTGAACCTTGAACATCGGCCTTAATGATTAATGGGAGGGTCTTCATTTGTCCCTTCTTCATCGTATCAAATAAGTTGTCCAATGTAACGTGAGAAGTCCGCTTCCGCTCTTCTTCTTGTGCTTGTTCTGCACGCTTCTCACCAGCAGCACGGGCGGTCTTTTCATCGTCAAAGACAATAAAGCGATCCCCAGCTTCCGGAACAGAATTAAGCCCAGTAATCTCGACAGGAGTTGATGGGGTAGCTTCCTTAATTCGCCGACCATTTTCGTTTGTCATTGTCCGAACACGACCATAGGTATTTCCAACAACAATTGGGTCACCAACATGTAAAGTTCCTTGTTGTACCAGAACAGTGGCAACGGAACCCTTACCTTGATCAAGTCGTGCTTCAACAACGGAACCAGCAGCGTTTTGATCTGGGTTAGCCTTCAATTCCATCATTTCAGCTTGGAGTTGAATCATATCAAGCAATTCATCAATATTCTTCCCAAACTTAGCTGAGATGTTAACAAAGATCGTGTCACCACCCCAGTCTTCTGGAATCAGGTTGTACTTAGCTAATTCCTCAATTACCCGTTCTGGATTGGCACCTGGCTTATCGATCTTGTTAACTGCAACAATAATCGGTGTCTTAGCGGCTTGAGCGTGGTGGATAGCTTCAACAGTCTGTGGCATAACACCGTCATCAGCGGCAACAACCAACACGGTAATATCAGTAATATTAGCACCCCGAGCACGCATTTCAGTAAAGGCAGCGTGTCCTGGCGTATCCAAGAATGTAATTAGGTTATCCTTGTAATGAACTTGGTAAGCACCGATCTCCTGAGTAATTCCCCCAGCTTCATGTTCAGTAACATGTGAGTGACGAAGCTTATCAAGCAACGTAGTCTTACCATGGTCAACGTGTCCCATAACAGTAACAACCGGTGGACGATAAACTAAGTGATCCGTGTTATTTTGCTCTTCTTCAAACATCTTGTCGATATCTGAAATATCTTCTTCAACCTTTTCCTTAGCTTCAATACCATAATCAGTAGCTAACAATTCAATCGTATCTTTATCTAAGGACTGGTTTTGATTAATCATTACACCGAGCATAAAGAGCTTTTTAATAATTTCGGCTGGTGAACGGTGCAAAATCTTTCCAAGATCTTGTGCATTCATTCCCTCGGTATATTCAAGGACATCCGGTAATGGCTTATCCTTTCGCTGAGTAGGTTGTTGGTGCTTAACCTCACGAAGACGACCATTATTGTTATGTTTCTTGTTCCGCTTCTTGTTCTTCTTGTTAAACCGCTTACCCTTTCGACCAGATTCATTCAAGCTGCCACCAAAGCGGCCGTTATTGTCATTTTGATGACGGTTATTGTTTTGGTTAGTTTGCTTAGAAGAATGGTTCTTATCATGGTGCTTTTGATCATGATGTTCATTTTTCTTGTTATGGTTAGCTTGATTGGTTGATTGTTGATTTCCCTTATGACCTGCTTTTGCCTGAGAATTCTTTTCGTGATGCTTAGCCTGTTGTTTTGACTGGTTAGCGCCCTTTTGGTTGTTCCCCTTAACAACTTGGCGTAACTTTTGTGCTTGATCAGGTGTCACAGATGACATATGGCTTTTAATATCCATTCCTTGATCCTTAGCTACCTTTACAAGGCTCTTGCTTGGCATCTTGAGTTCTTTGGCTAATTCATAAATTCGTTCTTTGGCCATGTACTCACGCTCCTTAATTCATCGTTAGTAGTTCCTCAAACTTTCTTGCAAATCCAGATTGCGTTACACAAATAACAGTTCTTGACTGTCCAATTGCTTGACTTAGTTGTTTTTTAGTAAAAAGCGTACAGAGTGGAACCCTGTAAAAGGTGCATTTATCCGTAAACTTCTTTAGTGTTGCTGATCCAGCATCCTGAGCTAAGAAAACAAACTGGGCTTTTTCTGTTTGAATTAATTTTAAGACACTGCCCTCGCCACTTTGAAGTTGTTTGGCGCGGCGTGCTAATCCGAGTAAGTTTAAAACGGATTGTTGATTATTTTTCATTGTTACCAAATAAAGCTTGTCGTGCTTGAAGATGATCCGTGTATTGAATCAATTCATCATAGAATGAATCATCCAACTTAACATGAAAGGCTTTTTCGAAAGTTTTTTCTTCTTTTGCTCGTTTAGCAATCTCTACATCTACCGCAATGTAGGCTCCCCGACCAGACTTTTTACCGGTCGGATCAAGAGTAACTTCACCTTCCTTATTCTTAACTACTCGGATCAATTGTCGCTTCGGCATCATTTCGCCAGTAACAATATCTTTACGCATCGGCACTTTTCTCTTTTTCATTTATTTCACCCCGCTGCTTTAATCTTCTGAAGCGTCAGTTTCTTCTTCGAGTGTATCAGTATTGTCTTCCATCTCAGAAGCCGGCTTAATATCGATCTTATACTTTGTTAATCGAGCAGCCAACCGGGCATTTTGACCTCGCTTACCAATTGCAAGTGAGAGCTGACTATCAGGAACTACAACTGTGCATGAACGCTCTTCAGTTGTTACGACCGGTTCTTCTTCAGTACTCTCTGCTTCAGTTGGTGTGTCGCTAGTCTCCGTTACAGAATCATCAGTTGAATTTTCTTCTGGTTGTTCTTCAGTAACTGGAGCTTCCGGTTCATTAAAAATAACGTCTAAAACTTCTGCCGGGTTAAGGGCATTAGCAATAAATTGAGCCGGATCCTTAACATATTCAACAATATCCATGTTCTCGCCATCAAGCTCATTAACAATCGCTTGAACACGTGAACCACGAGGACCAACACAAGTACCAACAGGATCAACGTTTGGATCGTTAGAATAAACAGCTACCTTAGCACGATCTCCAGCTTCACGGGCAATATTTTCAATTAACACTGTCCCGTCCTTGATTTCCGGAACTTCTCGTTCAAATAGCCGCTTCAATAATTCTGGAGCTGTCCGGCTGACAAAGATTTGTGGGCCATGACGATCATCATTTACTTTTGAAACGTAAACTTGGATCCGGTCATGAATGTGGTAGTGTTCATTAGGCATCTTGTCCCGGTAACCCATGGCACCTTCAACACCATCACCAAGGTCAACCCAAGTAAAGCGTTTGTCCTCACGAGAAACTTCACCGGTAATGATTTCATTCTCATAAGTCTTGTACTTATTATAGATGATCTTGCGTTCTTCTTCGCGTAACCGTTGCATTACCACTTGCTTTGCTGTTTGGGCTGCAATTCGGCCAAAATCACGTGGTGTAACTTCTTCACGAATCTCATCACCAACATCGTATCCTTGACCATGTGGCAACTTCCGCGCATCAGCAAGGCTCATATACTCGTTATCATCTTCCTCAACCAGGTCTTCGTTATCGGTAATCGTCTTAACAGCATAAACCTTGATATTACCAGTAACCCCGTCAAAGTCAACTTCAACGTTCTTTTCACCATAATTTTGCTTATATGCGAGTTCCAAAGCCTGTTCTAAGGCTTCAATAACAATTTCCTTCTTGATTCCCTTTTCTTTCTCTAAGTAATCAAGAGCAGCGATCATTTCAGTGTTTGTTTTTGCTTTGCTCACCTTTTAACACTCCCTTTAAATCTTGCTAAAGTCGATTGCTAATCGTGCTTGCGCGATCATTTTACGTTCAATCTTAATTCGACGCTGACGAGTCTTATCCATGTATTCCAATGTTAGTTCGTCAGGCGTAAGTTCAACCAGCGTTCCCTCGTATGCCTTTTTTCCTTCTATCTGCTGGTAAAGGGAAACGTGAATGTAATCATTGATTGCCCGCTCATAATCAGCTTCCTTCTTCAATGGACGTTCGGCACCAGGAGAAGATACCTCAAGGAAATATGCCTGAGGAATTGGATCAGGCTCGGTATTATCAAGCGCCTCACTCAATTCATCACTAATATCAGCACAGTCTTCTAGGGTAACTCCCCCATCCTTATCAACATAAACCCGTAAGTACCAGCTTTTACCTTCCTTAACGAATTCAAGATCGTAAAGGTAGCAATCATGTTTGGCTAAAATCGGCTTAGCTAATCCGCTTACTATTTCAACGACATTGCTCAACTGCGTCACCTCCATTATTTGCAATAAAAAGAGCGAGCATCTCTGCTCACTCCAACGAGTTATTTACCATAATTAATTGTAGCATGAACTCACTAAACTAGCAAGCAACTATCCCTAGAACAGGCTTAATTGGTTCTCGTCCGGCAGTCCGTCCAAGACATGATTCTGGGTAAGAAAATCTATAATTGTCTGCGAAACCTTTCCTCGCTCAGCTAGATCTTGCTTCGATAAGAACTTCTTTTCTTCACGAGCAGCAACAATCTGCTTGGCAACGTTTAATCCCAAACCAGGAACTGCGCGGAATGGAGCAATTAATGTGTTACCATCAATTAACCAGTTACTTGCATCAGATCGCTCAAGATCAACCATCTTGAACTTAAAGCCCCGCTCTAACATTTCATTAGCTAATTCAAGGATCGTCAATAAACTCTTGTCCTTAGCACTTGCATCGTTTCCTTGAGAATTAATCTCTTTCATCCGTGTCTTAACAGCGTCTTTACCGTGTGACATTGCAACCACATCAAAATCATCAGCACGAACAGAGAAGAAGGCACAGTAATAAACAAGCGGGAAGTATACCTTAAAGTAGGCAATCCGTAATGCCATCAAAACATAGGCGGCCGCGTGTGCTCGTGGGAACATGTATTTAATCTTCAAGCATGAATCCATGTACCATTGCGGAACGTTAGCCTCACGCATTTTCTTTTGCCAATCATCAGGGATTCCCCGACCGTGACGAACTGATTCCATCACTTGGAATGAGGTTTCAGAATCAAGGCCATAGTGAATTAAGTCGGTCATAATGTTGTCCCGACATCCGATCACATTGGCAATTGTTGCGACACCTTGCTTAATTAACTCTTGAGCATTGTCCAACCACACGCCCGTTCCGTGAGAAAGTCCAGATATTTGCAGGAGTTGCGAATAGTTCTTTGGGTGGGTATCCTCAAGCATTCCCCGAACAAAACGGGTCCCGAATTCTGGTAAACCAAGAGTCCCCGTTTTACTCTGGATCTGTTCTTCGCTTACTCCTAACGCCTCGGGACTAGAGAATAAACTCATTACGCCCGGATCATTCATCGGAATAGTTTGTGGATCAACCCCGGATAAATCTTGCAAGGCACGAATCATCGTCGGATCATCATGACCTAAAATATCCATCTTTAAAATATTATCGTGAATGGAGTGGAAATCAAAGTGGGTTGTTTCCCAAGCCGCTTCTTGATCATCAGCTGGGTATTGAACTGGCGTAAAGTCGTAAATCTCCATATCATCAGGAACAATAATAATTCCGGCTGGGTGCTGTCCTGTCGTTCGTTTAACACCGGTAGCACCATGAGAAAGCCGGTCCTCTTCTGCTCCCCGGAACTGCTTATCTGTATCACGTTCATAAGCCTTAACATAACCATAGGCAGTCTTATCGGCGACAGTACCAATTGTTCCAGCACGAAAGACATTCTTTTCACCGAATAGCACTTTCATGTAGTTGTGAGCAATTGGCTGATAGTCTCCGGAGAAGTTCAAATCAATATCCGGAACCTTATTTCCCTTAAATCCTAAGAAAGTTTGGAACGGAATATCATGACCATCCTTAACCAGCAGTGTCCCGCACTTAGGACACTTCTTTTCTGGAAGGTCAAATCCTGAACTATATTCACCCTTGGTATAGAAATGAGAATAATGACACTTAGGGCATCGGTAGTGTGGCGGCAACGGATTAACCTCTGTGATTCCAGAAAGCGTAGCAACCACACTTGAACCAACGGATCCCCGAGAACCTACCAAATAACCGTCCTTATTTGACTTTGCTACTAGCCGTTGAGCAATCAGATAAATTACCGAGAACCCGTTTTTAACAATACTATTTAACTCAAGATCAACCCGGTCTTGAACAATCTTTGGTAACGGATCACCATACCATTTCTTAGCAGTGTCCCAAGTACGATCTTGAATTTCTTGTTCTGCTCCCTTCATATGGGGAGTGTAAAGCTTATCCTTGACTGGGCAAATGCCGTCATCAATCATATCAGCAACCTGATGGGTATTTGTGACAACGATTTGATGTGCTTTATCAGCACCAAGAAAACTAAATTCATTGAGCATCTCATCTGTTGTTCTGAAATGAACATCTGGTCTTCTAGTCCGGTTAAGCGGATTAGCACCACCTTGAGAATTGATGAGGATCTTACGGTAAATGGCATCGTGAGCATCCAAATAGTGGACATCCCCCGTTGCGACAACTGGTTTCTTTAAGTTTTCACCTAGTTTAACCATGTTCTTCAGAATATCTTCCAAGTGGGCATCATCAGCAATGACCTTCTGCTCTAATAATGGCTGGTAATTAGGTTTCGGCTGAACTTCAATAAAGTCATAATACTTAGCCTTGCGCTCAGCTTCAGCAAATCCTTTTTCCATCATTGCGGTAAATACTTCACCAGAAGAGCAGGCAGTGCCCAAAAGGAGTCCCTGGCGAAACTTAGTTAGAACACTACGCGGAATCCGCGGTACTCGCGCAAAATACTTAACGTTAGACAGTGAAACCAACTTATAGAGGTTTTTCAGCCCTGCTTGAGTCTGGGCAAGAATCGTAACATGAAATGGCCGTGCATGCCGGTAAGCATCGTTATCAGTCATATGTTTGTTCAAATCACTGATTAATTTAATTCCATACCGTTTTTCCGCATCCTTTAAGAAGATATGCAGCAGCTTCCCTGTTGCCTCAGCATCGTAATTTGCTCGGTGGTGGTGTTCAAGAGCAACCTTGAATTTCTTACTTAAGGTATTCAAACGGTATCCACGCATATGCGGATAGAGAAATCGTGCTAACGGCAAAGTATCAATAACGGGGGCCGTAATCTCTTCCATATTATGACGACGATAACCGGTATTCATGAATCCCATATCAAAGGAAACGTTGTGACCAGCAATAATACACCCTTCACAGAAGTCCCTAAACATTCTGAAGACTTCTTCCTCGCTTTTTGAACCTTGAACCATCTCATCAGTAATTGATGTTAGGTTAGTTGTCTGTTCAGAAAGGGGGAAACCAGGATCAATAAATTCATCGAACCGCTCCAAGACTTCACCATCTTTCATCTTCGAAGCAGAAAGTTCAATCACCTTATCATAAATTGCTGAAAGTCCCGTCGTTTCAATATCGAAGATAACATATGTCTGACCATCTAGCGGTGTATCATTTTCGTTATACACTAACGGGATCCCGTCATCAACCACGTTTGCTTCCACACCGTAAAGCATTTTGATCCCTGTTTTTTTAGCCGCCTTGAATGCTTCTGGAAATGCTTGAACGTCCGCATGATCAGTAATTGCAATTGCAGGCTGGCCCCACGAATGAGCACGGTTAGCTAATTCGGTAATTGAATTAGTGGCATCCATTTGACTCATTTCTGAATGAGCATGTAATTCAATTCGCTTATCATCAGCTGGCGCCTTATCCTGACGCTCTTCATGCTTAATTTCATTAATGTCAAAAGCATTAATAACTAAATCATGCATCCACGTATCTTCTTGCACCGGGCCACGAACTTTAAGCCACATTCCCTCTTTGATATTTGCAAATTGGGCTTCATCAGCTTCATTACGGGAGAACTTCTTTACCGCAAACGAAGAAGTATAGTCAGTAATTTCAAATGTCAATAATTGCCGACCTGAGCGTAGTTCCCGTACTTCAGTGCTAAAGACATATCCCTCAACAACAACCGAACGCTCTTCCTCAGCAATATCTTTCATCTGCTTAACTTCTTGGGAATCATTAATTACCCGACCAAGTTGAACAGGTCCATCGGCAGGTGCCACGTTGCTTTGCTGCTTTTTCTTTTTAGCAACATTATTCTTTTTAATCTGTTCCATCGCCTTAGCAGCAAGGGCAGCATCATCCGCTTCATGCTTAGCCTTTAGTTCCTTAATCCGGGCTTCCGAAGCAGATTCATCGACGAACGGGTGAATCCGAAATTTAGGAAAACCAAGGTCAACATAATCCTCTTCAATCTTTCCTAAGACATTTTTAGTAAGGAAGTCCTTCATCATCTCATTTTCAATAACAAGAGTTACCCGACCATCCCTAACTTCAGGTGATGTCTGTGTACAAACTTGCTGAGTCATCGGTGAATCGGGAGCTGTTTGGCGGACTACATATTCCCAGTAATCACCAATTAGCTTGGGATCAAGATCGGTCATTGGACTACTAATTTTCACTCGCGTATTAGCAATATCCCGAAAACCCATTGTTAACGCGTTTGAAAATTCACTAAAAAGGTTAAATGGTAACGGCTGTCGGAGCATTAAATGAAATTCCCATAGACGCGAATCCTTATGAACTACGACAGATTGAACCTTTGCATCACGAAAGGCAGGGTTATCTTTTTCGGGAAAGTGAATTTGTTCAAGTAGCTTTTGAAATAATTCTTGTCGTGATAAACTCACTTTTTATCCTCCTACAATAAAAAAGTGGCGCGTTGATAAATTAAATTCTACCATCGTCACCACCAATTAATGATTAGACTAATTATTTAGCTTCAGCATTGTCTTGTCCACTAAGTTGCTTGAGCAAGATAGCAACAGTATTAACGACTTCTTCAGTCTTAACCTCAACTGTTTCACCGGTTTTCCGGATCTTAACTTCAACAATACCATCTGAAGCCTTCTTACCAACAGTAATTCGAATTGGAATCCCAATTAAGTCAGAGTCGGCAAACTTAACACCAGCACGTTCCTTACGGTCATCTACTAAGACATCATAACCAGCCTTTTCAAGAGCCACTGTAAGTTCATTTGCCATTTCCATTTGATCTGCTTTCTTGGCATTTACAGGAATTACATGAACATCAAATGG